>NZ_CAJWCF010000045.1 GCF_913020055.1 uncultured Paraglaciecola sp. | reverse complement strand
CCGCTCAATACCAGGCAACGAATGGTCGCGCGGCCAGCAATCCCCACCTGAAGCTGCGCAAGGATGGGATTTTTCACATTGCTACCCCGGCGCTCGATGCCCGTGAAGCCGATCCGTTGGGCTATCTCTTTCCCCAGCGGCACGATGTGCCGCTCGCGCAGGTTCTGGAAACCGTCAACAACCATTGCGGGATGCTCGGCGCGTTTGAACATTGGCAGCAGACCCACATCCGACAGGCGGTTTCCCGTCCCGCGCTTCTGGCCGGGATCATGGGGCTCGGCTGCGGTATTGGCGTGCGCAAAATGGCGCGCATATTCTCGCGGGTCACCGAGGGCGAGCTGGAACATGTCGTCAACTGGCGCTTCTCCCTCGACAATATCCGCGCCGCCAACGATGCGGTGGTCAAGGTCAAGGTCAAGGTCAAGGTCAAGGTCAAGGTCATGGACGAGATGGAGCTGCCGAACATTTATCGCAACGAGGCGGACAAGCTGCATACCGCCAGTGACGGGCAGAAATTTGAGGTGCGCGGTGAAAGCCTCGCAGCCAGCCGGTCGTTCAAATACTTCGGGCAAGGTCAGGGCGTCAGCGCTTACACCTTCGTCGATGAACGCCACATACTCTGGCACTCACTAATGATCAGCGCCGCCGACCGGGAGAGCGCGTTCGTGATCGACGGGCTCATGTGCAATGACGTCGTCAAAAGCGACATTCATTCCACCGACAGCCACGGATACACTGAAGCTATCTTCGGGATGACGCATCTGCTGGGCTTTTCCTTCGCACCCTGGATCAAGGGGGTTGGCAAGCAAATCCTTTATATCTTCAGGCCAGATCGGCCCAGAGGCCAAGACTTGATCATCGGGCCGGACAAGATCATTAATGAAGCGCTGATCCGCGAGAGCTTCCCCAATGCCAAGATCACTGTAATGGGCGATGATGGTGTTCATTTCTCAGCCGAAGTGATCGACGAGAGCTTTCGTGGCAAGAACCGGGTGCAACAGCAACGTGCTGTAATGGCCGCGCTAAAGGGCAAAATGGACGGCTCCAACGGCGAAATCCACGCATTGGGACTGACTACCAAAGCGCCTGAATGAGCACAGCGTCCTGGATCCTTAGCGGTGTTATCGCGCTAGTGGTTGCAGCAATTGCTTTCGAAGCCTATTTAAAGCGCAATCGTCGGACGCCGCTATCCAAGTTTCAACCCAAACCGCGCGTAATGACGGAAAAGGTTGAGCTAGGACAAGAAGAGGCCAATACGAAAGTGGTCAATAGGATTCACGACAAAAATGAGCGGTTGGAGAAATCCAACTAGCCAAAGACCGCCGCATGATGAAATAACGCGCCTGTGGCGCAACGAAGTAAGGAAACGCGACATGACAGACGCAAAAACACGTATCGACGAAACCGTCAAAGCCAACGACGTGGTGCTCTACATGAAGGGCACCAAGGACATGCCGCAATGTGGTTTTTCCTCTAAGGTAGCTGGTGTATTGAATTACATTGGCGTCGATTACACCGACGTCAATGTGCTGGCCGATGAAGAAATCCGGTCCGGCATCAAAGACTACTCTGACTGGCCCACCATTCCCCAGCTATATGTCAAAGGTGAATTTGTCGGCGGTTGTGACATCATTATGGAAATGACTCAACAAGGTGAGTTACAGACCTTAATCAAAGAGTCGGCTGCTAAAAGAGCGGATGAAAGTCCCGCTGAATAAACCCAACACCAGACAAAAAAATAGAGCGCTAAGCGCTCTATTTTTTTGTCTTTAATTAGGGGCTACGAAGTTGGCCCAGTAAGCATCTTTTCTACTTGATTGGCTTTTTTCTCTGCTGCCGTTACCCTTCGACGTAATTCATCAATTTGATCTGTTAGACCATTATTACCTAATGCTGTTGAGATCAGCTTTTCACGTAGGCTTGCGAGTTGCTGCTCAAAATCGGCATCTACATTACTAATTTGGCTAAGCTTTTCATTTAATTGTTTGAGCAAGTTAGCCTGATTTTCCAGTTGCTCTTTAACTAGTCCAATGCTTGTATTGTTATTAGCCGTGTCACTGCTCAAACTTTGGGTGCTTTTTTCAGTGGCAGCCTTCAATGTCATGACGGTTTTATTCAATGCGCCAATTTCAGACTGATTACGTCGCCAAGCAGAAGCCCAAAGTTTATCCATTTCTGACCATAAATGTTCTGTCTTAGCACTAAGTTCAGATACCTTAACCTGCAATGCTGCAGCCGATTGATCCATATCTTCACCTGTTGCAGACAGGCGGCTTTCTAGTTCAGTAATGCGGCTTTGTGCGTTTTGTAATACTTTAAATTGTTCAAACGACCAATACCCAGCTGCGCCAACAATAATGATAAGTAACAACAAAATGGCAAACCAAGATGGAGAGTTCGATTTAGCAGAAGGCTCATCCGGCACACTGTCTTTTTTTGCGCTTTTATTAGTGGATTGCGCTCTAGTGCGATGAAAAGACTCTAAGTCATCTTTATCTAGCCTGATTTTTGGCATGTCATCTATAGGGTCGGTCGCCATGTTTGTCTTTGGTAGGGTGAATATGTCCTTGATTATACATAGCTATGTCAGTTTTGGGATAGTCAAAATCTAGAATGTTTTTAACTGAGCGGAAATAATCTGATTTTTGGCGTCCCCACCTGGAATCGAACCAAGATCTAAGCCTTAGGAGGGCCTTGTTTTATCCATTAAACTACAGGGACTGAATTTAGCGCCGGGCATTATGTACTAGCTGACGCGGGATTTAAACCCTCTATTGATTTTATCGGCGAGCGACAAAATCGTTTGGTTGAATATTAGCCAAAGGGGCGCCTGTTAAAGACTCGACTACGGCTGTTTCGGCAAACACTTGTCTCACTACAACTGCTTCTGGGTGTAATTGAAATTGCCTGTGTGGGAAATTTTGCGCATCAAAAAACTGATTGACTTGAAACAAGGTTAATTTGTCCCCTTGTTTTACACCATTGTGTTTACCAATGTTAATGCTCAGGCTCTCGCCAGTAACCTTTAAAACTCGTCCATAGGCTGGCAAACAACTGACTGATTCATCTATTGATTGGATAACCGATTGAATTAACTTTTCGGTTTCGGAGCCAAATGTTGAATCCCACAATTGCCGACTATTGCTGTCTAAAGAGGCGTGTAAGTCAAAATTCCACTGGGCGGACATGTTTTGTGTTGTTTGGAAAACCATTTCACCAGAGTTGCCGTCATACATTGAGAAAGCTAATGTCAGGTTTCGCTCACTTTGGTCACTTTTCCAAAAGGCTAAGCCTGATGTTTTAGGTGTTTCTACCGCAAACTCTAATATTTCTCCAAATAATACATATTGGGCCTCGGTTTTTTTTGCGAGATTAAATGCGGTTGCTTTTTTTTCTGTATCCAATGGCGTTAAATAGTAGGGCTCAACCCGGTGGATAATTGAATGTCTGGCATGATTTTGGGATTCTTCTTTTAGCTTATTAGCTAACACCTTGCCAAAGTCATAAAGATTGCCGACGGCAGCTTGTTGCCGTTTATTAATGTTGTACCAGGTGGTTACGATATTTTTTTTGTAGTCGGAAGCAGCGCATAAGGCTTCTTGTGGAAATATATCTGCTCTTATAGAAACCGTCACGAAGTCGTCGTGGTAAATCTCATCTATCAGCTCAATATTATTCACTTCTCCTGATGCGCGAATTTCAAAGCGATCGTCTTCAAGTAATCCATTGGCAAGAGACTGAATGCTTTTTACTGACGCTCCAGAGAACAGTAGCGCCTGTTTAATCGCTTCTTGCGTGGCTTGTTGGCGCGCAGCTTCCTTTTCACCGTTGTGGATAACCGCTTGACCTGTGGCCTCGAACCAAATGGCCATTACTGGGCGGCTACTAACAAGTAACATCAAAACGGCGCTTATTAGTATTATTTTAGCTACTTGCATAACTTACCTTTTAAACATGGGCAAAGTGAATGTTGTGATGACATATCGTCAAATTTCAGACTGATTATCTTTTGAGGTTAACTAAGCACAAATCATACCTAACTGAGAAAAGTGGTTTTTGGGTATGGTTATTGCTTTGTATTGCTTAGAAAGATTATTAGCATGCTATTGATTTAGTAAATAACAGAGTGTTATGAAAATGGTGAAAATACTAAGCGTTAACAAACTAAGCCGCAGGCATTTAGCTTTAGCAGTCATGTTAAGTGTATGTTTGTCTGGTTGTTCAAGTCTATTGAATAAACATGTTGAGTGGGAAACCGTTGCGCCTGATACCTATCCGGTTATTTCGGCTGTTGGTTATGCTCCTATCTCTGTGCAAAATGGGGCAAGTGAATCTAGTAGGATGTTAATGGCACTTAAGGCCTCAAAGTTGGATGCATATCGCGAATTGACTGAGCAGGTATACGGACAAAAAGTTGACAGTGGTCAGTCTTTAGCAAGTTTAGTGATACAAAACACGCGTTTAGATAGCTCAGTACAAGGCGTGATTAGAGGGGCTAAAGTAGTCAAGAGTTATCCAGTAGGGAATGATACCTATGCGACCGAGTTAGAATTAGACTTTAAATTGGTTAATGACCTTTACCTTTCCACGGCACGCCCAAAGCGTGTTAAAAAAGTGCACTATTATTAAAACCTGCTTTGAGTGACTAGCAATAAATAAAAAGAAAAAGCAGGATTGTCTTTAAATGATTAGGTCGTTTTTACTTACAGCGGCTGCCAGCTTAAGCGCTGGTTCCACCACCTAAACCACCACCTTGAGTACGACCGCTCTTATCATAGGTCATTGACTCTTTAGCTCTGGATTCTATTAATAGGTTACGTAAGTGTTCTAAACGTAATTGGCCTTGTTCTACTGCAGTTTGATTAATTTGGGTGCGAAATTGGCATTGAGCAACCATTTCTTTTGCTTGGTTAAATAGGGTAACAAGCTCTTGGTCTTCTTTTTGATCTTGGCTGGTGTTTGCGTACAACTCAGCGATTACAGCATCTTGTTGTTGAACTGAATCTAACAATGCTTCTTTGGTTTTTAACATGTTGATCAGTGATTCAGCATCTCTGCTACTGATAAGGTGTAGTTCTGTTTCTAGAATTTGTTGTAATTCTAATAAGAACTTATGTTGACTGGTTATTGCTTTTTTTAATTCAGACATAAGGTTTATCATAGGTAAAGACAGCATTCATTATGCTGCCTTTACGCTTTAGTACCAAATATTTCTGATTCTAACGCTGAAATTTTCTGTGCCAATGATTCAGGGTTAATTTGATATTCACCACTTTGAATGGCTTTTTTCAATCGATCAACTTTTTCCTGATTAACTGGTGCTTCTGCGCCTTTCTTTTGAACCTGACTAAGTTGCTGTGCAGATGATGTCAATGACACTGAGTCCTGACGAGCAACAGCCGTGGCATTTTTCTGCGCGCTTGCTTGTTGCGCATTACCATTATTCAAAGCCTGCTGTTGCTGACTAAGTTTCTGGTTATCAACTGCCGTTTTAGGGCTATCGTTGTTTATATTATTAATAGACATAATGAAGATCCCCCACCTTTATTTAACCTCGTTCTAGATATCGGCCACGATCTCGAATACTTTAGCAAAAAAATCAGTTTTCAGCACTAAATGTATAGAGACTAAATTTAGCTGTCGCCAGATAAGATTAAATACTAATTTCTACCTGGCCAGTACTAGTAACTTGCGCATATATTTTTTTATTAGAACGTCTATTTTTTACTTGAATTGTTTCACCCATTCTACCATCTTCTAAAGCAACCCCACTAGTCTTTACCTGCATACTTGAGGTACCTGCAGAAATAGTGACTCTGTCGCCCTTACACACATAACATAAGTTATTCGGGTCGACTGGTCTGCCTGCTGAAACGCGACGCTTTATTCTAGCACCAAGCACATCTTCTATATCGGCAAATGTGGTGGATCTTAAGCGTTTTTTATCCATATTAATCACTCGAACATTACTCTTGGTTAATAATGTTCCCGGGCTGACTGCGCTAGAGATAATAACAACCTGTTGAGTCTCAACTGCTTTTACGACCATAAACATATACCAGTTGTTGTCGTTGCATTGGGCTTTTACCGTAACATTTGATTGACTAAGAGATTCTGGGCTGGAAGAGAACGTAAGCTCCGAGCTACAAGCTGGTACTTGAACACGTTTATCAATGGGCATAGCCACAATATCAATGGTTTTGATATTGTCAGGATCAAGTTGACTTAAAACAAATTGCTCGGCTTGGCTAATCAATTGCTGTTTCGTTAAACTATTTTCATCTGCCGCCGTTATACCTGTATACAAACAAGTACTTATTGCGAACAGTCTGGCTAATGCTTGATAATAATGTAATTTATTCATGTTCACTTGTTGTTAAGTTGTCTATGCTATGGGCATATTAACGAAAGCAAAGGCGTCAATATTTAGACGCTAGAATAGAAAATTTTCGGTTACTATTGCTAGGCTCAGTTAATGAGTGACGTTAAGTGTCAATTAGTTGCGGTTTTATGCAATTTTTTTATACTCAAGTTGTACATAAGCAAAAGTTACGCCGCTTTTAATTCGTATTGGAGTAATGCATGTCTGAGATTATGAATTCGGTCAATCAACGTACTCAGTTGGTTGGTGAAAACAGATTAGAGTTATTGTTGTTTAAACTTAATTCAAGACAACGATTTGGTATTAACGTATTTAAAGTACGTGAAGTATTGCAGTGTCCGCCATTAACTTCGATGCCAAAATTAAATAAGTTGGTCAGAGGTATTGCTCATATTCGTGGACAAACTATCTCTGTGATTGACATGAGTTTGGCAACAGGCGGCAAGAAAATTGAAGACTTGAGCACTGCGTTTATTATCATCGCCGAATATAATAGTTCAGTTCAAGGATTCTTAGTGGGCTCTGTTGAAAGAATTATTAATACTAATTGGCAGTCTATTATGCCACCACCAAAAGGTAGTGGTAGAGCAAGTTACTTGACCGCAGTAACGCAAATAGAAAACGAGTTAATAGAAATTTTGGATGTTGAGAAAATTCTCAACGAAATTTCACCTGTTAATACGGATTTGAGCACTGAAGTGGCGGACGGATTAAAAGTTGATAATAAATTTGATAAGATAATTTTTATTGCCGATGATTCTTCAGTCGCTCGTAATCAGATAAAAAAGGCACTATCTGCTCTTGGGTTAAATATTGAATTAGCCAAAGATGGTCAAAAGGCTCTTGATAGGCTTAAAGAGCTCGCAGCCGAGACTGGTGATATAACCGATAAAGTTGGGGTATTGATATCAGATATCGAAATGCCTGAAATGGATGGGTATACGCTCACAGCTGAAATTAGAAACACGCCCGAACTCAAAAAACTGCACGTTATTTTGCATACTTCACTTAGTGGTGTGTTTAATCAGGCAATGGTTGAAAAAGTTGGGGCGGATGATTTTATTGCTAAATTTCATCCCGATGAATTGGCAACTTCAGTGCAAAAATGGTTTGGAAACGACTAGTTTAGCTTTGAAATATATGAATTCAGTTAATTGAAATGGGATGTTGTCTATGCCGAGTTGCAAAGCCTTGCTTTTAGAGATCATTAGGTGACAGATAAAGATTTCGATCAACTTCATTATGTCGATTTTAGTAATTTCCTAGAGCAAGCCTGTGGCATTGTTCTAGGAGATAATAAGCAATACTTAGTACGCAGTCGGCTTACTCCTCTAATCAAACGGTTTAGCTGTGTTTCTATAAATGCCTATATTGACTCAGTGGTCAAAGGTAACCGGCAGCATCAAAAAGCAGCTATTGAAGCCATGACAACTAACGAGACCTTGTGGTTTCGTGACGATTACCCCTTTAAATTACTTGAAAGCACTCTACTGAAACAATTTTCTAGTAACAATAAACGATTTCGTATTTGGAGTGCGGCCTGTTCTTCTGGCCAAGAAGCATACTCTGTTGCCATGACGATTTTGAATTTTAAAAAACAACAACCAAATAGTTTTAGATCGGGTGTCGAAATTGTTGGTACTGATATTTCCGAAGAGATGTTGCAACAATGTAGAACAGCTGAATACGATCAATTGGCTATTTCTCGTGGTTTACCTGAACATTTTAAGTCCGATTTTTTTGAACCTGCAGATAACGACAAACTACGATTAAAATCACAAGTCAGAGCCTTGACTACTTTTAAATCTATTAACTTGCTAGAGAGTTATTCATCTGTTGGTAAATTCGACATAGTGTTTTGTCGAAATGTGCTTATTTATTTCTCACCTGAAGTGAAAAAGCTGATCCTGCAAAAAATTGCCGCTAGCCTGCAAGACGATGGCATATTATTCCTAGGTGCCTCTGAATCTCTATCCGGTTTGAGTGATAAATTCACTATGGTTAGATGTAGCCCCGGCCTTTATTACCTTAAGAAACCTCTATAAAACCTCACTTTAGCTCTTTATCTTTACTTTATTCTATCTAATGGCACAGCCTTTGCTTTGTCTCGCTCAATAGAGGAGAAATACATGGCTATCAACTTAGATAAATTGATGGGTTTTCATCACCAAGCATTGCAAGTTCGTACTCAACGCATGGAAATTATTGCTGGCAATCTAGCCAATGCAAATACGCCTGGTTATAAAGCCCGCGATATTGATTTTAAACAAGCCATGAAATCAGCACAGTATTCTCAAAACCATAACTTAAAGCGTACTCACGACAATCACATTAAAGGTTCTATGCAAGGTTCTGGTGAGCTGAAGTTTCGTGTTCCGGATCAGCCTGATACGGGTGATGGTAATACGGTGGATGTACAAATCGAAAGAAACACCTTTTTAGATAACGGTTTACGTTATCAGGCCGGCATGGAGTTTCTGAATGGCAAGATCAGCGGCATGAAAAAAGCAATTAAAGGTGGGCAGCAATAATGAGCTTATTTAACGTAATGGACATCGCCAGCACCGGCATGAGTGCACAAAGTGTTCGCTTGAACACTACGGCCAGTAATGTAGCTAATGCAAATAGTGTTAGCAGTAGTTATGACCAGACTTATAAAGCGCGTCACCCTGTATTTGCAGCTGAATTAAATCAAGCTCTAGGTCAGCAAAATCCGGGCTCTAGAGTGAAAGTGTTAGGTATTGTTGAAAGCGCTAAGCCGCTGCAGATTGAATATAGCCCTGGTCATCCTATGTCAGATGAAAATGGATATATCTATAAACCCAACGTTAATGTGGTTGAAGAAATGGCTAACATGATGTCTGCATCCAAAGCATACGAGACCAATGTACAAGTCGCGGATACGACTAAACGGATATTTAGACGAGTGTTAAGACTTGGACAGGGACAATAAGATGAAAGCTAATCGACCTAGCAGCATCATAGATTCAGGGGAACAATTGTGGAAACAGTAAACAATGGGTTAAACAGTTCGCTTTATTGGCAACCTGAATCGGCCGCAGTGGAAGATAACAGCAATCAAACTTTGTCTCAGGAAGACTTCTTCTCTCTATTGACTGAGCAGTTAGCTAATCAAGATCCGACTAAACCTGTAGACAATGATCAAATGGTTGCCCAAATGACCAGCTTTACTATGGCCGACGGCATAGAACAGCTAAATTCAAAATTCAGTGATTTTGCTACTTCCATGACCTCAAACCAAGCATTACAGGCATCGAGTTTGATTGGTCAGCAAGTATTGCTGCAAGGTGATATTGGCTATGTAGCTTCTGAGGGGCAAGGGGTCTCTGGTGTGATTATCGCTGAGCAAAGTGTTAAAGGCTTAGAAATCACCATTGAAAATGAGATTGGTGAAGTGGTTAAAACAATAAATGCTGGTACACAAACCGCTGGCAATGTTGAATTTAATTGGGATGGAACCGATGCAAGCGGCAATGCAATGCCGGCAGGAAATTATGTAGTACGTGCACAAGGTGAAGTGGGCGGTGAATCAATAGTAGTTCCAACAGCAATTAACAGACATGTAGACAGCGTCAGTTTGGCTGCAAGTAGTCAAGGTATCATTCTAAATTTGGACGGCGATGTTAGTGTCACACTTAAAGATGTCATTCAAATCGGCGGTTAACAGGAGAAATAAAGTATGTCTTTTAACATAGCATTAAGTGGCGTGTCAGCTGCACAAAGAGACTTAGATACAACAGCAAATAACATTGCTAACGTTAACACGGTAGGCTTTAAAGAGTCTCGAGCGGAGTTTGGTGATGTATATGCCCAGTCTTTACTCGCCGGTGGCAAAACTAAAGTGGGTGATGGTGTACTTACTCAAGAAGTTGCGCAGCAGTTTTCTCAAGGTAGTTTGCAGTTTACCAACAACGCCTTGGATTTGGCTATTACCGGCAACGGCTTTTTTGGCACTATCCCAGATATTGATTCACGGGATTTTTCCTTTACTCGAGCGGGACAATTTAAGTTAGATTCAGATAACTTTGTGGTGAACTCAGCTGGTGATAATTTATTAGGGTTTCCAGTTAATTCAGACGGAAGTTCATCATCTGTTGCATTAAGTACTACTGTGCCAGTACGTATCCCTGATTCATCAGGTGCACCTCAAGAAACTACTGAAGTAGCATTAAAAATGAACTTACCCGCTGGAGCAGGTCCGGTGGACTTGGATCTATTTAATCCAGACGATCCCCTTACTTATAATGCCGCCACCTCAGTTACGGTATTTGATACTCTAGGTGATAGTCATGTAATGACTTATTTTTTCATGAAAGATGTGGCAGCTGCTGGAAATGAATGGGTAGGGTTAACTTATTTAGATGGTTTACCTCTGGAAACTGAAGGTGATACTCCTGGTGTTGGCGCCGCTGGCGCGACAGGGCCTAACGTTGTTGGTGAGACTTATTTAGGTGCAGGAAACGGTGTTTCTGGATTTAGAATGGTATTTAGCAATGGAGGTGATTTTCAAAGTACCCAAAACTCTGATGGCACAGCTATCGCCACGGGCGATCTTCAATCTGTTCCAATCGGTGCAACCATATTAACCAATGGATCTGACCCAACCCAAGCTGTTACAACTAATTTTGCATTAGACTCTGTTAACGCGACACCTAATGAACCCACTCAATTTGCTTCGGCATTTGAAGTCACCTCGTTAGAACAAAACGGCTTACCAGTAGGTAGACTTACAGGTATTGATATTGGTCCTGATGGTTTGGTTCGTGCCACATACTCTAACGGTACGTCAGAACCTATAGTGCGGGTTGCACTTATTCGATTTGCAAATGATCAAGGGTTAACTCAGCAAAGTGGTACCCAGTGGCAAGAAAGTATTTTATCTGGTGAAGCCTTAGCAGGTGAAGCTACTACAGGTACTTTTGGTGAAATTAACTCATCAGCTTTAGAGCAAGCAAATGTAAATTTAACCACCGAACTAATTGATATGATTATCGCTCAGCGAAACTTCCAAGCCAATTCAAGAGCTTTAGAAGTGAATAACCAGCTGAATCAAACAGTACTTAATATTCGTTAGTAACGTACTGATATTTAAGAACATATTAGGTTGCTTTCGAGCAGCCTTTTTTATGTCTGTTCGGAACCTAATTTAATCTCATTAGATGGCATCTAACTTGCAGTTATTTAAACCAAGATCCAACTAAGTCAATAATCTGTCATGGATAAACTACTTTACATCGCCGCAAGTGGCGCTAAACAAGATTTACTCGGTGCATCTGTGCGAGCTAATAACCTAGCTAATGCTCAAACCACTGGTTTTAGGGCTCAGCTCGAACAAGCGCGAGCAATGCCAGCTTTCGGCGAAGGTTTGCCTACCCGGGTGTTTTCTATGACAGAAAATGCCGTTAATAACTTTGAGGGCGGTCCTATGATCCAGACTGGCCGAGAGTTAGATTTAGCGATTCAAGGTGATGGTTGGTTTTCAGTGCAAGATGCACAAGGTAATGAAGCTTATAGCCGTAATGGTAGTTTTGAATTAGGTCCAAACGGCGAGCTCAAAGATTCTTCCGGTAATACAGTAGTGGGTGATTTTGGCCCAGTGTTTCTGCCTATCCCCTTATCCAATATCAATATAGCCAATGACGGAACGCTTTCAGTTAGACCGCAAGGCGCACCTGAAACAGTGTTGGAAGAAGTTGGTCGACTTAAGTTAGTCAATCCAAATTTACGTGATATGGAGCGTGGCGCAGATGGCCTTTTCCGCTTAAAAAACGGTGAACTGGCTGAAGAAGATCTGATAGTCAATGTTCGTACTGGGGTACTTGAAGGCAGTAATGTTAACCCAGTAGAAGAAATGGTCAATATGATCAACTTGCAACGACATTATGAAATGCAAATTAAGATGATGAAACAAGCAAAAGAAATTGATACTCGTGGTAATACGTTGTTGCGCATTATCTAAGGTAATTGTTGCGCTGGTGTATGTCACAACCGTTAGCAAAATACGCTAACAAACGAATTTTTTAGGAGACAATCTATGCATCCTGCATTGTGGATAAGTAAAACAGGCCTAGATGCTGCTCAGACAGATGTGGCAGTTATATCCAATAACTTGGCTAACGCCAGTACAGTGGGTTTCAAAAAAGACCGGGCGATTTTCGAAGACTTACTTTATCAAAATATCAATCAACCTGGTGGCCGCTCTTCAGCGGATACAGAGTTACCTTCAGGTTTGATGTTAGGTGCAGGTAGTAAAGTGGTTGCGACGCAAAAAGCACATACACAGGGCAATATGCTGACCACTGAAAAATCTTTAGACATGATGGTGCAGGGCAAAGGCTTTTTTGAAATATTGCAACCTGATGGCAGCACTGCATACACTCGAAATGGTCAGTTTACTCTGAATGATCAAGGACAAATCGTGACACCTGGAGCTGGATTTTTATTGCAACCAACTATTACTGTTCCAGAAAACGCTCAACAATTGACTATATCTCAAGATGGCGAGGTATCCGCTTCAGTCAGAGGGCAAGCCGATCCACAAGTTTTGGGGCAGATTAGTTTATCAGACTTCATTAATCCCACAGGTTTACAACCTACCGGGCAAAATCTATATGTTGAAACTGCCGTCAGTGGCGCACCTATTCAAGGTGTTCCAGGATTGGAAGGAATTGGCACAGTAGTTCAAGGGGCACTTGAAACGTCTAATGTGAATGTGACAGAAGAGCTAGTCAACTTGATTGAAAGTCAGCGTTTGTACGAAATGAATTCAAAGGTGATTTCAGCCGTTGACTCTATGTTGGGTCAAGTAATTCAACAGCTTTAATGAGGGTAAAACTGTGATGAATAAGTTAGCGTTGCTTAAATTACTATGTGTGTGTCTTAGCATTATGTTGTTAGGTGGTTGTCAATCTACTAATGGTCAACAACCTTTACCAAATGATCCATTCTATGCGCCTATTTTGCCCGAGATACCTCAGCAAAAAGTGGCGCAAGATGGCTCTATTTTTCAGTCTGACATGGCCAATAACTTGTTCTCGGATGTTAAGGCAAGGCGTGTAGGTGACATTATTACTGTTAGCCTGCGAGAAAATACTCGCGCGACTAAATCAGCGGGGACAAGCACATCAAAAGCAACTGGGGTAGCGGTTAATCCAATATTAGGATTGGGTGGAAATGCACTCAATATTGGTAATGAATCGGTACAACTAGGCTTGGATGCATCTAACGATTTTTCTGGTGATTCCTCTGCCAACCAAAGCAACAATTTAACCGGCAGTATTTCAGTCACAGTAGTGCAAGTATTAGCCAATCAAAATTTGCTGGTTAGAGGAGAGAAATGGCTAACCTTAAACAATGGTGACGAATATATCCGCCTAACAGGTGTGGTTCGTCCAGCAGACGTTAGCCCAACCAATGAAATAGCATCAACCAAGATAGCTAATGCACGTATTCAATACAGTGGCACCGGTAGCTTTGATACCGCACAAAGGGAAGGCTGGTTAAGTGGCTTTTTCTCATCTGAATACTGGCCGTTTTAACATGGGGAATTATATGAAGTCTTTTATTACCATGGCAGTTGTAGTTAGCATGATGTTATCGCCTATGACTTATGCACAGAGAATAAAAGATTTGGCCTCTGTGCAAGGTGTCAGAAGTAACCAGTTAGTAGGTTATGGTTTAGTTGTTGGTTTGCCTGGAACAGGCGAGCAGAGCCCATTTACTGAGCAAAGTTTTCGAACTATGCTGTCAAATTTTGGCATCAGTTTAGATAGTGCTCTCAAGCCAAAAATTAAGAATGTTGCTGCCGTTGCAGTACATGCTTTATTGCCTCCATTTATCAAGCCGGGGCAAACGATCGATGTAACGGTTTCATCTATTGGTGAGGCAGCGAGTTTGCAAGGTGGTACGCTAATTCAAACTTTCTTAAAAGGGTTGGATGGCAAAGTTTATGCGATAGCACAAGGTAGTTTAGTGGTGAGCGGATTTGGTGCGGAAGGTGGTGATGGTTCAAAAATAGTGGTCAATACCCCTACCGTTGGACGGATTGCTAATGGCGCTTTGGTAGAGCGAGCTGTGCCTAGTGGTTTTATGCAAAGTGACTTTTTAACCTTAAACCTAAAATACCCAGATTTTTCAACGGCCCAAATTTTGGCTGATACGATTAATACTCGATTAGGAGCAGATCCTGATAAAGGTTATATCATCGCCACGCCCATTGATGCGGCTTCGGTCAGAGTCTCTGCACCTAGAGATGTTGGGCAAAGAGTTGGTTTTCTTGCGACGTTAGAAAACTTCGAATTTGTGCCTGCCAAAGCTTCGGCAAAAGTAGTGATCAACAGTCGTACAGGTACCATAGTGATTGGTCAAGATGTACGGCTTTTACCTGCCGCGATTACGCATGGAGGGTTAACGGTCACAATCGCTGAAAACCAAACCGTTGCTCAACCTAATGCTTTAGCAGGGGGAGAAACAGTCGTGACCACTCAATCTATAGTTGATGTGAATTTAGACGATACGAGGATGTTTAGTTTTAATCCCGGTGTCACCTTAGATGAGTTAGTAAGGGCGGTGAATGAAGTCGGCGCAGCACCGGGTGATCTAATGGCTATCTTAGAAGCTTTACGCGAAGCAGGTGCCTTGCAAGGCGATCTGGTCGTTATTTAAAGGTTATCGTCATGGAACAGTTGCTTAATAACAAAAGCCCACTTGAATTATCCAGAAATGCCAATGATATTAAAGGCTTGGATGAGTTGCGCCGAGCCGCTCAAAGTGGCGACGGTAAAGCATTAGATGAAGCAGCCAAACAATTCGAAGCCATCTTTGTACAAATGATGCTCAAATCCATGCGAAAAGCGCAAGATGTGATGGCGGATAAAGATAGCCCATTTAACTCAGAACAAGTTAAGTTTTACCGAGATATGCATGACACACAAATAGCCAGTGATTTAGCCAGTAATGGCAGCATAGGTCTAGCGGAAATAATTGTACGTCAACTCGGTAAAGTCGGTGACGACTATATGCCGGCGGGAGCATTACGTAATGATGGTAACCTTTCAAGTATTAACCGAAATGCAATCGCCAGTACGCAAAAAGCTCAAGAAGATGTGTTAGGCAAGCAGCCTATAAAAACCTTTCAGTCTTTTAAAACTGCGGCTTTTGAAGATGCACAGTCCTTTATCGAACAGCTTTACCCAGCAGCACAGCAGGCCGCTGAGCAGTTAGGTCTTGACCCCAAAGCTTTGTTGGCGCAAGCCGCTATCGAGACAGGCTGGGGTAAACATATGATCCATAATACTTCAGGGCAAAACTCGCACAATTTATTTGGTATTAAAGCAGATCGTCGTTGGCAAGGTGACCGTGCATTGGTTAATACTATTGAGTTTGAACAAGGTGTTGCAGCTACAAAAAAAGCCCCCTTTAGAATGTATGACTCCTTTGCCGAATCAATGCAAGATTACGTGGGTTTTGTCAAACAAAACCCTAGGTATGAAGAGGCAGTAAAGCAGAGTCAGTCAACGGAGCAATACTTTTCAGAGTTGCAAAAAGCGGGGTATGCCACCGATCCGGATTATGCCAGTAAAGTTATCTCGGTGTTTGAAGGCGAACAATTCAAACGTTTTTCAGCACAACAATTAGGCACTCCAAGTGATGCGGGCGGCATACAATGATTACTAATAGTTCAAACAGCAATACTAGAACCGCAGATTTATTCTCCATAGCGACTAGTGGTGTTAACGCAAGTAACCAGCTGTTGACAACAACAGGTAATAACATAGCTAATGTTAATACTGAGGGTTTTGTACGTGAGCGCACCACTTTTGAAAGTCAGCTAACAGGTGGGGTAGGACGCTCAACTACAGAGCGAGTGATCAATATTTTCGCACAAAACCAACTGCGTCGTGACACTACCTTACAAAGTGAATTTGAAAATTATTTTAATCGAACCTCTGTTATCGATAATGTATTCGCCGGTGAAGCGAATAGTATTTCTGCTAGCATGAGTCGTTTTTTTGCTGCGGTGCAAACGGCTACTGATATCCCTACAAACCTTTCGGGTAGGCAGATGGTGTTGAGTGAAGCTGAGTCTTTAGTAGGGCAAATAGGCATAGTATCGGGATTTTTGCGAGATAAAGAGCAAGAGCTGAATGTTGAAGTGGGGGCTAACATCGACAGCTTGAATTCAATTGTTCAGTCTATAGCGGATCTCAATGATGCTATTCGAACTAATCAGGCCAACAATCGATTTGATGAACCCGGTACCTTAAAAAACCAACGAGACAATGCTGTTTTAGAATTGGCTAGTTTAGTGTCTATCGAAGTACGTCAAAGTGCTAAAAACGATGGCTCGGTGATGATTAACCTAAGCTCTGGCGAATCGTTAGTGTTAGAAGATGGCTCATTTAATGTTTTTGAAGTGAATAACGACGCTGATTTAAATTATAAATCCCTGCAGCTTACCAGTAATGGTAAACCTACAACTATCAATATCCGAGAAACTGAGTTAGGAGGAGCTATTGGTGGACTGTTTAGGTACCGAGATGAAGTGCTTGAAACTAGTCGCCGAGAACTTGGGCAAATAGCCATCGCTATTACGGAGTCACTCAACACTCAAAATCGCCAAGGTATGGACTTAGATCAACATCTGGGTGGGGATATTTTTTCACTACCTGAATTTTTAGGGTTAAGTTATTCAGATAATGTTAACGCTAATAGCTTAGTTACTGGGCGGATTACTAACGGCGCAGGTGGGCAAGTAACCAGTGCTGATTATGAAGTAACGATTAATAGCGTAACAGCAGGTGCGCCCCCTACATTAGACATCACTGTAGCAACGTTGAACGCAGATGGATCGCCTGTCATGGACATAAATGGTAATCCTATTACTCAAAACTACCCAGCTGTAGATGCTCAATCGGGTACCTTCACATCCGTTATTGGTGGCATTGAAATCGAGTTTGCCAGTGGCACAGGTTACACCGCAGGTGATCAGTTCTTATTACAGCCCACCAAAGATACTGCAGATCGTATTGAAGTGTCCATGACTAGACCTGAAGATTTAGCCCTTGCTTCACCCATATCTGTGAATGCTAGCTTAAATAATTTGGGCGATGCGCAGTTGGTTTCTAGTTCGGTTAATAACATATTTATTGATAATACCTTCACCGATAGTCTCGCATCTGCATTTGATAATGCGGGAGGCATACATGGGCCAGGCAATTCACCTACTGGTGCCGGTGGCGTAGGTGCGCCCGCTCAAATTTTATTTACAGCGAGCGATGAATACCAAGTGTTAGATAGTGCTGGAACCGTCATCACAGTTGTATCTGGTACAACTGATCTGAGTAACCTACTAGCCCAAGCTGAAAGTGCGGGTGCTGGACCACCTTGGCCCGCTGCATTTAGTGCTCTAGATAACTACCCCGGCTACGATTTGACTTTGCAAGGAGTGCCCAAAGCAGGTGATAGTTTTTCAATTGGTTATAACACCGGTGGCTTAAATGATAATCGCAATGGATTGATTATGGGGGATTTGCAAAATCAGGATATTATGCAAGTGAATAACTCAGGATCAGGTCAGCCCATCAGTTTTCAGGAAGCTTATGGAAATGTTGTTAGTGACATTGGTCAAAAAGCCTCTAGTGGAGATATATCCCTACAATCTGCTAATGCACTTAAATCTCAATCTAAAAATTGGTTCGAGTCGGTTTCTGGTGTGAGTTTGGACGAAGAAGCGGCTAATTTAGTCAGATATCAACAGTCATATCAAGCAGCTGCAAGGTTATTAGCCACAGCCCAAGAATTGTTTACTACGATTCTTGGGGTTACACGGTAAAAGGTCTAGGTAAATTATGCGCATATCCACGGGACAATTATACGACCGGACTATTCAATCGGTTTTAGATAATCAGGCTGATCTATCTGATGTGCAGCAGCAGTTAGCATCAGGTAAAAAACTGTTGCGACCGTCGGATGACCCAGTTGGAACTGCACAAGTTATACGTTTGACTGAAGAAATTGAACTGATAAACCAGTACAAAAAGAACAGTAACTTGCTAGTCAACAGCCTAGAGCAAGAAGAAACGGTACTTAAAAGTGTGAACACCGCGGTAGATCGTGCACGTGTATTAATGATCCAGTCAGGTAATGGCATAGTGGGCACAGATGATAGAAAAGCCCTTGCAATTGAAATTGGTCAAATTAGAGATCAAGTATTCGACCTGATGAATAGCAGAAATCCAGCAGGTGAATATATTTTTGCTGGGTTTCAGTCTGCCTCCCCAGCTTTTGTGTTTAATCCTAGTGCAGTAGGAGATAAATATACTTTTGTGGGTGATACCGGTGCAAACCAAATTCAAGTTTCAGACAGTGTTAGCTTACAGGTGAATAATTCAGGCTTTGATGCATTTGAAAATGTACTGTCTCGGCTTAAAACTTCGATTTCTGGTTCAGTTGGCGCAACAAATGTTTCCTTAAATGTTCAGGGGCAAACCGCTTTCGATAAGTTTTATGAAGCAAATTATGATGCTGTCACGCCAGCAAATAATGAGTTTCAAATTAGTATTTTGTCTGCTACTCAAGCACAAGTAACCAATGTAGGTACAGGCGCTGTGTTAGACACAGTAGATTTTTCAAGTGGCAGTGCAGTTTTGTATAAAGGCTTAGAGTTTAATATTACAGGCACCCCAGGTGACACCGTTAATTTTCAACTTGAGCCGCCAGAGAAAAGAAATATTGCGGAGACATTGAATGATTTTGTCATTGCATTGAATAACGAAAACATAGCGAACAATGATTTTGATGAGGCTCTGACAGATGCCTTAGCTGGAGTGGATAATGCTTTTGTAAATATCGCTAACTCTATTTCGAAAATAGGCGGCAGAAGAAATACCGCAGACTCTGTATTTGCCGCAAATTTGGACTTGGAAATATCTAACAAAGCAGCACGATCTAATATCGAAGAAGTAGATTATGCTGAAGCTGTATCTGAGCTAAGCCGTCAAGAAACAGCCTTACAAGCAGCGCAAGCCACTTTTGCTCGTGTGACAGGTACTTCGTTGTTTGATTTTATCTAGCCTGAAATCGAGTTATCTAGGTTTTATTTAGGTTTAATGAATCAATCTTAATTTCTGCTAAATATATACAGCTTTTGTTGTCCTCATGGGATGAATAATAACTGATGTAAAGCAGACCTTCTTTGAATACTAAGCCGGGGTAACTATTGTCTCCAGCAGAAGGCAAAATCAATAACTCTTGACACTCTCCATTCGATAATTTCATCTTTAATAGTCCTGTTACAAGTCGTCCATGTTTGACTATTCTGCCTGCTACCAAGGCAAAATCATTATCTAGGCGTAACATGACTGGGCCACCGATATAACGTCCCAAATCTATCCAGTTCCATTTTTTATAGGGAAATGTGCTGTGGCCAAGCTGCGCCGAGTAGCTGTCAGCATCTCTCCTAACCAATGCAAAAGCTTTATCGTCATTGAACACAAGGTCGCTTTCATTAGGGTAACCTTTTTTATGTTTATCTAAACTTAGTGCAAAAGGTTGATGCAGATGAAAGCTTCTTCTGGGATTACCTGAATACAGGTGAATGGCGTTCTGTTTTCTATTGTAAGAAAACCCGTAAGCTTTATTTTTATGCCATCTTATTCGCCATAACCACCACCCTCTATCAGCAAACTCTTTAGCAGCCGACCAACTTTGTCCTGTTTGTGATACCCAGGTTAAGTTACGTGTGCCTATTGTTTGGTTATGTTTAGAAGTTTGCCGTGCATAAGCAATAAGTAGAATGTTGCCATCAGGGGTGATGGTTATCTTCGGATCTCTTAAATCTGTGTTAGCAATAGCGATTTGATTTAAGTGCAAAATGTTGCCAGCAAAATCTAAGGTGAGTATGCGTATTGTACCGTCGGCACTTACGTGATTTTCGGCCTCTCTATAACAGCAAAATAGGTGTTGGTTAAACTCGCATAAATCGACAAAAGCATTGTGCTGAGCTTTATTTCCTATTTTTTTAATCCAATTTATGGGCATTTTTCAAACTTTTTTATCTTATTTAACCCATTGAAACTCAAGTAAAAGGTAAATGCAAAGGCGGCAAAAAGTTGCCGCTTAATAGAAAAAAGGCAAATTAATGTTAAAGGGAATTTTAAATGGGTCGATACAATTTTAGAGAGAGCCAGTAGTAATGATTTTTTAAATACAAAATCGTTACTCTATTAGTGTTATTTAACCAGCCGAATAATTATTCGGTCGCCAGCATCGTCTGGACTGAGAGTGTAGGAGAAAAACCATGGGTTTATTCGTAAACACCAATGTATCATCGTTGAACGCGCAGCGTAATTTGTTCGATTCAGCGCAGTCTTTAAGTACATCTTTTGAACGTTTGTCTTCAGGTTTCCGTATTAACCGTGCGGCTGATGATGCTGCAGGTTTGCAGATAACTGACAGATTAACCACCCAAGTACAAGGCCTTAACCAAGCAGCACGTAACGCTAATGATGCTATTTCATTAGTGCAAACTGCTGAAGGCGCGTTAGGCGAAGTTACTACTTCACTTCAACGTATTCGTACCCTTGCAGTACAATCACAAAACGGTATTAACTCATCTGCAGACCGCGTGGCTCTGCAAAAAGAAGTAACTGCCCTTAAAAACGAAATTAGCCGGATAGCGTCTGATTCACAATTTGCCAACTTAGATATTTTACAAGGTGATTTTTCATCTAAATTCTTGGTAGGTGCGAATGGTGGTCAAACTATCTCTGTTAACTTGTCTAGAACAGATGGTTATGGTGCTGTTGGTCTAGGTGTTGGCGGTACTGATGTGTCTACTGTTGATGGTGCTTCTACAGCCTTGACTGTTATATCTGAAGCCATATCTACTGTTGGTGGTGTGCGTGCCGATTTAGGTGCCTTGCAAAACCGTTTCCAATCAACAATCCGTAACCTGACTAACATTTCTGAAAACGTTGCCGGTGCAAGAAGTCGAATCCAAGATACTGATTTTGCTTCTGAAACTGCTGAGTTAACTAGAAATCAGATTATTCAGCAAGCAAGTTTGACTGTGTTAAGTCAGGCCAATCAGCGTCCACAAGCGGCTCTATCTTTACTAGGTTAATCTTTGCTGGGTTGGTTGTTTAATTCAACTAACCTTCGATTAGCCTAGGTTTCGAGACCCTTCTTCTGTTCAAGGTCTTAGAAGCCAGGGGGTAGTGCACTGGGTTGATAAGAACCGAGCAGTTGAGAGTCTCGCTCTCTCTCTCAGAATGAAAGAGCGCTCAGCCGGAGAATTTCTCCGGCTTTTTTCGTCCTCTAACTATTTGAAATATATAGAATTAAAAAACTAGTTTGTTTTTCTCCTAAAGGATTTTTCATCCAAGCACGATACATGAACATAGACGTTACGCATCTAATAAAAATATAAGCGAACGACTCTACAGAAGCTGAATAAAAATAAAAGCACAGCTCTGTAACCATCAAGACAACTAAAAATAATAATAGTCTGGTGGTGTTTACAAAAAATCGTTAGGAGATTAAAAATGAGCTTATTCGTCAACACGAATGTGTCGTCGTTAAATGCAACTCGTCAGTTGTTTACGTCGAACAATAATTTAAGTACCGCGTTTGAACGCTTGTCATCTGGTTTTCGTATCAATACCGCGAAAGACGATGCTGCAGGTTTACAAATATCCAATCGTCTTACCACGCAAATTCTAGGTTTAGATCAAGCTGTTAGAAATGCTAACGATGGCATTTCCTTGGCACAAACTATTGAAGGAGCACTTGCCGAAACCACTTCTGCTTTGCAAAGAATACGAGTTTTGGCTGTTCAATCTCAAAATGGTATCAACTCATCTTCAGATCGGGTCGCTTTACAAAAAGAAGTGACTGCATTGAAGGATGAAGTGAGTCGAATAGCATCTACATCACAATTTGGTGGTGTGAATGTATTAGACGGCGCATTTTCATCGGCATTTTTAGTGGGGGCCAACGCCGGACAAACAATTAGTGTCAATGTTGAGCGGACCGGAGGATTTGGCGCATCAGGGTTAAATGTGGCAGACACCTCTGTTTTGACCGAAGCACAAGCATCGGCAGCTATGACAGCGGTCACAGAAGCGATCTCAATTATTGATGCCCAACGGGCTGATTTAGGTGCGATACAAAATCGTTTTCAATCAACGATCAGAAACTTAAGTAATATTTCTGAAAACGTATCAGCGGCAAGAAGTCGTATTCGTGATACTGATTTTGCCGTCGAAACGGCAGAGTTAACCCGCTGGCAGATCATTCAACAAGCTAGCATCACAGTGTTAGGTCAAGCAAATCAACGTCCACAAGCGGCATTGCAGTTGTTACAAGGCTAATAAATAGAGAATAAATATGTGCAATATTGTTGAGCAATTGCGGGGGCAGGCTGCAACTTAAATACGAGGATAAATTTATCTACATATGAATGAAATAATGTTGTAGATAAAGAAAACGGTCGAATTGCAAAGTGTGGGGACAGGCTGCAACCGACCGAGGAATGTAATATTATTAAGTATTATCAATACTTTAGAACAAATTAGTAGTGAGTGCTTTTTTACTAACAAATAAAGCCGAGGCTTTTTTTGTTAAAACGCTAACAGACAGAACAGACGCCAGGAGGTAGTGAGGTATTGAGGTTTAGGCCATCAATTCTGTCTGTCAGCTAGAGCATTAAGCTCACACTTTTTGCATTTGTTTTTTGTGCTTCAAACACTTAACAAAAATGCTAACCAGGGTACCAGCTAGCAATTATATAAAGCATGTGGCGTGCCAATTACGCAGCCAAGATGTCAATTTAAATTTTAGCAACACCAGAATATCACTGACATTAATAACAAAAATAAAAAGTCGGTGCATGGTTAGGAGAGAAAATGAGTTTATTTGTAAGTACTAATGTGTCGTCGCTAAACGCTACTCGTCAGTTGTTTACGTCGAATAATAATTTAAATACTGCGTTTGAAAGACTGTCGTCAGGCTTTCGCATTAACGGTGCAAAAGATGATTCTGCAGGACTGCAAATATCTAACCGATTAACCACTCAGGTTTTAGGTTTAGATCAAGCAGTTCGAAACGCTAATGACGCTATATCTTTGTCACAGACTATAGAGGGGGCGTTGGCTGAAACTACCACTGCCTTACAGAGAATACGCGTGTTGGCAGTGCAGTCGCAAAACGGGATTAATTCGTCGTCAGATCGGGTCGCTTTACAAAAAGAAGTGACTGCATTGAAGAACGAAATGAGTCGTATTGCTTCTACATCGCAGTTTGGTGGCGTAAACGTATTGGATGGCGCATTTTCATCTTCTTTTTTAGTAGGAGCTAACGCCGGACAAACCATTAGTGTCAATGTTGAACGTACCGGAGGATTTGGTGCATCAGGATTGTTTATAGCTGATACCTCTGTTCTAACTGAAGCACAAGCTTCGACAGCCATGACAGCCGTATCAGAAGCCATCTCAATTATTGACGCTCAGCGAGCTGACTTAGGTGCGCTACAAAACCGTTTTCAGTCGACGATCAGAAATTTAAGTAATATTTCTGAAAATGTATCAGCGGCAAGGAGTCGTATCCGTGACACAGATTTTGCCGTCGAAACGGCAGAGTTAACCCGCTGGCAGATAATTCAGCAAGCGAGTATTACTGTGTTAGGGCAAGCGAATCAACGCCCACAAGCAGCTTTGCAGTTACTAGGTTAGTCTAATATTTAGCCGAGAAAAAAATCTAGAGGGTAGGAAATGAGAGGCCGACCCAGGGCCATGCCCTAAAAAGTAATAATGGATTGTTACTATGGAATGCTAGGGAGGGCGCTATTTATAAGCTATGGTGTAATTGAATTTATATCCTAGTCAGTACCAAGTTTGCTCCAACTCCTAACGTGAGCAAGTTGGTCGGGGACGCCTTGTAAAGGGTTTTGCCCCGGCCTTTTTTAATCAAACACCCTAAGGCGCATTGTTTTGAGGCCTTTTGGTGTATTTAGCACAAATAGTATTTCTGTTTTGGTTTACATCTTAGATGTGTAAATTAAAACGCCGACTAACAGGACCGAGAGTGTAGAAGTTTGGTTGAGAGGCCAGTATTCAGCTCTTCTAACCCTGCCAGTCGGACAGAAACCTTATTTGCTCCATCTCCTAACGTGAGCAAGTTGGTCGGGGACGCCTTGTAAAGGGTTTTGCCCCGGCCTTTTTTCTTTAGCCATCAAATGCTTTTGCATCTAATCAACTATCCATCTTAAAGCATGTAGTGTGCCAACATGTATTTCGAGTTTAATTTCCATGCTGATTGGTATAACCAGTCTTTTCCATTTCCAACTATTAAATTGAAACCCAGTTGTTCATTTATTTTTAGGTTCGGACATGACCAATCTCAGAGGGCAAATAACCGATTCAAAATTTTATTGGAAGTCGTTGTTTAGTCTTGAATTAAATGTCGATTAACAGAAGAGGACTAAAAAACTTTTAAAAAAAATTAAAGTTACTGTTGTAAGTGTCGATAACGTTAGTTGAGGGGTGATCTAATTGATTACTTTTAGTCTCACTTAACGATAGAGATGTCGTTGAATGAGGTAAGTGAGGTGATAGACAAAAAGAGGTTTTTGTCTATCTAAATTGAGGCAAACTTACTGGCACAAACACGTTATCGGCGTGCGGTGAGTTTTCAGGAGGTTTTTATGGGTTTATTTGTTAACACAAATGTGTCGTCTTTGAATGCTCAGCGCCAGTTGTTTAGTTCAGGACAATCGTTGAATACATCTTTTGAAAGATTGTCTTCAGGTTTTAGAATTAATCGTGCTGCAGATGATGCCGCGGGCCTGCAGATTTCAGACCGTTTAACCACGCAAGTAGAAGGTTTGAACCAAGCAGTTAGAAATGCAAATGATGCAATTTCTCTTACTCAGACAGCTGAAGGTGCGCTGGGTGAAGTAACTGCTTCATTACAACGTATTCGTACCTTAGCAGTGCAATCTCAAAATGGGATTAACTCTTCTGCTGATCGCACAGCGTTACAGAAGGAAGTGACCGCATTAAAAAATGAAATTAGTCGCATCGCTTCTGATTCACAATTTGCCAACTTGGATATTTTGACAGGTGGTTTCTCATCTAAATTCCTAGTCGGTGCAAACGGTGGACAGACCATCTCAGTCAATTTATCACGTTCAGGAGGTTACGGCGCTTCTGGATTGGGTATTGCTGGCACGGATGTATCTACAGTAGATGGCGCTTCGACCGCTCTTACAGCGATAACAAATGCAATATCTTCTGTTGGTGGAGCGCGGGCCGATTTGGGTGCATTGCAAAACCGTTTTCAGTCTACTATTCGTAATTTGAGTAACATCTCTGAGAATATCGCAGGTGCTCGCTCGCGTATTCGTGATACTGACTTTGCAGTTGAAACGGCTGAATTAACCAGAAATCAAATCATTCAGCAAGCGTCTTTGTCGGTGTTAAGTCAAGCCAATCAACGACCACAATCGGCACTGTCATTATTAAGCTAAGATTTAGCTTTTAACAATAAGTTAGCCTAAAACGGCTAAAATAATAGGGACGTATTACTCCTCTGAAGTATAATTTGAGGTGGGAACACGTCCCTTTAGTCGTTGGCGTTTTATGTAGAGGTGATTTATGGAAATTAAAACATCACAAGTTGGCCAAGATTTTGCTGCAGATACTGTTCGAACCAATCGTTCAACACAGGGTTCTCTGGCAGAAGGGCAAAAACAGACTAAAGATATATCTGTTCCTGCCGAAATAAAAAAACGAGAGTCGGTTAATGTTAGCGCTGAGCAGATTGAAACTGCTGTTTCACAACTAAGTGATTTTGTGCAATCAAATAGCAGACAACTCAATTTTTCAGTGGACGAAGGCAGTAATAAACAAGTCGTCAAAGTAACCGATGCGGAATCCGGAAAAATTATTCGGCAAATACCTTCTGAAGAAGTATTAGCACTTTCAGAACGTTTGCAGGACTTACAGACGGAGGTTGGAACCGCAGTAGGTTTACTATTTAGTAAACAGGTTTAATATCATTCTTTTGATGTAAACGTTATCCTGCAATTATTGTTGGAATAGAGGTGGTGTATGTCAATTCAGTCATTAGGTGTAGGATCAGGTTTAGATCTTGAAAGTTTAGTGGGGCAATTGCTCGAAGCTGAGCGTAAGCCAAAAACTGATGCCTTGAATTCCAGAGAGGAAAACGTTGAAGCTGAAATTTCTGGTATTGGTAAGTTAAAGTCGAAACTTGAAGATTTCCAAGAAACCTTGGATAAATTGCGCAGTGATTCGAACCTTAAAGGCCGCGAACCAAGCATAAACAATCCTTCAGAAGGCGTTGAACCTTTTACCGCTGATGCCTCTAACAGTGCATTGGAAGGCGATTACAATATAGCAGTGAGTCAACTCGCTAGTGGTAGTCGAATTGAAACCGCAAATGCAGTGGATGGTGGTTTTGCTAGCTCTTCTGATTCGGTATTAAGTGCAGGTGCTGCTAGTCTTACCTTTAAAATTGATGCGACTAGTGAGTCCTTTACTATCAATTTAACTGCAGGTAATTCTCTAGAAGACTTACGAAATGCTATCAATGCTTCAAATGATAACTTTGGTGTAACCGCTAGTATTATAGATACTGGAACGGTGAATGGTGGTGCTAAACTAGTATTCACTTCTGATACTACTGGTGCAGGAAATGATTTAGTTATAGTCAACGATAACGATGTTGCTGAACTGGATCTTGTTTCAACCACTAATTCTACTGAAGCTTCGACTTATTTAACGCCTGTCACTTCTGCTCAAAACGCCAAAGCCACAATTGATGGTATTGACGTAGAAAGTAAAAATAACGAATTTGAAAATGTCATTGAAAACGTCAGTTTTAAAGCAACTGAATTATCTGAACTAGCGGCAGATGGTATAACGTTTAAAACCTCAAAACTCAGTATTGGCTTTGATAAAGAAGCGGTTGAAGAGACTATCAGAGAGTTTGTTGAGAATTTTAATGCCTTACAAGCGGAGATAAAACTACTTACCAAATACGGTGAGTCTGATTTGGAAGACGATGGTTCTCTGGCGGGTGACTCGTTGGTTAGAGGTATACAAACCGGTATCAATAATATTCTATTTTCTTCAGTCGATTCATCAGCTCTAGGTGGCCTGTTTCAGCTTGGTATTGAATATAACGATAACAATGAGTTGGAAATCAGCTCTAACGACAGAATTGGCTTAGGCAGTGGCGACGATCGTCTTAAAGACGCATTAGATGATAACTTCGATGAGATTGCCGCGTTATTTACTGATGAAAACCAAGGTATTGCGGTTCGCCTTTACGATTATGTTGAAGAATACACCAGTTATAGTGGATTGCTTAAATCTCGAGAAGATACAGCTAAAGATCAAAGAGAAAAGATTTTTGACGAAAGATTAACTTTGGAGTTAAGGCTGGCGAACACTGAGCAAATATTGCGTGATAAATATTTGAATCTTGACCAAACTGTAGCTAGATTAAATTCAACTGGTTCGGCATTGCTCGCAACATTAGGCTCATAGGTTAGAAAGAATGCAATTTAACAATCAAAAATGTGGAAAATTAGTATGGCGTTAAAAGGTATCAATGCTTATAAAAAAGGTAATCTGAAGCAAGAAGTCGGTCAGGCTGATCCGCATAAGTTAACCTTAATGTTAATGCAAGGCACGCTTGATAAGCTTGCTTACACCAAAGGCTGCATAGAGCGAAAGGATTACGCTGGTAAGTCAGAGCATATTTCACGTGCGACGGCTATCTTGATGAACCTACGTGATACTCTTTCGTTAGAGTCTGGTGGTGAGGTCGCGGATAATTTGTATGCGCTTTACGATTATATGATCCAACGCTTGATTGACGCTAATGTGCAGAATAGCTTGAAGATTGTTGATGAAGTGATTACTCTGTTTTTACCCATTAAAACAGCCTGGTCGCAAATTCCTGAGTCAGCCAAACAAGAGGCTTACGAAATGCAGAGGCAACAACGTCAAGCTACAGTTTGAAAAAATTACTATTAGATCATTCTTTTACACCTTCCCCATTAAAAAGTATCAATCGAGATCTGTCAGAACTCACATCTGAAAATGATCCCGATGAATCTTTATTTTTGAAACTCGTAACGGAACGTGACGAATTCATTCTAAAATATCTAGAAAACCTCGCTGAAGAAGAAAAAAAACAATTCGCAAAAGCCGAGTTGCAGGTTAATGGCGCATTAGTTGCTTATGCTGAAGAATCATTTAAAGCGTCATTAAAACAACTATCTGGGTTGGTACGTGGTCGCAAAGCTATAAATAAGTATCGATGAATATTCTGGATTTTAACGAGTTAAATCAATTAGGTAATGAATCAAGTCAATGTGATTTCTACCAAACTAAAATGATTGTGAGGGCTGTTTATGTTTAATAATAAATCAATTTTAATAACGGGTGGAACCGGATCATTTGGCAAACGTTTTTCTGCTTACCTAACAAAAAATTATTCTCCGAAAAAGGTCATCATTTACTCCAGAGATGAGTTAAAACAATTTGAAATGCAGCAACATTTTAATGCCCCTTGTATGCGTTATTTTATTGGTGATGTGCGCGACAAAGAGCGATTGATTTCAGCTATGCGTGATGTTGATTATGTGGTGCATGCCGCTGCTTTAAAACAAGTGCCTGCTGCAGAATACAATCCTAATGAATGTATCAAAACTAATATCTATGGGGCTCAAAATGTTATTGATGCCGCTATCTCCGCCGATGTGAGTCGGGTTATTGCGTTGTCAACCGACAAAGCTGCCAATCCGGTAAACCTGTATGGTGCGACTAAGCTAGCTTCTGATAAATTATTTGTCGCGGCTAACAATATTTCTGGCGCCACAGGGCCAAGATTTGCAGTGGTTCGTTACGGTAATGTAGTGGGTTCTAGAGGTTCAGTGGTGCCCTTTTTTCGTCAATTGCTGAATGAGGGTGTGACTAAACTTCCTGTCACTCATGCAGAAATGACTCGTTTTTGGATCACCTTAGATGAGGGTGTTGAATTTGTAGTTAAAAATTTCCAACGGATGCAAGGTGGCGAAATATTTGTGCCTAAAATCCCCTCCATAAGAATAATCGATTTGGTTGAGTCCATCAGTGGTAATCGAGAATACGATTTAGTTGGAATTCGCCCTGGTGAAAAACTACATGAAGTGATGGTACCTGAAGAGATGGCGCACCATTCTTTAGAATTTGATGATCATTACGTGATAACGCCTGCAATCAAATTTTTTGATAAAACCATCAATTACAAAAAGAATAAATTAGGCGATGTGGGCC
The DNA here is from genome assembly GCF_913020055.1 of uncultured Paraglaciecola sp. Classification (GTDB taxonomy): domain Bacteria; phylum Pseudomonadota; class Gammaproteobacteria; order Enterobacterales; family Alteromonadaceae; genus Paraglaciecola. The sequence continues at coordinate 7,224 of NZ_CAJWCF010000045.1, read as the reverse complement.
AACCGGTTGCTGAAAAGTTTGAATATCACTCAGGTACAAATCCTCATTTTTTGACCATCGATGAATTAAAAACACTCGATAAAGTCACCTTGTAACGGGCGTTTATATGATCCCTTATGGCAAACATTTGGTTGATGAGGATGATATAGACGCGGTTGTGGATGTGTTACGCAATCAGTTTTTGACTCAAGGCAAGGTTGTTCCCCAATTTGAACAAGCTCTATGTGATTACACTGGAGCTAAGTATTGCGTAGCTGTTAATAGTGCAACTTCTGGTTTGCATGTGGCTTGTTTAGCTGCAGGTGTTAGTACAGGAGATTTAGTTTGGACAGTTCCCAATTCTTTTGTTGCTTCGGCAAATTGCGCGCTTTACTGCGGTGCGAGCATAGATTTTGTGGACATAAATCCTACTACTCGCAATATTGATGTCAGCGCCTTAGAAAACAAGCTCCAGCATGCTGCCAGTCAGAATCGACTACCTAAAGTGTTAATCGTGGTGCATTTTTCTGGATTGAGCTGTGATATGCAGAGTATTCGTAGCTTAACGCAGAAGTACTCAATCGTATTAATTGAAGACGCAGCCCATGGGTTAGGTGGCAGTTATCAGCAATCCAAGATTGGCAGTTGTGTGTATGCAGATATGACCGTTTTGAGTTTTCACCCAGTTAAATCCATTACCAGTGCCGAAGGCGGCGCAGTGTTAACTAATCAAAGCGGACTTCACGAAAAACTTAAATTATTTGCTAAACATGGCGTGACTAAAGATCCCGAACAATACCAAGGAGAAAGTCATGGGCCTTGGTATTATCAGCAACTCGAGCTGGGTTACAATTATCGGCTGAGTGATATGCAAGCTGCTTTGGGTTTATCCCAGTTAAAAAAGTTAGACTCCTTTATGCAGAGGCGCGCTGAAATCGCAAAAGTTTATGATGAAGCCTTGGTTAACTTGCCCTTGAAACTACCAGTCGTAGAATCTCAATCACAAAGTGCATGGCATCTGTATATGGTTGAGCTTACTTTGCATGATCGGCAAAATATTTATCAGCAACTTCATGCCAAAGGAGTAGGCGTCAATGTGCATTACATTCCTATTCATTTACAGCCTTACTATCAACAACTTGGTTTTAAACAAGGCGACTTTCCTGTGTCTGAACACTTTTACCAACACGCTTTAACACTGCCATTGTTTCCAAGTTTAACGGATGAAGAACAAACAAAAGTCATTGATACGCTACGGGAGATATTGGTGTGAATATTGCCATCATTCCTGCACGTGGCGGTAGCAAGCGAATTCCGGGTAAAAACATCAAATTATTTGCCGGTAAGCCGCTTATTGCCTATTCAATCGAAGCGGCTAAAGCGTCAGGTCTGTTTGATAAAATCATCATATCCACTGACAGTGAAGAGGTTGCTGATGTAGCAAAAGCCTTTGGAGCTGATGTGCCTTTTATTCGCCCAGAAACATTATCAAATGATGTGGTAGGTACTCGACCAGTGACCAATCATGCCATCAAGTTTTGTATTGAAAACTTTTATAAACCTGAATTCTGTTGTTGTATCTACGCCACAGCGCCGTTTTTAGATGCTCAATATCTGCAACAAGGGTTGGATTCACTTAAACAACATAGCGAAAAGTCTTTTGCTTTTTCAGTCACTAGTTTTCCTTTTCCAGTACAACGGGCACTGATAAAATCAGCGGCCGGTGTGTCGCCCATGTTTCCTGAAAGCATCGGTAAACGTTCCCAAGACTTAGAAGAAGCCTATCATGATGCAGGCCAGTTTTATTGGGGTAAAACCGATGATTATTTATCCAATCAAAAGATTTTTAGTCACCACAGCTTGTCAGTCATTTTACCACGGCACTTAGTGCAGGATATCGATACACCAGAAGATTGGCAGCGAGCAGAACTAATGTATCAAGCTTACGTTCAGGGGCAAAAAAGTGAGTGAAATTCTAGACTCTAAAACTGAAAAAGTATTGTTGATCAGGATGTTAAGTTCGGCAGATGTGTGTGCCATTGGACTTCCGGTATTGCGCTACTTTCAAAAAAACAATCCAAACGCAGAGATTCATTTTTTGACCTTCGGAGATGGGGCTGAGTTAATTAAAATAGCCGAGCCGAGTGTGTTTATTCATCATGTGACTCAGCAGCAGTGGCCAGACGATTTCTTCCTTGCCATGGAATCATTCTTGGGACTCGCCGAGGAAATCATTGGTGAAAACTACAGTCAAATTGTCAACTTAGATACCACTTTTATGCCGTGCTTTTTGACACGTTTTTTAGCCGATGCTGGTGAGCCTGTCAGTGGTAATTATTTGAACATGTCGGTTCAAAAATTATTGGAACAAGTTCAAGACCAAAGTTTACAAGCTGATTATGTTAATTCAAGCCAAGCTTTTATGGCCAGTTCATTTACCAACATGCACAAGTGGCATGGTCGCTGGTGGCAATATGATGTTGAAGGCGAAGGTGGATATCCGGAATTTTATTTAACTAAATGTTGTGGATTAGTGGTTGATAAATTGGATCAGGCCATCGATGTTGGTATTGATAAACGACTGGCTAAAAAAGCTAAATCCAATAAAGTGATTGGTTTGTGTCTTGGTCAATCTGACGATGGCTACCTCTATCCTTATGCAAGTCGTTTAAAAAAGCTTTTAGAACAAAAAGGCTTTGTTGTTTGGGATGATAGGGATGCTAAAGAAGATATTCGTTCACTATTGAAAATGCTTAAAGCCAGTGACTTAATGGTGTGTAAACCAAGTGGTCATCGCTGGTATGCACAAGCGGTTGATTGTCCAACCTTGATGATAAGTGGCACCAGCGAGCCTGCTTTGTTAATGCCAGAATTTGGCACGGATCCAGTAACTGCGTGTATGCAACATGGCGCTAATCCAAACAATATTGCTACGTTAGAATGTAACTGCGATAAAGCAGAAGATTTAGTGGAAAGTATTGAGTCGATATTTGTACATCTAGCCTTGGAGCCACAAGATAGGGAACAGCAAGATGAATGAAATAAAACTTGGCGACCGCAGTATCGGCGCAAATTTCCCGCCTTTTATCATAGCGGAGTTAAGTGGTAACCATAATCAGCAGTTAGACTTAGCGATGGAGATGGTGGAAGCTGCGGCTAAAGCCGGTGCTCACGCGGTAAAATTGCAAACATTTACCGCTGATAGCATGACGTTAGACGTAGACAACGAGCATTTTGTCATTCAAGAAAAAGACAGTTTATGGCACGGTGAGTCGTTACATGCTTTGTATCAAAAAGCGGCCACGCCATACGAGTGGCATCAACCTCTGTTTGATAAAGCCAAGTCTTTAGGTATGTTGGCCTTTAGTTCCCCCTTTGATGAACAAGCAGTAGATTTCCTCGATGATTTGAACGTACCTTGTTTTAAAATAGCCTCTTTCGAATTGACCGACTTACCGCTTATTCGTAAAGCAGCAAGTAAAAGAAAACCATTGATTATGTCTACTGGCATGGCAAGTTTAACTGAGATTGAACAAGCCGTGAACGTGGCCAAATTGGCAGGCTGTAACGATATTATTTTATTAAAATGCACCAGTACTTATCCAGCACAGCCAACCCAATCCAACATTGTGACTATCCCACATTTACGCGACGCCTTTGGTTGCCAAGTGGGTTTATCTGATCATACTGCTGGTGTTGGGGTGTCGGTTGCTGCCGTTGCGTTAGGCGCGACAGTGATTGAAAAACATTTTGTATTAGATAGAGATGCGGGTGGTGTAGATGCGGCTTTTTCGTTAGAGCCAGATGAACTAGCGTCTTTGGTGTTAGAAACTAAAAGAGCTCACCAAGCATTAGGGCAGGTCAAGTATGGTGGCACCCAAGCAGAAGAAAAATCCAAACAGTATCGCCGCTCAATTTATGTGAGTGAAGATATACAGCAGGGGCAAAAACTAAGCACGCAAAACCTACGAATAGTACGCCCCGCCTTTGGTTTAGCGCCTAAAAACTGGGATAACGTACTGGGTAAAGTCGCTAAACAAACACTGGCTAAAGGCACGCCGTTAGATTGGTCGATGTTTGAGTGCTAGTGTGAGTAATAGCTGATGCGAGTCGCGTTTCGAGTTGAAGGTGAGCCTGAAATAGGTTTAGGCCACGTTATGCGTTGTTTGGCGTTAGCACAAAGATTAGTGGCGAGTGGGCATCAAGTGTTTTTTTTTATGTCTCCGCGTTCAGAATATTTCTGTCGCAATCGAGCCGATTGGGTAGGAGATATTCTATGCATTTCCAATATTGATAATCAGCTAGAGCCCGAATGGTTAGGTAAGCAATGTACCGAGTTAAAGGTCAATTGGTTAGTGCTCGACGGATATCAGTTTGATCAAAACTACCGGCACACACTGCAATCCGATACATATAATCTCGCTGTTTTCGATGATATGAATAATAGCGGTGCGCTGTATGCTGACTTAGTGATTAATGGCGCGCCTAACGCGGCTTCACATAACTATCAAGTTACCGCACCTAATGCACTATTGGCCATCGGTCAGGACTACCAAGTATTAAGACAGGAATTCCTACAATCAGTCCATAATGAGTGGCAAGAACGTCAAAACTTAACCCTTATGTTTGGTGGTAGCGATCCTAAAAAACTGACGTTTAGCGTATTACAATCACTGCAAAAACTTAGCTCGAGTATACCAATCACCGTTATTACAGGTGCTGCTTATGATGGATTACAAGACTTAGTCGATTTAATCAAAACCAGTGCCTTGGATATTACTCATCTACATGACTGTCAAAATATGGCCTCTGTGTTGGTTAACACTAAATTAGCCTTATCCGCTGCTGGAGGAAGTCAGTTTGAGTTACTCGCTTGTGCGACACCTTCAATGTTAGTGGTAGTGGCTGAAAATCAGAAAAATGCTAGCCAAGAAGCCGCTAATCAAGGTTGGTGTAAGGTTTTCAATGTCGATGATTTGAACGCTGATGAATTAGCCATGCAATGTATTTCTTTATGGCAGCAACCCGGGTTGTTAGGTCTGATGCATCAAAAGGCGTTAGAGTTTCCTGTAGTGGATGGCGCCAAAAATATCGTAAAACTTATGTCTGGGCAAAAACTCACAAGTGATCACACTCAATGAAAACCTCGATACCTGAACATGCCTTTGAACCGCTAAATAAAGCACAATTAGAACTTGTTTGGCAATGGCGCAACAGTCAGCGTATTAAACAAAATATGCATAATAATGCACAGGTAGAGTGGCAAGAGCACTGTGCATGGTTTGAAAAGTTTCAAACGGACCCTAGCCGTAAGTTTTATGTGTTTTTACAAAATCAGCGGGCAATTGGCGTGCTGAATTTTTCAGGCCTAAACACTCCTACACCAGAATGGGGCTGCTATTTAGGTGAGACCAATGTTTGGCCGGGCAGTGGCATTATTTTGGAATTAGCCGCTTTAGATTTTACCGCTAGTCACAGCCAGTTTAGTCACTTAATAGCACAAGTGTTGTCCTTTAATCATGGGGCAAATAAAATGCATAAAGTGTTTGAATATGAACAAGTTAATATTGAAAAAGGCGGTGAGCGAAACGGCTTACCTTTCGATATACTACATTACAGTTATGAACTTAAGCAGTGGCAACAAAATCGTGACAAAATACTCGCCAAGTTGCCGAAAAACATTGCACTGGCGGCTGCTCAAATTCAATTTTTAGGATAGGCATCAAAGTGAATTTAGAACAACAAATAAAACAAGCCATGCAACAAGTAGCAGAATTGAGTGATTGCACCTTAGTCGAGCCAATTGAGCCAAATACCTTGTTGCTTGAGTGTGGTTTAGACTCCCTTGGTTATGCCATGTTAGTGGCGCAACTAGAGGAAGACTTGGGATTTGACCCTTTTACTGAATTAGAAATCGATATTTACCCTAGTACCTTTACTGAGTTTTTAGCTATTTATCAGCAATGCGCTAACAACCAGTAGTTTTATTATGCAAAGCCTAGAACAGCAATTAAATAACCTACCCAAAACTGGGGTGATGATCTATGAAGGTGAAAGTTGTGCGGTGTCTGAATTGCTGAAAAAAGCAGGTGAAATTAGGCAACAAAACCCACAACTTCGTCAACGAGATATCGCCATTGGTTATACTAATTTAGCCGAATTTGTCACTGCGTTGATTGCGTTTGATGGCTGGTGCTCAGCAATATATTTATGTCCACCTAAGGTACCAACTCCTCAGAAAGAACTGATCAAATGGCCTCTAAGTGCTGATGTAGTGGTTGATAACTCAATTAGAAAACCGCTGGATCCTATTTCTTCTGACGTGCTGCAAACGACTTGGTACATGGCGACATCTGGTACAACGGGTCAGCCAAAATGGTTTGCCCACTCATTTTCATCTTTGTCCATTAGCACTAAACACAGTCAAAAATTGCAAGCTTTGTGCTGGGCTTTATTATACCAACCCTTTAGGTTTGCAGGCTTACAAGTGGTATTACAGGCATTACTAAGTTGTGCTGATTTAGTGGATGCTGCTGATTACGAGCCTCTCGCTTTGATGGCTCGATTGAAACACCATAAGGTGACGGCAATTTCTGCCACGCCAAGTTTGTGGCGACAACTGCTTATGACAGGACAGTTGGCTGAGACCAATCTTAAGCATATAACTTTAGGTGGTGAGATCGCCGACCAAAGTGTTTTAGCTAAATTAAGCCGATTATTCCCCAAGGCAAAATTACGCCACATTTACGCCTCTACAGAAACTGGAGTGGGGCTAGTTGTCAGTGACGGATTGGCTGGTTTCCCTGCTCAATGGCTTGGAGACTCAAGCCTGCCGGTTGTTTTAAAAGTGTCAGATAAACAACACTTATTGGTTAAACCAAGTTTTCACGTTTGTCATTCATTAACAGCACAAACCGATAAACAAGGTTATGTAGACACTCAAGATACAGTCGAAATCAAAGATAATAGAGTGCTGTTTATGGGGCGATCTACAGGTACGATAAATGTAGGTGGCAATAAAGTGCACCCAGAGAAAGTTGAGCAAGTATTATTACAATGCCCTGATATTAACCAAGCCAAAGTGTACGCTAAAAAAAGTGCTCTGATGGGGGCGTTGGTGGTAGCAGACATTACTATTATTGATAATGACGATCAGCAACAAGTTAAGCAGCAGGTTTTGAAAATATGCAAAAATCAATTGCAACGCTTTGAAATACCTACCAAAATCAACGTAGTGAATGATAT
>NZ_CAJWCF010000044.1 GCF_913020055.1 uncultured Paraglaciecola sp. | reverse complement strand
CGCTGCATGTTATCGGTTTTGCCATGACGATTGATAAGGCTGCTGTGGCAGTGAGGGCATTCTGGTGAATCAACCATACGGTGCTCTAATTGCTTAACAATATTGGTAACTTCATCATTACCTTCCAATCGTTTTTCAACTTGGCGCAACTAGCTGTCAGTGAGGCCATTAAATTGCTCTAAAAACTTTGTAAACTGTGCTGGGATCATAGACCACCTCCTTAACAGCTGTAATTATATACAGTATTGCAACAGTTTACAAAAACATAGCCTTCAAAATTTGAAAATTGACTGTTAACAGTTGAGTTTTTTTGTCCCTTTATGATAACTGACGCAAGTATTAACAGCTCATTTTGAGCGGTTTTAATCAACTCTAATCCTTGCTGTTCTTTTTTAGTAAAACGTATTTCATCACCGTATTCGTATTGCAAAAAAAACAAACTAACAATTAGTGGGCTAATAATAATGACACTTACAACAGAGAACTTAACTAAATAGCTAAACTGTGACATCAAAGATTTAGCTGGACTACAAATTCCACGAATGAATTCGCCCATTAGATTTCCTTAAGTAGGATAAATGATGTAATGCCCGATAATTCCAATGGCAAACACCAATCCCACGTAGTGATTGTGCAAAAAAGCCTTGAAGCATAAGCTCCTATCTCGGTCTTTAATCAATCTGTGTTGGTACAAAAATAACCCTATACTAACAACTAACGCGAGGTAAAACGGCCAACTTAGTTTCAACCATACTGCTACTGCAACAAGTAATGATAAGCAGGATATTTGCAGCAACATTATGATCAACTTATCGTATTGACCAAATAATATGGCAGTTGATTTCACACCAACTATAAGATCATCATTTTTATCAACCATAGCGTACTCAGTATCATAAGCCACTGTCCAAGCTAAATTGGCAAAATACAAAGCCCAAACCACCCAATTTAATGGTTGTCCTGTAGCCACAAAAACCATCGGGATAGACCAACTAAAAGCCGCGCCAAGTATGACCTGTGGGAAATGAGTGTAACGTTTCATAAAAGGATAAATGGTGGCTAATATCAAACCGCCTACTGACATAAGAACTGTTTGCCACGATAAGGTTAAAACCAGTAATAACGCGCAAAACAACAACAACAAGAATAATCCCAATGCTTCTTTTTCGGATACTTCTCCGTTCACTAGAGGCCGAGTCGAAGAACGCTCAACCAAACCATCTACTTTGCGATCTGCATAATCATTGATAACACAACCCGCCGATCGCATCACTACTACGCCCAAAATAAACACCACAAATATATGTAGGTCAGGAACCCCTGCTGAGGCGACCCATAATGCCCATACACAAGGCCACAGTAACAAATAGATACCTATAGGTTTGTCGGCACGCATTAAACGCCAATAAGCGTTTAATTTTTCCCTCGATAATTGTCTAGAGTCACTCATACTTGTTTATTTCATCTCTTGGTATGCAGGCGAGCTAGGAAGGAACACTTCGCTAACGGTCATTTTTAAATCCTCAAAACTAAATGCAGATCGGCGACCCCACAATTTCATCTCAGAGGATATGTGTAATTTCGTCAAAAACGCTTTGCTTGGATAAATATGCGTTATTTCAAATGGCATACGTTTGAACCGCTTATCATTAAATAACAACTGACCTAAAGGTTTAGTATTAAGATTAACAAAATCACTTTCGCATAAACTCTGCGGAATGATTGACCGAGCAAATACCCACGGTTGATTGTCACCCCACAATAACACTTCTCTAACTTGCCATTCTTGTGGATTTAACTTCTGTTTTGGCGCACATACTTGTTGAAACTCCTCAAGAGTTATCTCCACCTGCCGTTGACCTATAACGGTCAAATGAAATGACTTGCACTGAGATTGTAACCTTTGGGTCAACGAATCGGTGTTAAGTAACCAGTTTTTCAAACAAGGATTGGGAATAGAAAACTGGTCAGGATGAGCCCATAATGATGGAATACCGACTGGAAAAGTATATGAATAGTTCAATTTTACAACGTTATTGATTAGCGAAAATGAATAATAACAAGTGCACGACTTAGACTAAAGTTAAATACGTTTATGTCCAATTTAGTTTTATGCACCCAATAAAAGTTGGTAAGCTTAAAGCATCTGTGATGATAACTAACAAAAGAAACTAATGATGAAAAAAACAAAATGGCTGCTAGCTAGTTTATTAACTCTTTTAAGTTTTCACAGTGTGGTATATGGACAAGAGGTGGTCAGAAAAAGCTACGCATATTTCAGCCTCGAACCAGCTATTGTGACCAACTTCTTAGGCTCGAGTGCCAGGAAATTAGGCTTTGTTTCGGTGTCAATCGAACTAATGTTAGAAGGTCCAAATTTTCTTGAAGCAGCTGAACATCATTCCCCACTGATGAGAGCAGCAACAATTGAAGTCTTTGGTAGCCAGCCAGCGGAAAAAGTTAAATCGCTAACCGGTCGCGAAGATATTAGACGTATTTGTTTAGAAAAACTTCAAGAACTCATGATCAAAGAAACTGGCTCTGAAATGATTAAGGATGTTATTTTTACAAGGTACATTTATCATCAGAGCTAAATATCCAGATTAAAGCGTTCTAGGGCTTTTTGCCCTAGAAACCAAAAACCAAGCAAACAGACAACCACAGATTAAGCCTACTGTATGAGCGGTGTTTGCCATCTGAACAGGTAAAATATCTATATAACCCACCACTAACCAAACCAACAAAAATACCACTATAGGTTTAGGTAGTGACAGTCCCCAGCTAGGTTTTAACCAGCCTAGCCACCAAACACAACCGACTAAGGCATAGACTACACCTGACAACCCGCCAAAATTCGGACCACTGACCAACAACTGTGCAATATTGGACACAACAGCTGAAAATACAAATAGCATTAGCAAACTACTGATACCAAACGTTTTTTCGATTTGTTTACCTAAACTCCACCACCACAGTAGGTTAAACGCAATATGCAGAACTGAAAAATGAATAAGTGCTGGGCCTAATACCCGCCACCATTGCCCCGTATCTACAAGCATGCCAATTGGTTGAATTTTTAGCCAAACATAGGGAGCTGAAACACCTAGCATTGCCAAAAGATAAATAAGCAGACAAATAGCCAAAATACTTGAGGTAAAAGGAGCTTGTTTTAGGTCATAAAGGGTTTTAGCTGCAGAAAAAGATTTATCAGCAATTAAGTTAACCGTTTCGCCGGACTGCCACGCTGCCGTTTGATACTTTTCGTTATTCGGATTAAGCACAAACTCTTCAGCTAATTGTTTGGCTTTAATTTGGTCAAATTCCTGCAACAACATCACGGCATGTGAATACTCATTAGTTGAATAGTGATACTCCGCTTGAATACCTTGTTCTTTAAGGTAAATAGTGAGTAATCTTGCCGGTTGTTCTTTAGAAAAGGCGACTAACTTATGCGGGGTAGACAAACCTATTATACTTCCTATAATTTTTAAATATCTGGCTGTGAAACTTCAAACGACTGGTTTTGGCGCCACGCCTCAAATCCACCATCTAAGCTATATACTTCTTCAAAACCTTGGTGAATTAAAAACTGTGCAGCTTGTTGACTACTGACACCATGATAACAACAGACGATCACTGGCGTATCAAATTCCACATCAGACATAAAACTATGCAGCGAACCATTAGTTAACTGTATGGAGTCTTTAATATGCCCAGCTGAAAAGGCTGCGTCATCGCGGATATCAACAATCCGTACTTCACCTTCTAACAATTTTTTTTGTGTCTCTTGCACAGATATATGGGCAAATTGCTCCATCTAGATAACTCCCCTCAGAAGTTCACACTTCATTCTATTGCCAATTTAGGATCACTTTACCAGATTGACCCGATCCCATAACATCGAAACCTTGCTGAAAGTCATCAATAGAAAACTGATGTGTAACCATAGGTCCTAAATCTAATCCACCTTGAATTAGGCTGGCCATTTTATACCATGTTTCAAACATTTCACGGCCATAAATTCCTTTTATCATCAAACCTTTAAAAATGACTTGATTCCAGTCTATCGCCACATCGTTAGGTGGAATACCTAACATCGCTATTTTGCCACCATTATTCATTTTATCGAGCATATCACGCAGTGCTATTGGCACTCCCGACATCTCAAGACCCACATCAAAACCTTCAGTCATACCTAATTCCTGCATCACATCCTGTAACTTAGTATTAGAAACGTTGACCGCACGAGTAGCGCCCATTTTAGTGGCTAAATCTAGACGGTACTCATTTATATCAGTGATAACGACATTTCTCGCACCGACATGCCGCGCTACTGCTGCGGCCATAATACCAATAGGGCCAGCGCCTGTAATCAACACGTCTTCTCCAACTAAATCAAAAGATAAGGCGGTATGTACGGCATTACCAAAAGGGTCAAAAATAGCGGCTAAGTCACTGGATATATTGTGTGGAATTTTAAAAGCGTTAAAGGCAGGGATCACCAAATATTCAGCAAAGGCGCCTTGTCTATTCACTCCCACTCCTGTGGTATTTCTGCATAGATGGCGACGACCTGCTCGGCAATTTCGGCAATGTCCACAGGTGATATGTCCTTCACCAGACACCCTATCACCCAATGTAAAGCCAAGTACTTCTTGGCCCATACCAACCACTTCACCAACATATTCATGGCCAACAACCATAGGCACAGGAATCGTTTTTTGTGCCCACTCATCCCATTGGTAGATATGCATATCAGTTCCGCAAATCGCGGTTTTGTGAATTTTTATCAATAAATCATTGTGACCAACAGTGGGTTTTTCACACTCGGTCATCCAAATGCCTTTTTTGGAATGTAGCTTGGCTAACGCTTTCATCAAATCACTCCCAATTCTTTACCAACTTCAATAAAAGCATCTACTGCTAAATCAATTTGTTCGATGCTGTGAGCGGCAGACATCTGGGTTCGAATACGTGCTTGCCCTTTAGGTACCACTGGGAAGGAAAACCCTACTACGTAAACGCCTCTTTCTAGCATTTTATCAGCCATATCGCTGGCTAACTGCGCATCACCTAACATCACAGGAATGATGGCATGATCTTTACCAGAAAGGGTGAAACCCGCATCTGACATTCTCTGACGAAAATGAGCCGCATTGCTAGTCAACTGTTTACGTAAACCATCTCCATGCTGCATCATTTCAAACACTTTTAAAGATGCGGCAACAATTGGCGGAGCGACAGAATTTGAAAATAAATACGGACGAGAACGTTGTCGTAACCAAGTAATCACCTCTTTTTTACCCGATGTATAACCACCAGACGCGCCACCTAAAGCCTTGCCTAATGTACCGGTTAAGATGTCTACTCGGCCCATCACGTCACAATATTCATGACTTCCTCGACCATTTTCACCAACAAAACCAGTGGCATGACAATCATCTACCATGACCAGTGCCTGATACTTGTCTGCCAAATCACATATTGCGGCCAAGTCGGCAATCACACCATCCATAGAGAACACCCCATCAGTGGCAATCAGTTTAGTCCGAGCACCGTCTGCATCAGCTTGAATAAGTTGTGCTTCTAAGGCTTGCATATCATTATTTGCATACCGATAACGCTTCGTTTTGGAAAGCCTGACTCCATCGATGATACTGGCATGATTCAATGAATCGGAGATAATGGCATCTTCAGCATCCAAGATAGTTTCAAATAACCCACCGTTAGCATCAAAACAAGAGGGGTAAAGAATCGTCTCTTGTGTGCCCAAAAAGTCACTTATCTTAGCTTCTAACTGTTTATGAATATCTTGCGTACCACAAATAAAACGTACTGAAGCCATACCAAAACCGTGACTATCCAAACCGGCTTTTGCGGCGTCAATCAATTCTGGGTGATTTGCTAAACCCAAATAATTATTTGCGCAAAAATTGAGTACTTGTTGTTTACGATTAACTTCAATATCAGCTTGTTGGCTTGAGGTTATGATACGTTCATTTTTGAAAAGTCCTTGTGCCTTAGTGTCTTCAATTTGCTGAGATAAGCGGATATAAAAGTCATGTTTCATGGAAAGTCCTAATTATGGAATGGCAAAAAAGCGGATCATATATATTCAATATGCTGAATGACAATTTTCAGAGTAGACGGTTATACACAAGTGGCAAACTTTTTGTACACCTTGTTACTAGTAGCGCTAGGATAAATTGTTTAGCTTGTCCCATACACCAAATTGTAATTTATCAGGTAAAATAGCATATAAATCGTTTTCTGGTATAGGGCGCGAGATAAAGTATCCTTGGCCTATTTCGCAGTGTAAATCTTGTAACAACTTCATTTGAGCAGAGGTTTCAACACCTTCAGCCACCACTTGCATACCTAACTTTTGCACCATGGCTATAGTTGAAGAAACAATTTGCATATCAGCACTATTGTCACTCATCCCAGAAACAAAACTACGATCTATTTTGATAATATCAACAGGCATCTGTTTTAGGTAAGCCAAAGACGAATACCCCGTACCGAAGTCATCAATGGAAAAAATAAAACCCACTTCTTTTAGTTGTCGCATGGTGTCCAGAGTTTGTTCAATATCAGCGACCACTGTTCTTTCTGTTAACTCTAATTCAATTTGCGAAGGGTTACGATTAAATACTTTAATCTGCTCTTGCAAGAAGGGTATAAGATCGGGATCCAAAAACTGACTGGCAGATAAATTAACTGCTACCTTAAGATTTTTAAAACCCAAGTCATCGAGTTTTTGTAATATTTCAAATGCTTTTTTAAGCCCCCAATAACCTATTTTTAGCATGTTTGCTGTATTTTCAATTAGTGCGATAAATTCATCAGGCGGAATAAAACCACGTTCGGGGTGAACCCAACGAATAAGGGCTTCAAACCCAAAGAGCTTGCCCGTTGCTATTTCTACTTGGGGCTGTAAAGCAAAACTAAACTCTCCTCTTTCAAGGGCATCACGTACTTCATTTTCTAACTCTACTTTACGTATTACGGCCTTTTGCATGTCATCACTAAAAGTACTGTATTTATCACCTCCTGAATCTTTAGAGGCATACATCGCCATATCCGACTGTCTAACTAAGTCATCCAATAATATCAAGGCATCTTCAGTACTAGCGATACCAATACTACTTGACGTATAGAAGAGCAGTTCATCAACAGCAATAGGCTCTCTAAAACTATTAAGAAGCTTTGTTGCCAATATAGGTGCACCTTCGCTAATGCTTTGCTCTAAAAACACCACCACAAATTCATCCGCACCAAAGCGGAACAACATATCCGAATCACGTAAACATCCGCGTATTCTCTGTGCTGCATTGATTAAAAACGCATCACCAATATCATGACCGTGGGTATCGTTGATCTTACGGAACTTATCAAAATCGACAAACATAACAGTGAGTTTGTTTGATTCTCGCTTCATAGTGGCCAGTAATTTTTTCAACTGGTAATTCAGCATATTACGATTGGGTAGACCGGTAAGGCGGTCATACATGGCAATATTTTCTAACTCGCGAGTATTCTGTTCAATTTTTTGATCTAGAGACTCCAACTCTTTACTGAGTAAACTTGCAGAGTCTTGTAATAACTCAATTTCATCGACAAAAAACCGGCTTTTGGCGAATTTATGAATACGAAATTCTTGATACTTTTTTTGTGCCAAAAGAGGCAATTGCTCAGCCAATAGCAACAAACGGCGACGAATTTGCCAAGTCATCAGAAATAATGCAACAACACAAAGCAATACCACGACAATAGATGTGACTAACACCCGCTTCTTATATTCCTTATGGGTCAATGATGAATCGCTAATATCGTGCACAAACATTAAATAAATTGCGTTTTCTAAATGTGGATCAATAGGCAATAAATTTAGTTGGAACACGTCTTCACCTCTCTCTAGTCGATAGCCAGAATCAAGCATTTGTGAGAGTAAAAGGCCGTTAGGTAAATCTTTAAGAAGCTCTTGCATAAACTGTTTGTTGGTAAAACTAATAGGAGGCTTCACAGTTAAATCCGTTAACCTTAATTCCCGTAACGGGATAACATCATCTGTAGATTTATCAGCACCTAAAATTGCTAACTTAGCAAAAGTAGAACGATTAACGGCGGCCAACGCTTCCAACAAAGAACTACTCACAGACAATACAACCATTTCATCAGAACTAGACAAAATAGGCAGGCTAATTTGTTGCTGACATTCTAATGCACAACGAATGTTGGAAACTGAAGACTGAGTATTAATAACCTGCATCACATCATCTAAAATGTAACTTGGTTGTGTTTTCGAAGTACTAAAACGTAACTCACTTTTGTTATCAAATAACCATAAATCGTTGATTTGCCAGTTAAGTTGTAAATAGTCAAACTCTTGTTCGAAGAAAAACGCTGCTCCATCAATATTATCGGCATAATTTGCTTGGAAATGTACGAATGATTCAAACCAAGTCTCTACTCTACTGCGCAATAGACCTCGAATTAGTTCAAATTGTTTTTGATCTTGGTCCAACAGCGTTTGCTGTTGAACAAAAAAGTCCTGATTATTTTTGGTCACCCACAAATAAGTAAGTGAAGCACTTGCGACCAATAAAAAAGCCATTAAAAGGCCCATTATTTTAGTCGGCAAGCTGACAAATTTACGCATGAGTTAAAACCAGTACATAAGCTGCACTGCCCACATATCCCAATATTTATTGTTATTTAAGATTGGATTTGGGGTGAAAACAGGCGCTAACCTGCCCGTACCTTTTACTCTGTGGTATTCAGCTTGTATCTGAATGTTTTTAGTAAATTTCCAAGTTACTCCTGCCGTAGCTTGATCCATTAAGCCAAAATACCCTGGCACTAAACCCAGGCTTGCCACTTCCAGATTTTTACCCTCTCTGTCCTGCCTGTCTCGGTCATATATATCTAATCTAGCCAGTACAGTTAATTGATTAGACACAAAATATCTAGCTTGTAGATATCCCCCTTCTGCAAAGGTATCACTGTAAAATCCTGGAAATAATACATTGTCTGCAATAACTCGCTCGCGCATAACTTCCGAAGCAATTTCCCAACTTTCCCCCTGATACAAAAGGTTAAACATGATCCTTTGGGATGTTTCATCACCATTAAACAGTGTGTCATTGTCACCACGTTTATAACTAAAATCAGCATCCAGTAATGAAAAAACCAAATTGAAAATTTGTTAATTTAGGTCGCCAGTACACACTAAACTGTTTATCACTATCATGTTTTAATTTTCCAGTAGCACTGGCGCCCAATAAATTTTTTGTCTGCTCTGAACTAATCCTTGAATTTCCATAACTTAAGTTGATGTCCCACTCGCCTAACTTATTATCTGTTTGCGCAATTAACATTAATCCATCTACACCTAAAGCAACATCACGAAAAGCATCAAAATATAGGGATTGAGGCAAAATGATTGAAGGTCGAGTATGTGGTACGTCTCGGGTAGATGAATACAACCAATGGTAATTTTTGTTGCGGCCAATCTGGGCTTTAACCTGCCAATTTGCTTTATTAAATATTTGCCACTCTAAAAACAAATAATCGACTCTAAACCCATCTGGGTAGCGATTACCACCGTCTAAATATACGGCCTGACCTGCCACCCGAAAAGAAGGATTAATCCGATAAGAGCTGTTGATTCCTAATTCCGTCAGCTCAAGGGATACTCCGCCCTCATCCGTTACAAAGTTAGAATCATATGCCTGAATAATGCCCTGAGCCACAAAACCATTTAGCTTAAGTGATTCAGCAAAAAGCGAATTTGATTGAAATAGTAATCCCAAACAAATGAAAAGTGATGAAAGCTTCATATTTAGTTACTCCCCTAACACTTTAATAATATTGACATTGTCGTCATTCGCCAGCTGCATTACGTACCCAATAGCACCTGGTTTCTGACTAACACGTTCGAGCATCTCTAGCTCGCTTTGTACCTTTATTGGTTCCTCCCCTAATCCTGAATAAACCAATTTGTTCCATATACGATCAAGTTGATAAGGAAACATTCCAAGTACTTTAGTACTGAAAGTTTTGTGCGTTTGATGCTGATTTGAGAGCACATAAACAGTGATAGCTTGGTCATTAGACCACGCAGTTTGACGCATAGAGAAAATTCTTCGGATTTGTTCGACACTAATATTTTTAGATTCAACCGATGGATTCACCACAACACGTATCGCTGGAATTTGGCTATCTGCCGAAGAGGCTACAGATAAGAAACATCCTAGACTGACAAATAACATTGAGCGGAAATGTTGGCGAATTTGATTCAAAAACGAACTCCAGTCAGGGTGTATTTTTATACTAAATGAGTTTCAAAAAAAAGCCATAAATTAATAAAAATCAATTACATTTCAATCTTTTAGATTAGCTACAGTATGGCGCAATTTAAAATAATGACACTTTCGTATAAGGTAAAACCTGCTAAAGTAAGCATTGTTCTATTTACTCTCAAATATACGCATAAGCCATGACCACATCTTTTACACCCAGTACCAAGCAAAAAATTGTGTTACTCGGTTATTCATTAATTTGGCTTTTTATAATTCCTTTGGCACTTTGTCACTTTATTTATCAGATGCTCAGGCGCAAACCTGGCTACACAAAAGCACGTTTATCTCGTTATGGGTTTACCCAAAATCATGGCAACAATAAGGATGTTTTATTGATCCATTGCGCCTCTGTGGGTGAAGTGGTGGCAATACAAACTTTGGTTGAACAGCTATTAACTCAAAACCCTAAACAAAGTATTACCATCACAACCAATACGACCACCGGTGCAGATAGGGTTAAGTTGTTGTTTGCCGATCGTGTTGAGCATGCTTACCTACCCTATGATTTTCCGCTCTTTGTAACGCTTTTTCTAAAAACAAAACGTCCTACTAAAGTGCTCATAAATGAAATGGAACTGTGGCCAAATCTGTGCAATCAATGTTGGGGTTTGAGTATCCCTATTTTTATCATCAACGGTAGAATGAGTGAAAAGTCGACTAAGACCTATCAAAAATTTCCCTCTTTATTTAAGCCTATGTTTGAAAAAATTACTGGAATTTGTGCCCAAGACAATAGAGATTACCAAAACTATCTGACCCTTGGAGTGGCTCCTGAAAAGCTAACTTTGACCAATAATATTAAATTCGATCTGACCATTTCTGCTCAAGACATTGCACTGAGTCAAACAATAAGAACTAACTTTGCCTTAGAACAACGCCTACTAATCGTGGCTGGAAGCACCCATGAACCTGAGGAACAAATTTTATTAGAAGCCTATTTGGCTTTGGTGACAGCTTACCCACAGTTATTGTTAGTCATTGTACCTCGTCATCCTCAACGCTTTGAAAAGGTTCATCAACTATTACAAAAACAGAACATTGAAACCGTTTTGATGAGTGAAGCAAAAGCCTGCAAATCCGCTACTCAAGTGCTGTTATGCGATCAAATGGGTAAATTACGCTCTATCTACGCATTGGCAGATATTAGTTTTGTAGGTGGCAGTTTAGCTGATAGAGGTGGACACAATGCTTTGGAGCCTGCAGCTGTAGGTGTGCCTATTTTGATGGGAGAATCGACTTATAATAATCCCGCTATCTGTAAAGCTTTAGCCGATAGCGGTGCGTTACTGTCGGTGACAGATGCACATCAAATTGAGTCGGCCTGTAAAATCTGGTTAGACAATCCTGAACAAAGGAAACGCGCAGGTGAAGCTGGCAAACAAGTGTTAACGGATAACAGTGGCGCGATACAAAAAACCCTAGATGTCATAACGTCTTAACACCTACTCAAATAACACTCTTCTTTAGGAGAGCCCTATTGTAAGGTACGGAAAAACTCAATTAAACGAATTGCCTCGTCTTCCACACGATAACTAGTCTCAACTCGTTTTCGCCCTTCTATGCCCATTTGGGTTAGTTTTTCAGGATCAGATAATAATAAGTCCATTTTCTCAGTCACCGCTTGTTGGTTATTTACCGGCACAATATAACCATCAACTGCTGGACGAACTATTTCCTCCCACGCCCCAGCTTCGGTTGCTAGGACTGCAGCACCACTGCTCATTGCTTCCAATACGGTTAAACCAAACCCCTCGTTATCACTGAGTGCTGAAACCAAAGACAGGGCACTAAATATTTTAGGTATTTGTTCAAATGGCAATTCACCGGTAAAGATAATTCGGTCGGTCATATTGGCTTGTGCTGCTTTACTTTTTAATTGCTCGACAAACTCTTTATTGCTGGATGAAATTGCACCAACAACCACACAATGATACTCGGGATATTTGTCAAATAGCTCAATGCATGCTTCAACAAATAGATGCACACCTTTTTGTTTTCTGACACGGCCTAAAATACCAATGCCATATTTACCGCCATAACCTAAATCAGCCCAAGCTTGCTGTTTATCTTTAGCTGGAAGGTAGTCATTAACTTGCACGCCATGGGGATTGACTAAATTGGGGGGGTCACATAAAAAACCTGCCGATCTTTTACTTACCGCAATAACTGCATCCATTTTTCGCGTTAACCACACAGTTGAGGCAGAACGTTTACGCTGTGCAGCAGAACTAAATACCAACTTAATTTTTGCTCTGAACAAATATTTAAGTAGTACACCTTGGATCATTTCGTCTACTCGGCGGGCGTGAAAAATACGCCACTTGCCACTTTTGAGTGGTGTTCTACACATTTTTGCAGTTTGCCAAAAACTGATAGCCAATGCCTGGTCAGGTAAAAAATGGCGACCCATTATACGTAAGTTAATCAGCTCTTTTTGATAAGACATGACCTGCAACATCGTGGATGTCACACCCGAAAAATTTGAATTTGAGTTACCAATAATCAATTCAATTTCATCTGACTGTGATTCACTAGAAAGGTGCTTTTTCATAGATGGGGGTTACTCAATTTGTCGACACATAAAACAGCTATCTGAGTCTGCACTTACGTAAGTATTCCGTATACAATACGAATATTACTCCTGAGTCAAAATTGTAACATGGCTATTATCCAGCAAAAAACTATTAACTCACATGTCATGTTATTTGATGCAGAACATTTCTCTGAGCCCACCCCCCAAATGTTTACAGGTCAATATTGGCAAGCGCAAAATGCCATAACTGGCCAAGCCAAAGGCCGCGGCACGACCTATTTTTTCGAACATAACAAAAATGAATATGTATTACGTCATTATCGCCGAGGCGGGTTGATTGGCAAAGTGCTGAGTGACCAATATCTGTATACCGGACTTGAGCAGTCCCGTGCATGGCAAGAATTTACTTTACTGCAGCATATGCGCACCCTTGATTTAGCTTGTCCCGCGCCTATTGCTGCCATGTTAAATAGGAGAGGTTTGTATTACCAAGCAGATCTTATTTCAACAAAAATCCCCAATGCCCAAGACTTACACCACATTTTACTTAATCAAAACCTACCTGAGGATGTATGCCAAAAAATAGGTCAAACTATTGCCGAATTTCACAATCAGCAGATTTATCATCACGATTTAAATATCCACAATATTATGCTCGACAACGAACAAAAAGCTTGGTTAATTGATTTTGATAAATGCGCAGTAAAATCAGGCAGTGCTTGGAAGAGCACTAATATTCAACGCCTAAAACGCTCATTTGAAAAAGAACAGCGATTACACAAGATTCATTGGCAAACTGCTGATTGGCAAGCACTGCTATCTGCCTATAACCATACGGTAGAAAACAAAGCAGCTAATGCCTAATTAAGTCGGTATTTTATCTCAGCAAATATCAAGCTATCGGTTTCAGCATCGGCATTATCCACTTCTGCATATTCAATGCTTGCACCCAATTTAACTAACCAATCACCGTAATTAGTTTGATAAAAACCGCTAAGCCTGAATACTTTCTCACTCAGACCATTAAGAACAGGCGAAGGTGACTCTTTATCTTCATTAAGTGTTAGGCGATTAACAACTAGTTCAAATAAGTCACCATCGTGAAAGCTTTTATTCATACCTAGCGTGAGCATCCTGGCATCACTATCAAAACTACTACCTATAGAACGACCATATCGACGATAACCAGATTGATAAGTACAGTGCTCATAAAAACAATTTTTTTCATCGTTACCGGCATTAGAGCATGCAAAATTAGTGTCGCTAGACTCGACAAACACTTTATTGCCCCACAGGTAAGTTGATAAACCAATCAAATTAGCGTTATCGGTAACACGATAGTAGTCAATCGCATCTTCACCAATACGTTGCCCATATATGCTAAAAGGCCGATTGAACACCAGCATACTGTATTTAAAATCAAAGCCCGCGATGTGATTACCCGACTTGGATTCTAAAGCATCATCACAGCTTGTCTCACCGTTTACACATTCCGTTTGAAATGTAAGAACCTTAAACAAGTCACCAACAGAATTGGCTTGCCCCTCACCACCCCACATAGCACTCCATGACAACCCCACCTCTAAACCTGAAACGGGGCTGAAATTAAAACGCGTCATCCATAATTTAGTATCAGGCACTGTCCTTTGACTTTCTAATTGGCCAATTTGAGCTGTGAGAAACCAAGGGCCAAGGTAACTTAACCATTTATTTTCAGAACGGGTGGCTTGTGAGCGGGAAAAGCTGATAGAGGGCAAAGGCCTGGCATTATTAGACATAATAAGACTGCTAGATTGTGCTGGCCCCCACCACTGGTTCAATGATCCAACACGTAGATTCCAATCACCAAATTGATAAGCCAAAAAACTTTGGTCAAAATGATTTTTGCCTCCACGTTCACGGTTTGCAGAGACCTGCCCAGCCCAACGGCCAGCATAAAACTCTTTAGTAATGTTAAGTTTGACTTTTTCAGCCTGCACACCATTCAATCCGATGAATCGGCTGTTGTCCGTTGCTCCATACAGGCTAATAACTGACTGGCCCGTTTGTTTTTTATGCGCTTGTAAATAGTGTTTCAATCGCTGCGCTGAAGTGGCTGGAATACTTGGAAGAGATTGTATTTGGAGTTTTTCTAATTGCTCTGCAATGCCTTTCCAAGGAACAGGGTAACTGCTTACTGATGCGTCTAGTATTCTCCATTCCACCAGCACTTGTAAATCTTGATGTAGCTGTGGTTCAAGTGTACCTATCCAAGGAGAGCACCAACCTTTGATTGACCAGACTAGGCAAATAAAAAGACAGTAAAAATGTCTCTGTCGAACTTTTAACAACATCATCTCCAACAAAATATTTTTTAGTTTTTAAACTAGGGGGACTTAAATAATCTGCTTTGAAGACTACTTATAAATGACTAAATTAAATCAAACACACTTTAAGTATCAAAGAGCGGCTTTTACTAATCTTCAACTAACCGATATCATACGGAATATATTTAGCGAAAGCTAAAAACAATAAGCCTCAACGGCGGCTTTATTAGAAATTCAGCTTTTTAAAAGTAGGTAGCGGTGAATAGAATAATAACATTTGGAACCTATGATGTTTTGCACATCGGGCATATAAAATTGCTGAAGCGAGCAAAGTCTCTAGGCAGTCATTTAATAGTTGGAGTTTCATCTGATGAGCTTAATAGAGATAAAAAAGGGCGAGAACCTATTTATCCGCTAAAAAGCCGATTGGAAATCATCTCTTCATTAAAATTTGTAGACGAGGTATTCGTAGAAGATTCATTAGACTTAAAAGCCGAATATATTACTTCTCATAACGCAGACATTTTAGTTATGGGCGATGATTGGGAAGGCCGATTTGACCACCTAAAAAAGTATTGTGACGTAGTTTACTTACCTCGAACACCTTCTATTTCGACCACGGAAGTCATTGAAATAATCAAGGAAAAGGCGTGAAGCACTATCTATTTTATATTGCTCACAATTACGCATTTGAAATATTACGCCCTTTGCAACAAGAGATCCGCAGTCGTGGCGACAGTATTGCTTGGTTTGTCGAGGGAAACGAAATAAATCCTGATTATTTTCATCAAGATGAAAAAGTATTAGATACTGTAAAACAAGCAGTAGATTACAACCCTAGAGCCATATTAGTGCCAGGAAATTTAGTGCCAGACTTTATTCCTGGTTTAAAAGTACAAATTTTCCATGGTTTTGAGTGGAAGAAAAAAGGACATTTTCGTGAGCGAGGGTGTTTTGACTTATATTGTACCCAAGGTCCATTTTTCACTAGTCGATTCGAGCAAATACGTACAACTCACCCGCACTTTTCTGTAGTAGAAACAGGTTGGCCCAAAACAGATACATTATTTAATGCTCCAGTCTACGACTGGCCAAATAAACGTAATGTGAAAACAATACTTTATGCTCCTACTTTTTCACCCGCATTGACTTCAGCAAGTGCCTTATTTGATGAAATAAACAAATTAGCTAAGACCTATAAAGACTGGCAATGGATAATTAAATTTCATCCCAAAATGGCAGAGAATATAGTTCAACAGTATCAAAGTATAAGCAGTGACAACCTACATGTAATAGAAACCTCTGAGCTCGCTCCTGTTTTACAAACGGCTGATGTAATTGTATCTGATACATCATCAATAATTACTGAATTTGGCTTACTTAATAAACCAATTGTCACTTTCAAAAATAAAGAACCGGAAGCCCATTTATTGAATATATTCGAGCCCACAGACTTATTTTCAGCCATTGAACAAGCTTTAAAAGCAGACCAATCATTACTAAAAAAAATCAAACATAATACAAGTTTGATGCACCCTTACTTCGATGGAAAGTCCTCAGCACGTGTATTAGATGCGGTAGAAAAAACAATTCAATCACCTCCTTTAGGGTTAAAAGCTAAGCCACGCAATCTATTCCGAAAACTTAAGATGCGAAAAAAGCTTGGCTATTGGAATTTTTGATACTCACTATTAAGACAAATAAATTAGTAAAACTCATCCGACTTGGGTTAGCCTTAAACCAAATTAAGCAAATACATTTATTATGCACAGAAAAGCGATATACCCGGGTACGTTTGATCCAGTCACTAACGGCCATGCCGATCTAATTGAACGCGCAGCCAAAATGTTCCCTACTGTGATTGTTGGTATCGCCTCTAATCCAAGTAAAAAACCCTTGTTTACCTTAGAAGAGCGGGTTGAACTGATCAAACAAGTCACCGCACATTTGGATAACGTTGAAGTGATTGGTTTTACCGGCTTGCTGGCTGATTTTGCTGAGAGCCAAGGTGCTACAGTTTTGCTCCGTGGTTTACGCGCGGTATCTGATTTTGAATATGAGTTTCAACTGGCCAATATGAACCGAAGGCTCAATCCAAATTTGGAAAGTGTGTTTATGACACCTGCAGAAGAAAATTCATTTATATCATCCACTTTAGTTAAAGAAGTCGCTTTGCACAGAGGCCGTGTAAACGAATTCTGTCACCCAGCAGTGATTGACGCTTTACAACAAAAGCTACATAACAAAGAGCCTAAGTAAAGCGCTCTTTGCCACGCTGAGAGCACCCTCTTAGCGTTGGCAGGTTTCACAGTAAAAAGTGTTACGCTGCCCAATAGTGACTGACTTAATGGTTGAGCGACACGCATCGCAATTTTCACCCGCTCGACCGTAAACCAGCAGTTGTTGTGCAAAATACCCAGGTTGCCCATCTGCTTGCATAAAATCTTTAAGCGTTGTACCGCCTTGCTCAATCGCGCTGGCTAACACTTTTTTAATAATGTCTGCGAGTTGCACGTAACGTTTTTTAGTGACTTTGTTGGCTGGTTTTCTAGGATCAATGCCGGCAATAAATAATGATTCGTTAGCATAAATATTGCCAACCCCCACTACTATTTTATTGTCCATTATAAAATTTTTCACCGCGACAGATTTACTGCGAGACAACTCAAACAGTCTAGCGCCATCAAATTCATCGGTTAGTGGCTCAGGACCAAGTGACGCTAACAAACTTAGCGTAGGCTCATCACGGCCTTGCCATAGACAAGATCCAAACCTCCGTGCATCGTTAAAACGCAAACATACGCCATTTTGCATAACAATATCCAAATGATCGTGTTTCTTCACCTCAGTATCAGAGTCAACGACACACAACTTACCCGACATGCCTAAATGCAGAACTATACTGCCTTTGCTGGTATCTAATAGTAAATATTTTGCTCGGCGCCTGATGGAAGTGATAACCAAACCTTCAGCTTGATGTATATCTTCTGGAATTGGCCAGCGTAATTGGCGCTTACGCACGATGATGGTTTGAATAACTTGATTTTCAAGGTGAGGACTAATGCCTAACCGACTTACTTCCACTTCTGGTAATTCTGGCATGTTTTACTCGGATAAAATTAACATTGAATAACGAGGACTGATTAGCTGATATGTTTTTTGGTCGACTTTCACTAAGGTTTTATCCGCCAGTTGCATAAACTGATAGCCAATAGGCAACGCCTGGCCCGCAAACCAGACTTTTACTAAGGGGCCAGACAACTGCCCACTTAGGTCTTGGTCAAATAGGCTAACCTCAGCTTTGTTCCAACTTTCAACTAAGCTTACAAGCCTTTCATTACTATACATTCCAGATGCTGCTCGCCAACCTTGACCAATTCGCTCTACCTTTTCTTGCTCAAACTGCATGGTAGTGATTGTCATATTCGCAGGCACAAGAGTGAGTATAGATGAAGTCTCATCGCTTTCTTCATTTAGAAAATTACTACTGAAATTGAATAACACGATCAGTATTAACATACTGACAATGATGACATTGTTCCAAGCCCGCTGAGATAACTTGATCATATGAAACTAAAACCGACTAAGTATGTATGGCCATTATGACATAAGGCGTAATACCAATCCCAGCAAAGAAGTATTCCCTCAGAAAGTGGCAGGTATAAACGCAAAAAACCCGGCAAAAGCCGGGTTCTTCAGGAGACAAAACCAATAAATTTACTTGATTTTAGCTTCTTTAAACAAAACGTGCTGACGAATTTTAGGATCAAACTTTTTGATCTCCATTTTGCCAGGCATATTACGTTTGTTTTTATCTGTAGTGTAATAAAAGCCTGTACCAGCACTAGACACTAATTTAATTTTTTCGCGCATAATCTGCTTCCTTAAACTTTAACACCGTTGGCACGCATATCAGACAATACTGTATCGATGCCTTTTTTATCAATAATACGCATACCTTTAACAGATAAACGTAATTTCACGAAACGGTTTTCACTTTCAACCCAAAAACGGTGGGATTGAAGGTTTGGCAAAAAACGACGACGAGTCGAATTTTTCGCGTGAGAGCGGTTGTTACCTACCGCTGGACGCTTGCCTGTAACTTGACATACTTTGGCCATGGCCTTTGTCTCCAAACAATCTAAAAAATTTAGCTCTGACTCACATTTAATCGTAATCAATCTATGTGTCAGCTAACGCTATTAACAAGAGGGCGCATTTTATACAGTAAACTAGGGATGAGTTCAAGAATAATGTGCAGAAAAACAACTCTTTTATTACGAATTGGGCGAATCTGCTACCTATTCATAGTTTTGATGACTTTGTAGCCATTTCTGGGGAAGCGGGTTTGCATCTTCGAGAGCAATGAGACTCTCTGTTGTCTGTTTCTAAAGTAGAAAAAAATTTGCTTATACAATTTAAATATTCGACGCCTTTTTGATTTTTTACGAGCGCCCTTATTTTCAATATCACTGCCGATGCTTTCGTTTATTGCAAATGGGTAGGGCTGTAAACCAAATACTTCAAGGTCATTTTCCCACCAATGCTGAATATCCATATCCACAGGTCGACCAAATTTTTCAGACATGGCCAACAGGTGTTTAGCTCCTAGGAAACTGACTAATTGTGCGCAAGTTTTAGCGGGTATTTTATTATAAACACCTAAATTTGCATTGCCTAATTTTTCCGAAAAAACCACTTTTCGCTTGATAGGAAACTCCGCCAACTTAATACAATGCCAAGGTTGTTTAATCCGGGCTACATCATTTATCAGCCTTGATATGTCGGCGTTATTAATAAAATCATCTTCAAGCACTAAAGCAAAATCTAAGTGCTCATCTACAATTTTTTGCCACACTTTTCTGTGGCTAAGGTAACAGCCAATTTCGCCATGGGTTAATGCGCAATGATACTGCTGACGATTCAAATTATCGTCGTAAAATTGTCTTAACTCATGATGCCCTAACTTACTTCCATCGACCGCACTAACTCTTTCAAAGTCAAATTCACATAGCTGATTTCGACTTTCTCTCATTCTAGATGTAGACGTGTCTAAGTTAATAACAAAAATTTTACTCGAAGCCTTAGTCATATTCCCTCACAGATCTATTTTGGCCATTAATTGGTAAAAATGATGGCGGCAACTTAGTTCTTAATTGGAAATTAAGTTACCTTCATGGAAGATTTTTGATGATACAAAACCGGAGAAACAAAGACTGGTTAATAATTGTTCTAAAATGTAATCAAATGGTGGAGTGGGTTACATTTGGTCTAAGAGATTAGTTATTTAATATGCAGAATAATGAATGACTGGGAAGGCATTTATATTTAGAGCAATCCCCTTTGCGCAAATGAAACTGCAATGCCATCTCCTATCACGAAGTGATCGAGTACCTTGATATCCATTAAGCTAAAGGCATCAATAACCCGTTTGGTGATACTTTTGTCTGCCTGACTCGGTTCTGCAACACCGGATGGGTGATTGTGGGCGAGTATGACTGCAGCGGCATTATCAATTAGTGCTTGTTGTACTAAAACTCGAGGGTAAACAGATGCGCTATCTATGGTGCCATAAAACATAGGGCGATATTTTATGAGTCTATGTTGGCTGTCGAGTAATAACATAGCGAATACTTCATGCGGTTGATCTCTGAGTTTTGCAATTAGATACGCTTGAGTTTGCTCAACAGAGCTGAACACATCAGTTTTGTCTAATGCTTCAGCCATATAACGCTGACTCATCTCCAAACAGGCTTGTAATTGAGAAAATTTAGCCTGGCCTAAACCTTTCGCACGACAAAAATCATGCTCCGAAGCACCTAGTAACCCACGCAAACTACCGAATTCTGTCAGCAGGTTTCTAGCAAGATCAATAGCACTACAATCTTTAATGCCGGTACGTAAAAATATTGCCAAAAGCTCGGAATCGGAGAGTGCAGCGGCGCCTTGAGCTAGCAGTTTTTCTCTGGGCCGCTCATGCTTTGGCCAGTCTAAAATTTTCATGCGTCCTTGCCTATTCGATCAATTATACACTGCAGTTTCAAGGTTATTAGTTGTCTAAACTTCAAAATAAGCCTAGCAAATGGAAGCTATTCCAGCCAATAATGTGACTATTGAGCCTAGCAACATGTCAAAAAGAGCCAATGCAACTCAAAAACATCAATATTATTTTAGGCATTACAGGCGGCATTGCAGCCTATAAAACCCCAGATTTAGTGCGCAAACTCGTTGCCAAAGGTGCAAATGTGCGCGTGGTAATGACTGATTCAGCTAAAGAATTTGTTAGCCCATTGGCATTACAGGCTGTGTCTGGCAATCCCGTTTCTGATAATTTGTTAGATAAAGACGCAGAAGCCGCTATGGGCCATATTGAACTGGCCCGTTGGGCTGACATGTTGTTGGTTGCCCCAGCCACTGCCAACTTTATGGCTAAATTAACCTATGGTTTAGCAGACGATTTATTGTCTACCTTGTGCCTTGCCACGCCGGCTCCTATTTATATTGCGCCGGCGATGAATCAGCAAATGTGGTTCGCAGACGCAACTCAAGCTAATTTGAAAATATTGGCACAACGTAAAATCCAATTTTTGGGTCCTGCTCAAGGTGAACAGGCCTGTGGTGATGTGGGTCCAGGGCGTATGCTTGAACCCCAAGAAATTGCAGATTTATTGGTACCAGAGTCACTAGAACAACTATTGGCAGGTAAACGTATCACTATAACCGCGGGTCCAACTCGTGAAGAAATTGATCCAGTGCGTTACCTATCAAATCATAGCTCAGGGAAAATGGGCTATGCCCTCGCCACAGCAGCGCAAGAACTAGGGGCAACAGTGACTTTAATCAGTGGCCCTGTAAATTTACAGCCACCAGCGCTAATTAAGACAGTATCAGTAATAAACGCGCAGCAAATGCATGATGCAGTGATGCAAACAACTGATACCTGCGATATTTTTGTAGGCTGCGCCGCAGTAGCTGATTATCGAGTACAACAAAAGACCGAACAAAAAATCAAGAAGTCAGATAGTGAGTTAACACTTACTTTTATTAAAAACCCTGATATTCTTAGTGATGTAGCACATTTGGCTAATGCACCTTTTACTTTAGGTTTCGCCGCAGAAACACAAAACTTGCGCGAGTATGCCTTAGATAAGTTGCAGCGTAAAAAGCTCAATATGATTGCTGCAAATGATGTATCTGATAGTACAATTGGTTTTAATAGTGAGCAAAATGCACTTAACGTATTTTGGTCAAAGGGTGAAAAAAAGCTAGAAGTTGCCGATAAGCAACTGCTAGCTAGGCAATTAATGCAACTAGTAGCCCAAAGATACATAGAAGATACTAACGACTGACGCCACTTTCGCCTAGGAACCCAGAATGCCAGCAACAAAACGCCCCAATCGCCGTGCGCAAATTCTTCAAGCACTGGCGAGCATGTTACAAACTAACCCCGGACAACGCATCACCACTGCCAAGCTAGCTGCGCATGTTGGTGTATCAGAAGCAGCTTTATACCGCCACTTCCCAAGCAAAGCGCGAATGTTTGAGGGGCTGATTGAGTTTATTGAAGAAACCTTATTTTCTCGTATCAATAAAATAATCAATGAAGAAAAAGACACTGCAACCCGTTGTCAGCTTATCTTGCATCTTATTTTAGGTTTTGCCGAAAAAAACCCGGGGATCACTCGTATTTTAAATGGCGATGCTTTAATGGGTGAACAAGACAGGTTAAGAGAGCGTATTGCGCAACTGTTCGAACGTTTAGAAACGCAACTAAAACAAGTATTGCGCGAACGTAAATTACGCGAAGGTAAAACTTTGCCTGCTGATGAAGGGATCATTGCTAATATATTAATTTGTTTTGCGGATGGACGAATTAATCAATTTATTCGAAGTGAATTTACCAAAAGACCCACAGATAATTTTGCCGAACAATGGCAATTAATTAATAGGCAGTTTTTTGCGTAGGGCTCTAAAATATAAACAAAAAAGCGGACTCAATTAAGTCCGCTTTTTTATCTAACTTGAGTTTTATAGACTGCTATTTCGAAAAGGTATCCCCAAAAAAGTCCCCTTCATTCCATCTAGATCGTTGTGCTTGGTTGGCCAATGTCAAACCTATGTGATAATTCACCTCAGTAAACTTGGTCGCGGCTTTCCAATTAAAGGGCTGGCTAAAATCATCGCCAGGTTTATGATAATTAGTTTTAAGAAAATGACTAAACTGCTTACCACCGTCAATGTCAGGATCTGCCGATTTAAAACCAGACATTAAAAATACCG
This sequence comes from uncultured Paraglaciecola sp., assembly GCF_913020055.1. Taxonomy (GTDB): domain Bacteria; phylum Pseudomonadota; class Gammaproteobacteria; order Enterobacterales; family Alteromonadaceae; genus Paraglaciecola. Next base: position 13,608 of record NZ_CAJWCF010000044.1, on the reverse strand, counting down.
AAGGAATACCTTGTTTTACAAAACTATAATGGTCAGAGCGAGTAAAGAGCGCCTGATCTGGCATTGGATCTGGACTTAACTCTAAACCAATTTTTTCAGCCGCTTTTGCTACAGAACTTTTCATATCACTATGGTTTGCACCAAATGCAATAACGTCATTAAATTCGTAGGTCAGTATTGGCATATCAAGATTTACGTTAGCGACCATTGAGCCCATAGGTACAGTAGGGTTTTGCGCAAAATAATCTGAGCCCAACAGCCCTTTTTCTTCACCTGTTACCGCTACAAACAAAATAGAACGTTTAGGACGCTCATCGAGTTGACTCAACAACCGGGCCGTTTCCATTAATACAGATGTACCTGAGGCATTATCCATAGCACCATTGTTAATTTTGTCTTTCTTTACCGTCTTAGCAAAACCAAGGTGGTCAGAGTGAGCAGAATACACTATGTATTCGTTTTTAAGGCTAGGGTCAGAGCCTTCTAGGATTGCAGCCACATTTGGGCTAGAGATAGCCTTGTGAGTGCTTTTAGATTCGAGTTGGATCTCCATAGGCAAATCAAATCCCTTAGGTGACTCATCTTTTTCCAACATCCCATAAATTTGCTCTAAATTTTGTTGCGCATCTGCAAATACAAGCTCTGCCGCTTCTTTACTGAAATATGCCGAGCCATTAATTTTCGGATAAACACCAGAAGGTTTTCCATCATTATCTAACCACCTAACAGTAGGTGTATGTATGTAATTTAATAAGTTTTGATAGGGCCTTACTTTTTCAGCTGTTGGGGTGCTGATGGTAACAAAGCCGATCGCACCATTTTCAGATGCGTGACGGAGTTTTTCGCGGCTTGAACCAAAATGCGCTCCTTCTTCACTAGGAAAAGACTTAGGTTTACCCGATAAGGCGACCACTACTTTTCCCTTTACATCCATATCTTGATAGTCATTGTGTTGCAATTCAGGGGCAACAATACCGTACCCAACAAACACTAACTTACCCGCCATCTGAGTCGTTTCTTCTATTGGATTAGGAGAGGTGAGAAACTGTTTTGGATAACTTAGTGCCATGTCACCTTGTGAGCCCGTTAACGACAACTTGATTGAAGATTGGTCAATATAAGCTTGAACAAAATTCACTCTCTGCATATAAGTGCCATTATCACCCGCTGGTGTTAGTCCATATTTTTCAAATTCAGCAGCAATATATAATGAAGCGATTTCGTGGCCTCGAGCCCCAGTGTCTCTGCCCTCTAACAGGTCATCAGATAAAAACCTAATATGCGACTTAATCCGTGATGCATCAGCAGTAACGTCTGATGTTTGTTGAACTTGTTCAGATTGACACGCAACTAATAGTACAGCCGTCAAAATGATGCAAAAACCTAGATTTAACTTCATTATTATCCCCATTCATGTGTTTCAATTGTTTTATTTGTCAGACTAAGCGAGATGCCTAACCACTACAACCTTGACAGATAATTTAACTCGGCTACCCTGTGAAGAACACATATTCTGCCAAGACTAGTTGATTACTATGCCACGTAAAGCCCAATACAACGTTGATGCCGTATTAAGCCAAGCCATTGATGTCTTTTTGGAACATGGCTATCACGGCGCCATTATGGATGAAATTATTGCCAGAACTGACTTCAATAGAAGGGGGTTCTATATTGAATTTGGCAGTAAGCAAACTTTTCTTTACATGGTGTTAAAACACTATCAAACCGTGCATCTACATAAAGTAATGCAACATTTAGAATCTAATCAAGGGCTTGATTCTATTAGTGCATTTTTTACTGATTACGTTGAACATATCAAAGGCAAAGGGTGCTTGTTGATCAACTGCATTACCGAATTGGGCTTTGATGATCAAAAAGTACAACAAATAGGCCGCCACTATCTAGACCGATTACAAATAGATTTTATTGGTTGCTTAGAAAAGGCTCAAGGTTTAGGTCAAGTACATGCTCATATTAATATAGAGTCAACCGCACTGCAGTTAACCAGTTATGTTCAGGGTTTTGCCGTCAATGCTATTTTGGCTGGTGATACTGATGAATTACAACTGGCCACTCAGGCTTTATTAGGCCCTTTAGCAGTTAGACAATAATTTAAATTTTTCTGCCGCTCGCTTATTTTCTTTCTAATGATCAATAAATAACGCATTAGGTTACTGCTCGATAAAAATATCACAGCACAAGCTTTTATCAGCCTTGCTATTGGCCAGTCCATCTCCATTGATAGGTAACGTGTCACATCCTATTTTTATCCCGTATAGTGTTACGGGGAAGTAACTTAATATATTGAGTGGTTATTATGTCCAGTGAAAAACATTTGTTCCGCATCCAATTTATCGCCAATGGTGAACGTTATGAACTTTATGTTCGAGAAGTTTGCCAAGGAAGCATGTTTGGATTTATCGAAATAGGTGACTTTGTTTGGGATACCCACACCAGTTTAGTGCTAGACCCTAGTCACGAAAAACTTAAAGATGAGTTTGCTGATGTCACGCGTACATACGTTCCTATGCATAGCGTGTTACGTATAGATGAAGTGAAAAAACAAGGCACCTCAAAAATCAGCGCATTGTCAGATAAGGTGACAGCCTTCCCTACTCCAATTTATACACCTAAAAACACACCTAAATAAAAGCCATTTACTCAAGGGTAGAGATATGAAAAAGTTTTGCTGTTTATTGTTATTGAGCCTTTTTTCCTACGTATGTTCTGCTTCAGTAGCCACTAAGTTACAGCCGTTGCTCGATGAAATTTGGCAATATGAATTGTCTATTAGCCCTATCCTAGCAACGCGACAAGGCATACATGACTTTGATGACAAATTGGCTGATATCACTCCTAAAGCGCTGGCGAAACAAGACTCTCGATATCACGATTTCTTAAAAAAACTGTCCCAGATTGATAAAGCCAAGTTAAGCAGGGCTGAACAAATCAGCTTATTAATTCAACAAAGACGTTTACAAAACTATGTCGACCAATACCGTTTTAACGCGCACTATATGCCACTTACAGCAGAGTCGGGCTTTCATAGTGGATTAGCGTTTTTACCTCGCTCTAGTCGCTTTAAAAACATGGTTGACTATCAAAATTACTTAGCTCGGCTTGCGCAATTCCCCACTTATTTTGAACAACAAATTTATTGGATGAAAAAAGGTCTACAAACTGGTTTTGTGCAACCTAAAGTAGTACTGCAAGGTTTTGAAGATTCAGTCAAAGCCTTTATACATGACTCACATGAAGACAGTGTATTTTATGTACCCTTTAAAGATTTTCAGGATGCTAACGTTGACTCCATGCAACAACAAAAATTACGTGAGCATGCTAGTGAAATTATCACAAACCAGGTATTTGCTGCTTACCAAAAATTTTATGACTTTTTAATCACTGACTATATTCCCAATAGTAAAGAAAATATCGCCGCTAAGTCTTTACCAAATGGTGCCGCCTTTTATCAAAACCGTAGTGATTTTTATACCACGACTAACATGTCGGTAGATGATATTCATTCATTAGGTTTGAGTGAGGTGAAGCGTATTCGTGGCGAAATGCAGAGCATAGTCAATCAGCTTGAATACGACGGCGATATAAACCAATTCATTCAATATTTACGGACTGACAAAAAGTTTTATGCTCAAACAGCAGATGAACTGATTAAACAAGCTTCATATATCGCCAAAAAGATGGATGCCAAGCTACCTCAACTATTTAATTATTTACCCCGCACGCCATACGGTGTGGAGCCAGTACCTAAAAGTATCGCACCGAAATACACAACAGGGCGTTATATTTCCCCCACCAAAGATAACCAACCTGGTTATTACTGGGTTAATACCTACGCCTTAGACAAAAGACCTTTATACGCACTTACTGCGTTAACGTTACACGAAGCCGTACCGGGCCATCATTTGCAAATATCTTTATCTAGAGAAATGCAGGATTTACCTGAAGTGCGACGTTATACCTATATTTCTGCATTTGGCGAAGGGTGGGGATTATATTCAGAATTTTTGGGTAAAGAAGTGGGAATGTATAACGATCCCTACGATGAATTTGGTAGATTAAGTTATGAAATGTGGCGCGCTTGCCGCTTAGTGGTAGATACAGGTATGCATATCAAAGGTTGGTCAAGACAAAGAGCAATCGATTTTATGTTAGAGAACACTGCGTTATCCGAGCATAATGTCACAACTGAGATTGACCGTTACATATCTTGGCCAGCCCAAGCGTTATCATACAAAATAGGTGAGTTGACGATAAAAAAATTACGGGAACAAGCTGAGCAAGCTTTAGGCGATAACTTTGATATACGCACATTTCATCATGCGGTGTTAGAACATGGGTCGGTTCCCTTGTCTATTTTGGAAGAAAACATTCAAAATTTTATTACACAACAATAAAGAAGTTTTATTCTTCGAGGTTATTAATGATTGAGTTCGGTGTAATTGCTTTATTAATTTTGGCACTCATCTTTATGGTGATGAATGGTAAAAGTACTCAGCGAGAGCTAAAACAAATTAAACGCGCTCACAAGTTACTTCAATCACAAAATAAATACTCTTTGGGCATAGTGATGGCTATGTCTACACAACTACAATATGTTTTTCAGACTAAGTTGGCTGCACTTAATAGTCATGGACTTATCAAACGCCAAGACTATGACATCGCACATTTTGTTCTTGAAAATTTTCAATTTATTATTGTGCAATGCTGCCAACACAATGAAACAGTAGAAGTAGCTGTGCGCAAAGCACTTAAAGGTCAAGCGCTGACAATTGAATTTGTCAGCCAATTTATTGCTCGTCAACCTTCTGAAGTAAGGGTGCCTTGGTGTAAAAATACGGTAGATGGTTTTATTGCAGCTTGTGGGAATTTGGTTTCAGATAAGGTTAAAACTCAACCAGAAGTAGAAGAAACCAACCCAACTATTAGCTAGCCTGCACCTTGGCATCGACTTAATAAACATTCAAACTCTGTTTGCTGCACTGGCATAATGGATAACCGGCCTCCCTTTTTCACTAATCCTATATCGGTGATTTCTGGCATGTTTTTGATTGTTTTAAGAGGTAAGATTTTCGAAAATTTTTGCTTGAATTGAATATCAACCATCATCCATCTAGGTTTGTCTTTGGGTGACTTTGGGTCAAAGTATTTACTTTCAGGATCAAATTGAGTGTGATCGACATAACCTTCTTTTACCACCTCAGCGACCCCAACTATCCCAACGTCTTTACAGCTAGAATGGTAAATAAAAACCTGATCCCCAAGCTTAACCTCATCACGTAAAAAGTTACGAGCCTGATAATTACGGATCCCATCCCAATGTTCTGTTTGGTTAGGCATCGCTATTAAGTCATCAATACTGAAGGCATCAGGCTCTGTTTTAAACAACCAATATTGCATCAGTGTCCCCCTAATTAGTTAAACAAGATACGTCTTAGTCTAACAGGCATTAAATAATTCTCAGCAAAGAAAAAACTTAGGGATATGCCTTAACTAAATTTCTCGTTTTACTCGACCGCGCGATAGCCAATTCTAAAACCGCCCCAATGTTTACCATCTACATATATGGGCAATGACAAATCGTGCATCACTTCCCCAGTGTCACGCTTGTATGTTTGCAACAAGAATTTTTCAGTGTTTTTCCCACACCTTGCGCCCGTATAGTCATTAAAAATACGCTTAGTACGACTATTGACTAAATCTTGCTCATAATTTCCCGTCATGGCTTTACTGTATTTTTTATTGTGTGTTGGGAAGTAACCATTTTTATCCACGGCGCCAGCAAAAATAATAAAGGGTTGTTTTTCAAGAATTGGTTCCTGAATGCTAGGCAGTTTTAAATCGGTAAATTTTTGCGGATTAGTATTTTCTACAGGCAAATAATTGAAGTCGAACAACGCTCTTTGAGTTATCTCATTATTCTTAATTGCTGATTCAAACAGCTTACCAATCTGTTGTGCAGACTGTGTTGCGACTTTTTGTACCTGTGCATTTTGTTCATCTTCAAGCTCAAATACATCTAATTGTCTAAAAATATCTTCAGTTTGGTTACTAAGAGAAATAGCCTGCGCAGAAACATCTTTTAAGTCATGCTCTAATTGTTTAGTTGTTTCATGCAATTGCAGCACATTAGTACTGATCCCATGATTGGTTTCTCCATGGGAACTCACACTCTGTTTTACTTGTGACATCACCTTAGCTGCTTCAGATGACGACACGCTGGCATCTTGGATAAGACTAGATGTTTGACTGATTACACCCGACATCACACCGCTAGCTTCAGCCACCTTTTCAATTGATTCAACAGAGTCATGGCTGGATTGATTTATCTCTGATAATACATTGTCGATACCTTTAGTCGCATCAGCCGTTTTTTTCGCGAGGTCTCTTACTTCATCAGCCACCACGGCAAAACCACGGCCCTGCTTTCCAGCTCGCGCGGCTTCGATTGCCGCATTTAAAGCTAACATATTAGTTTGATCAGCTAACTGATTAATGGTGGTGGTAATACTACCTATGGACTCTGCACTCGATTTAAGTTTCGATAACATATCCTTAGCATGTTCAATTTGGGTCGCTAATGTACTTTGCTGTAACAGCAGTTGCTCTAGTAAAACTTTGCTTTGTTGGGTTTTTTCGTCTGAGTCATTAATTTGATTTTCTGCTAAATCCGCAAATTCTAATAACTCATCATTACCCTGCTCCAAACTGGTAATGCTCTCAGCTATTTGCTGAGCATTATCAACCTGAAGATTAAACGTTTTAGTCAGCGTATCCAGAAAATGTGAAACTATTGCCCCACCAATAGCAATACGACTTGAACCTTTGCTTATATGTTTTGCAACTAGTTGATAATCTTTTTCGGGGGGAATAATATCTTCAGCGATATTGGCCTGACGACCAGCAAGCCATGTAAACACTGCTGCCAGCGAAGAGGCAACGACAGCGAGCAACCACCATGGAGTAGAAAAATAATCTAATATTAAAATACATATTAGAACGACAAAAAATTGCAGTGTGATTAATTTCATATGTCTTTCTTTTTCAGCAATAAATGATGTAAATGAGTTACACAATCAAGTTATCGACCAAAATAAGCTAAAATATAACAAATTAACATAAGCCATTGGTCTTAGACCAATATAAGCACCTATTGCGTGCCAACTAGATTATTAGGCTGCTAAGAGCCTCATAATAAACAATTAAAAAATCACATGAAAATCTGCAAACAACGAAACAACATTGTTATGTTGTCTTAAAATCTTCCCCCTTTGTAAACAAACAAACGTCAAACTTGCATCTTTTAGAACCTTCAATATACTGTATATAAATACAGTATATTTGTGATGTTATGCACCCTACTATTTCTTATCTGAAAAATAAAAACCTGCTCTGGCAGGCGAATCATACTCAATCTTCTGATAACGGACAGCACACCGGATTTAAGGAATTAGATAATGCATTACAAGGAGGATTTCCAGAGTATGGTGTCATTGATATTCGCAGCCAAATTGGCATTGGTGAGTTGCGTTTATTACTGCCTAGCATCCTTACTAGACAACAACAAAGACAGACTGAATTAATCACACTTATCGCACCACCGATGTCGATTAATAGCGAAATGTTAGCTGAATTTGGTTTTACACTCGATCAAGTGATGGTGGTGCAACCCTCATTAAACAAACAAGTTTTGTGGAGCGCCGAGCAGAGTCTCAAAAGTGGCTGCTGCCACAGTGTGGTTTTGTGGCATGTTTCGTTATCAGTCACGCAAGTCAAACGCCTACAATTGGCCGCAGAAAAAGGTAATAGTTTACTTTTTATCATACGCCAGCCTCAGCAAGAACATATCTCTTTACCCGTCACTTTAGGAATAAAACTCAGCCCTTCTAAAGTCGGTATAAACGCACAAATAACTAAGCGCAAAGGCAGTTGGTCTAATGCTCCATTTAATATCTATATGGGAGCTTATTGGCCTGAATTGAGCCAATCTGAAGACAACAATGTGTTGCTATTCCCCTCTCGTGCATATCGCGCGGGATAAACCACTTTTAGTACTTTATTATGCAAAACATTTGGCTATATCTGTATTTTCCTAATTTACAATTAGATGCATTGCTGCAACAAAATCCTGAGTCAAATATCCATTCACAAGCTTATGTGATCTTAGATGAACAGACTAATCAAGTATGCCAACTCAATCACACCGCTTACCAAGCGGGCATTCGTTTAGGCATGGGGTTAGGCACCGCAGCTATGTTAAAGGGAGATTTACAGGTTATCGCTTACCAAGAAGCAATCACTAAAAATAGGCTTAATGATATTGCCCAAAACCTATATTTAGTCACAAGCGACATCTGCTTTTTCAACGAAAATAGTTTGTTATTACGGGTACATAACATGCTTAATTTATATGGCAATTTAACATCTTACTGGCAGGTCGTGCAGCATCAACTACTTCAGCAAAAAGTGAATTTTCATTATGCCACAGGGCACTCCCCCTTAGCCGCTAAGTTACTGGCTATCAGGGCTTGGGATCAGGTAACCGATAACGTAGATACAATCAAACAAGCTATTCAAAACACTTCTTTACAGCACACAGATCTTACAACTAAAGCGGTTGAAAAATTACAACGAGTGGGCGTGCATACTATACAAGCACTACTCAAAATTCCTCTTGCTGATGTTGCCAAACGATTTGATATAGAAGTCGCTACTTACATTGGCAAACTTACGGCGCAAATAACCCATCCTGTTAATTTTTTCCATCCGAAGAAGCATTTTGACCGAGTGATAGAATTGTTATATGACATAGAAAACATTCAGATTTTACAAGCACCATTAAATCAACTTTTACAAAATTTAGAGCAGTTTTTAAAAGCACGTGACTTGTTAACCCAAACGTTGGTGTTCACTCTTAGCCAGAGGGATGAAAAAATGATCGAGTTAAACATTCATTCCCAGCAAGGCGAATATTTGGCTAAGTATTGGGCAGTATTAATATCGTTGAAATTAGAAAACATCACACTCAGCGCGCCTGTTTTTGCGATCCGCTTAGTAGTAGAGAACAGCTATATCAGAACGCCGGACAAAAGCGATTTATTTGCAGGTAAGCAAGGTAGACTATCACGTTTACAGTTGATATCACTACTTCAAGCAAAACTGGGTGAAGACGCCGTATCCACCCCTACATTAAACAATGATTATCGACCTGAACGGGCAATTCAAAACTCCAAACGACTAGCTAAATCGATACAACCTTTTCAACTTTATGCCTTACGGCCAAGCTTTTTATTAACCCCTCCTCAACGCTTACAAGAAAAAATCTCCATTGCTTATGGACCAGAACGCATTGAAACAGGTTGGTGGGACACTAAACCTATCACCCGTGACTATTTTATAGCCTTCAATCAACTTGGTCAGTGGTACTGGGTGTTTAAAACGCCACGGGGTGATTGGTATTTACATGGGGTGTTTAGTTGATGGCAACAAACAATCACTATGCTGAATTATTATGCCAAAGTAATTTTAGCTTTTTGCGTGGTGCATCTCATCCACAAGAGTTAGTTAAGCAAGCGACTTTTCTCGGTTATCAAGCTATTGCTATAACCGATGAATGCTCGGTGGCAGGGATCGCCAGAGCATACACCGCGATTAAAGAGCATGAACTTAGCATCAAGTTAATCATTGGCAGTCTATTTCGTTTTGATGAGGAGCTTGAGCTAGTTTTATTATGCCCTGACAGACTGGCTTATGCAGAGTTATGCAGAACGATTACTAATGCCCGTAAACGCGCTCCCAAAGGTGAATACCAACTCAATAAGTGGGACTTACTTGGGATCAAACATTGTTTAGCCATATGGTTACCCAATGGCGTTCAAGCCATAGATAACCACTGGGGAGCTTGGCTCAAAAAGCATTATAAACACAAAGTATGGATAGGTTATCAACGGCATCTACTGGCTAACGAACATCGCTACTTAGAACATGTAGAGCAACTTAGTGACGATCATAAAATACCTATCTGCGCCTGTGGTGGTGTATTAATGCATCATCAACAACGTTTACCACTACAACATGCGCTCACTGCAATTCACACAGGTAAACCAATCTCAGCATTAGGCCGTCAATTATTACCTAACAGTGAACGTTATCTGCGGCCAATCAATAAACTCGCTACTTTATATCAGTCAGCATGGCTTGAAGAAACACTCACTATTGCCAATTTATGTACTTTTAGCTTGTCGAGTTTACGTTATGAATACCCGAGTGAATTGGTGCCTAAGGGCAAAACTGCCTCAAAGTATCTGCGAGAACTGGTTATCACAGGTCTACATTTACGTTTTGCCACTGGAGGCAATCTAACGTTTGCTATCAAACGAATTATCATTAAAGAACTACGATTAATCAAAGAGTTAGAATATGAGTATTTCTTTCTTACTATTTACGATGTGGTGCAATTCGCTCAACAACAACAAATTTTATACCAAGGCAGAGGTTCAGCAGCCAACTCGATCGTTTGTTATTGCCTACAAATCACTGCTGTTGATCCAAGGCAAATATCAGTGTTGTTTGAACGTTTTATTTCCAAAGAACGTCAAGAGGAGCCTGATATTGACGTGGATTTTGAGCATGAAAGACGTGAAGAAATCATTCAATATATTTATCAAAAATATGGACGAGAACGTACTGCCATAGCAGCAACCGTTATTACCTACCGAAACAAAAGTGCTATCCGAGAAATAGGCAGAGCATTTGGCATAAACGAAAGTCAGTTAGATTTCTTCATAAAAAATATGAATCACCGCGATATGGAATTGGGCTGGCAAACTCAAATTGCTGAACTTGGTTTTGATCCCTCATCATCACAAGGCAAACAATTTGTTAGTCTGGTTAATGAAATAAAAGGCTTTCCCCGCCATCTATCACAACATGTGGGAGGGTTTGTCATATCCCAAGGCCCACTTTATCATCTGGTTCCAATTGAAAATGCCGCGATGCAAGATAGAAGCGTGATCCAGTGGGATAAAGATGACCTTGAAAGCTTAGGGCTTTTAAAAGTTGATGTGCTTGCCTTAGGTATGCTCACCGCCATTCGTAAATCTTTTGCCTTAATCAACAAGCATTATCAGCATGACTTTAACATTGCTCAAATCACAGCTATGGGCGACGACAAGCAAGTTTATAAGATGATTCAGAAAGCCGACACAGTAGGCGTATTCCAAATTGAATCACGCGCACAAATGAGTATGTTGCCAAGACTAAAACCGACTACGTTTTATGACTTAGTCATCCAAATAGCGATTATACGGCCCGGCCCTATTCAAGGAGGGATGGTGCACCCATTCTTGCAAAATCGTGCAAACCCACAAGCAATTGAGCACCCGTCTCCAGCACTAAAAGAGATATTAGAACGTACTTCGGGCGTACCTATTTTTCAGGAACAAGTGATTAAAATTGCCATGGTAGCCGCGGGCTTTACCGGCGGAGAAGCAGATAAATTACGCCGCGCCATGGGAAGTTGGAAGAAGACTGGTGAGTTAACAAACTTTAAAGATAAGTTGATAACAGGGATGTCACTAAGGGGTTACACAGTTGAATACTCAGAACGAATATATAAACAAATATGTGGTTTTGGAGAGTATGGGTTTCCCGAATCTCACTCGGCATCCTTTGCAGTACTAGCTTATGTTTCATCATGGTTAAAACACTACTACCCTGCAGCTTTTTATATAGGTTTACTAAATAGTTGGCCTATGGGTTTTTATTCCCCCGCTCAACTCATTCAAGATGCGAAACGACATGATATAGAGGTATTGCCTGTATGTGTCAACACATCACAATTTGATCATACTTTAGAATATCAAAACAAGAATTGGGCAATTAGATTAGGCTTACGCCTAGTTAAAGGTGTAACAAGTAAAAGTGTTGACCCACTTATTCAACAACGACCAGAGCATGGCTTTGCCGAAATCAATCATGTTAAACACCTGACACTTCCTCGCCATATAATTGAAGCGCTTGCCAGTGCCAACGCTTTCCATAGACTTTGCGATAATCGATACGCAACTCGTTGGTTACTAATGGATGCAGAAAGCGATTTGCCTCTATTCAATCAACAAGCGTCATTTCCAATAAGCAACATTCCTAACCCAAGCGCGACTAAAACCCTATTAGAAGACTACGTAGCAACCGGTTTGAGTCTATCGACTCATCCTATAGAGTTATTGCACAAGGCAAAGCTATTACCCAAACATACTCAAGCAAACCAATTGCACCTCAAAGCACATCAAACTCACGTTAGCGTAATTGGATTAGTTATTGGCAGACAAAGGCCAGGCACATCCAAAGGTGTTACCTTCGTGACCCTTGAAGACAATACAGGGAACATCAATGTAGTCGTTTGGTTAGCCACCTCAAGAGCACAAAAACAGGCTTACTTAAAGTCGACCATATTGCAGGTAAAAGGAATATTAGAGCGGGGAGATGGTGACGTAATACATATCATCGCTGGGAAACTGACGGATTTAAGCCATCTATTAGCAGAACTGAATACCAAATCCCGTAACTTCCATTAGATTTAGCCAATAAAACCTATAAATAGATCTAGAGATCACTAAATTTTAACCAAAAAAAAGGCCACCCGTATAGGTGGCCTTTCTTCAGAATGGGAGCCTGGCAATGTGCTACTCTCGCATGGGGGTGGAAGCGGAGTCTTTTAGGAACACAGTTCCTACCGCTGGAACGAGATAAGCTACGCTTGGCTCCGGGAATCCACTTTGTGATGGTTTTCTGCTGTGTAGCAATGCGCATTCGCGCTTAAGTACTAAGTCACCTTTTCCACTCTAAAATGTGGTGACCATTTTCCAATCCTCCGAAACGCAAAAAGCCACCCGATAAAGGTGGCTTTGTACTTAATTGGGAGTCTGGCAATGTGCTACTCTCGCATGGGGAAACCCCAAACTACCATCGCCGCTAATGTGTTTCACTTCTGAGTTCGGAATGGGATCAGGTGGGGCCACATCGCTATTGTCGCCAGACAAAAACTGTTATCTATCAAGCTTTCACTCAATAAATCAATATGTAAAAGCTGATGCTCACTATCTACTCATGTAGACGCTCGCTGTAATCGAGGCTAAAGAATGTCTTCAGTCTTACTCTTAATTTTATGTTAATACTTGTCACTCATAAACGCTTAGCACTTCTTTTATGAAGCCACTTGGGCGTTGTATGGTTAAGCCTCACGGGCAATTAGTACAGGTTAGCTCAACGCATTGCTACGCTTCCACACCCTGCCTATCAACGTCGTAGTCTTCAACAACCCTTTAGGTACGTTAAACGTACAGGGATGACTCATCTTGGGGCTCGCTTCGCGCTTAGATGCTTTCAGCGCTTATCGATTCCGAACGTAGCTACCGGGCAATGCCTTTGGCAAAACAACCCGAACACCAGCGGTTCGTCCACTCCGGTCCTCTCGTACTAGGAGCAGCTCCCCTCAATCATCCAACGCCCACACCAGATAGGGACCGAACTGTCTCACGACGTTCTAAACCCAGCTCGCGTACCACTTTAAATGGCGAACAGCCATACCCT
>NZ_CAJWCF010000043.1 GCF_913020055.1 uncultured Paraglaciecola sp. | reverse complement strand
GATATTTGGACAATGATGAAAAGTTCAATAAAAACAGTATGTTTAGTGTTCAACAACAGTTAATACAAACATAGCCATAATTAAATTACTATTTTAAGCATAATAAACAACATGCACAGCAGATGATATCAGTCTATTTTGCGTAAAAGTCTTGATACCAGCTAACAAATTCTTGAATGCCAGTGGTTAAGCCTGTTTTTGGACTATATCCAGTATCGTTTGCTAAAGCTGATACATCTGCATAGGTATCTGGAACGTCACCCGGTTGCATAGGTAACATTTCTTTTATGGCTTTTTTCTCTAATGCTTCCTCTAAAGTTTCAATAAACTTAAGAAGGTTCACTGGATTATGTGCCCCGATATTATATATCTTCCATGGTGCCTTACTGGTGCTTGGGTCTGGGGCTTTTCCGTCCCAGCTTTTATTGCCCTCGGCTACCTTGTCTAAAGAGAGAATAACACCGCTGACAATATCATCAATATAAGTGAAATCTCGGTGATGGTTTCCGTAATTATATACTTGTATAGGGGTACCATTTAAAATAGCTTGGGTAAATTTAAATAACGCCATATCAGGACGTCCCCAAGGTCCGTAAACCGTAAAAAACCTCAAACCTGTAGTTGGAAGTTGGTAAAGGTGGCTATAAGTATGAGCCATCAATTCATTGGCTTTTTTACTCGCAGCGTATAGTGATACTGGATGATCAACATTATCGGTAACCGCAAAAGGTGTGGATTCATTAGAGCCATAAACAGAACTAGAGGAGGCATACACAAGATGTTTGATTTTATTGTGACGACATCCTTCGAGAATGTTCATAAAACCAATTAAGTTACTGTCAACATAAGCGTGGGGATTTTCGATTGAATAACGCACCCCAGCCTGTGCTGCAAGGTGCACTACTTTATCAAAAGCGGATGACGCAAATAATGTTTCCATTTGGTCTCTATTGGCAATATCCATTTTAATAAATGTAAAATTTTCCGACAGTGCATCTTCAGTAAGGGCGTTTAAGCGACCTTCTTTAAGTTTTACATCGTAATAATCATTTATATTATCTATGCCTATAACCGTGTCTCCCCGTGCTAACAACTTCTTCGCTACGTGAAAACCGATAAAACCTGCTGCACCTGTTACCAACACCTTCATAAACCGAACCTTTTTAGCCTAGTATTTACAATGTATAAATATAATTAGCATCGCACTGTGATATTTGTGATTATACTCAGATATTCCACGGACAGTATTGTAAATATATGGTTATGCGTAAATTATTGCTTTTGAAGATGTGGCTAGGTATGTTGTTGGTATTAAGTGACAATGCCCATAGCCATTCAATCACCGAAATTGTAGCCAAAGTAAAACCTTCAGTGGTAGGTGTGGGTTTATATGATGCATTAGGTGTGCAAACGCATCAGTTGCAAGGAACGGGTTTCGTTTTTGGCGACGGTACATTAGTGGCTACCAATTATCACGTAATTGATAAAGAGCTAGATCCACAAAAAGTGCAGTACCCTATCGTATTTACAGCTACCGGTAGAAACCCCAAAATAGCCAAAGTAGAAATAATTGCTAGAGATCGCGAACACGATTTAGCTATTTTAAAATTGCCTAGTCCTTTGACTCCTCTCAAACTTTCATCGCCCAACTATGCACAAGATGGAACCGAGGTTTTATTAACTGGTTTTCCAATTGGGGCCGTTTTAGGGCTTTACCCTGCTACACATAGAGGTATTATTGCAGCAACTACACCAGATGTGATTCCAACACAACATTCAAGCCAGTTGTCTATGAACATTTTACACAGGCTGGATAAAAAGTTTATGATTTATCAGCTCGATATCACGGCATACCCAGGAAATAGTGGGAGTCCGTTATATGATGCACAAAACGGCGAAGTCATTGGAATATTAAATAAAGTCTTTGTAAAAGAGTCTAAAGAGACAGTGCTTGAGAAACCATCGGGGATCAGTTACGCCATTCCTGTTAAATATTTGATACAACTTGCTAAACGTAAGGGGATAAAAATCGAATGAAGACTATGATTTTGCGTAAAGTGTCTGTATTTTTTACAAAATCTTCAGAGGCGAATGAAAAAGTCTTTTGTTTTCAAGTAATTGCTTGTTGGCTTGATAATTGCTTTGTTGGCGAGATAAGTAAAAATTTAAATTAAGGAATTATTATGAGTTTTGATAATCCAAAGGGAATAGGATCTTCGGTTTCTAAAAATACCACACAGCGTCGTACGTTTTTAAAAAAAGCGACAGCGGGTGCGGTCATAGCATCTATTCCGGGACGTTCAGCTTGGGCGGGTATAGCAGGTTCGATAGTGGCGTCAGGCCATGGTTCTGATTTTAATCAGGGTGAAAGTACTGTGTTGTTGGATGCATGTGCATTTAATACAAGCACTTACAGATCAATGCGTTTCTCTGCTATCTTTAATGGCAACCCATTTAATGCTGGTGGTGGAATTAGGTCAAGAAATGGTGTTGATGATGCCGGAGATTTGACGATTGGGATGATATTTGATGCTCATTTTAATCCCTCAGCTTCTGATGCCCCTCCTCAACTGGGACATTATCGAGGCGTAAACAGAGTTAATGTAGGGTTAATCGTTATATATTTGAATGCTATTAACGACGGAAATTTTGGTATTACATATCCTGTTTTATCTCAACACGGAACTAGTGCCGATTTTGCAGATTACCTATACCGTGCGGCCTCGGCTGATGCAGCTAGCACTGGTGCCTTACTAGATCATACTATTAGTACATACTCCGGTAGTACATTTTCCGTTCCAGGAGCTTGTTAATACAAGGTTTTAATATTTTGTTTAAGTTTAGTTTGTTATGGTTCAGTTTTTAAAAAAAGGAGTGCAAATGCACTCCTTTTCTGATCAATCAGGTTGTGTGTTTTTAGACATACATTCAGGAGAAACATTGAGTATTTTGATGTCAGAGTCTGAAATTTCAAAGGTATTGTCTGGTAATACGGTGTTGGATAAAGAAACGTCTCGAAATATTGCAATACAGTCTCTCATCCAAAAAAATATTTTGGTTCCAATCGACAGTAAAAAAATCTGATGTCTGATAATTATTTTATTGATTTACATCCTTTCTCTTTTTCAGTTAACACCGCTCTGCCTCAAGTTATTAATAACCTATCTACTATCTACGGTAGCCGTTTTAGAAAACAGAGTACTGAAGTGGCAGATTATGAATTGTCGGTACAAAAATCTTCTGGTATTCGCTCATTTATAAAGCCTCAGGCCCGATTTTTTTGTGATCAGCAAGAACCCTTCAAACCCTTAAATTTTCAAAAAGCGTATGCATTTTTAGAGTGGGGAATGAACTGGACAGTTGCGGGCAATGAAGTGCAGCACGTGATCATTCATTCTGCGGTGTTGGCTAAGGGTAATAAAGCTATTTTATTCCCTGCTCCTCCAGGTTCCGGTAAAAGCACATTGACCGCCTATTTGGCTCATAACGGTTGGCGTTTATTATCTGATGAAATGGCTCTAATTATTCCTAACACTAAAACTGTGGAACCTTTTGTTCGTCCCATATGTTTAAAAAACCAATCAATTGATATTGCTAAAAAATTATTTCCTGATGGTAAGTTTTCGGATATTGCCAAAGATACCCATAAAGGCGATGTGATCCATCTGTCCCCACCAGAATCTAGTTGGGAAAATCAAACCAACACAGCAGAGCTGGTAGGCGTTGTTTTTCCTAATTACCGTGCTAATCAAGATTTACAGGTATATCAATTGGATAAGACCCAAGCATTTATGCAGTTAGTAGAAAATGCTTTTAATTACAGTGTTTTAAGAGAAACTGCTTTTAGTACATTAACCAAAGTAATTGAAAACGTGCAAACATTTGAAATATTTCATCATGACTTGGATCAAGTGGCAGCGTTTTTGGAGCAGGAAATTATCGACTATGAGTAACCTGTCTGCTGACGATGTGTGCCAAGCATTTATCTCTCCAAAAACTGCATTGATGTATACACCTAAACAATGGCAGCAGTTGGTATTGATTTTGCGTAATCAGCAGTTATTGGCTTGTTATTCTTCGATTTTTAAACAAGCTGGTATTTTTGAACGAATTCCTACTCAAGCTCAACGACACTTTTTAAATGCTGATGTACTTGTACAAAACCATAAGAAACAAGTGTTGTTTGAGGTTTCTGAGCTAAAGCGAGAGTTGGCTAATAGCCAGCAATATTTTATTTTTCTGAAGGGGGCCGGTTATACACTTTCCGGTGCACTAGTCGGTGAGTCTCGTATCTATAACGATATCGATATATTAACTAATAAAGAATCCATTGATGATATGGAAAAAAGGTTATGCCTATTTGGATGGTTGTCAGAGGAATTAACCGAGCACGATGAAAAGTATTATCGAAAGTGGGCCCATGAAATCCCTCCTTTGAGGCATGGCCAGCGTGGCACCATTGTTGATGTGCATCATAACATCGTACCGATTATTTCCGGCAGACATGTAGACGCAGATAAGTTTGCTAAGAATACCGTAATTACTGAAAGTGGATGTCAAATATTGTCTTTTGCTGCTATGACGTTGCATAGCCTCATTCATTTGTTTTTTAACGAGGAGGTTAAGAAGGGTTATAGGGACCTTATAGACTTGCATACTTTAATAACTACAAATAATAATAAAGTGTTTTGGCAAGATCTGATTACGCTAGCCCAAGAAACGGGTTTTGAGTTGGAATTGTTCTTAGCCTGTCGTTACACCCAAAAAATATTGAATACTGAAATCCCTGATTTTGTGCAAGATGAAGTTAGTCGATTCTGCCCTTGGAATATAATGTTCTTAGATTTTATTTACGAAAAAGCCCTAAGGCCTAACCATCCATTATGCCAAACAAGGTTTTATTCGTTGGCTGAGTTTATGATATTGATAAGAGGGCACTTTCAAAAAATGCCTTTGCATATTCTTCTGTACCACTTAACCATTAAAGCTGGTATTTCATTGATTAAATCACTATTTGGTAAGCATGTTTTTACAAAAGAGTTAGATCAACCTTAACTGCTAAGGTTGATTTTTTGTTTTAATTCCAAACGCTTCGCATGCAACAACGGCTCAGTATATCCATTTGGTTGATCTTTACCTTTGAATATTAACTCTCGGGCGGCTTGAAAAGCGATCGAGTCAGCGGTATTAGGTGTCATGGTGATGTAGTCTTTATCAGCTGAATTTTGACCGTCTACCAATTTAGCCATGGTCTGCATAGACTTATCAACTTGTTCTGAAGTTATGACTTTGTGCTCCAGCCAGTTAGCAATATGTTGGCTAGATATTCTCAATGTTGCTCTGTCTTCCATTAACCCCACATTATTGATATCCGGGACTTTAGAGCATCCAACGCCTTGATTTACCCATCTCACAACATAACCTAGAATGCCTTGTACATTATTATCTAGCTCTCTTTGTATCTGGCTTGGTGACAGTTTTTCATCATTGAGCAGTGGGATATCTAACATTTGCTCGAGTAAACCCTCGACATCAGAGTCAATATTCTTTCTGATGTCGAACACGTTTTCTTGATGATAATGCAATGCATGAAGTGTTGCGGCAGTAGGTGAGGGGACCCACGCTGTATTCGCTCCAGAGCGTACATGGGCAATTTTTGCC
Organism: uncultured Paraglaciecola sp.; assembly: GCF_913020055.1. Lineage (GTDB taxonomy): Bacteria > Pseudomonadota > Gammaproteobacteria > Enterobacterales > Alteromonadaceae > Paraglaciecola. Next base: position 31,906 of record NZ_CAJWCF010000043.1, on the reverse strand, counting down.
TGCATCATATCAGCCATATTATCTGGGATCGGCCACATACCTTTGCCTATTTGGGCCTTACCAGATAAGCCCGAGTTCATACCAGTTATAACATTGGAGTTTTCGTATGCGTTTAACCAAGGCCTAGTTTTAATGGTTGCTTTGGTGGCAAAGGCGCCTAGGTGCATGGATGTGTGTATTTCATCTCCAGTGCGGTCTAAGAAGCCGGTGTTGATAAATACCACTCTGTCTTTTGCTGCTTTTATACAGGCTTTTAAGTTTAAACTGGTGCGTCTTTCTTCATCCATCAAGCCTATTTTTAGACTATGACGGGGTAAGCTAGCAACAGTTTCCATTTTTGCGAAAAGTAAATCGGCAAAGGCTACTTCTTCTGGCCCGTGCATTTTGGGTTTAACGATATAAATGCTGCCCGCTTGGCTATTTTTGAATGCACCATTGCCTAATAAGTCATGTTTAGATATTAAGCTGGTAACAAGCGCGTCCATAATGCCTTCGTAAATGGGCAAATCATCAAACAATATTGCGTCTGTGGTCATCAAGTGTCCGACATTGCGGATAAACATTAAGCTTCTTCCAGATAAGCTAAACGTATCACCTGTTGCTGATAGATATTGCCTGTCTGGATTCAAAGCACGAGTTACTTGTTTACTGCCACTGGTTATTGTGGCGGTTAAATCACCTTTAATAAGGCCTAACCAGTTTTGGTAAACTAAGGTTTTATCTTCTGCATCCACGGCCGCCACAGAGTCTTCACAGTCCATTATGGTGGTTAATGCGGACTCTAAAAATACATCTTTGATGTTGGCCGTATCTTGTTGACCTATAACACTGTTTGGGTCAAATTGAATTTCGGCATAGATATTATTGTGTTTAATTAAAATGCAGATTGGTTGTTCGATAGTGCCTTGCAAGCCAGCAAACTGATCAGGTGTTTTTAAGCCTACTACTGTATCGTCAACCAAAGTGACTAATAACGTACCGTTTTTTATAGTGTAATCTTTGCTTTGAACATGGCTGCCTGTTTCTAGTGGCGCAATGACGTCTAACCATTTTCTGGCGTAGTCTATGACTTTTTGCCCTCTGGTGGCATCGTAACCCTTTGTTTTAACTTCAGATTGTTCAATAATATCAGAGCCGTAAAGCGCGTCGTATAAACTGCCCCATCTGGCATTGGCTGCATTTAAAGCGAACCTAGCGTTATTAATGGGTACAACCAACTGAGGACCCGCCATAGTGGCAATTTCAGGATCCACATTCTGTGTGTTGATTTGAAAATCACTTGGGGGAGTTTGCAAATAACCAATCTCGGTAAGAAAGGTTTTGTACTCTTGCACATTAATTGAATATCTTGAGCTGCAATATTGATCTATTTGTTGTTGCAGCTTATCCCGTTTTTGCAACAAACTTTGATTAATTGACAAAAGTTCTGGTAGAGCATCTGCAAACTTTGTCCAAAGCTCATCAACCGATACCTGAGCGCCAGGTAAAACTTCTTGAGTGATAAACTGATCTAGTTGCTTGGCGATCTTTAATCGACCCTTTTGAATATATTCAACTTGCATAAGTTGCTCTTTAGTAATTCACAATAGCCTCAGTTTACTCTGTTAGGATTATACGCATTAATTTATGTGAGTTATTCTTTCCATTCACGTAAGAAATGAGCGTTATGTTGTGGTCAGTTCTGCCCCCACTTCTGTTATCAATCGTCTAAGCCAAATATGCCCAGCATCGTGTTGCAGTAGGGCACTCCAAGCCATTTTTAACGCTATAGGTGGAATATCAAATGGTGGGGCAAGTATTTCGACCTCTGGATCATTTTTATACATATTGGCCGCTCTACTGGGTAACGTAGCAATTAAATTTTGTGCTTTGGCTAATTGCAAAGCAACGTGGTAATGCCGAGTAAAAACTCTGATATCGCGCTTTTTACCAATTTTTGTTAACTCCGCATCAACCCAACCCAATTTCTGTACTTCGTTGGGGTCGATACCGACTCCCACTCCAAAACCAGTTTTACTTACCCATATATGTTTGGTTGCTAAATATTGTTCCAGATTAAAATTTTGCACTATGGGATTTTGACTATTCATCACACAAGAGAAGGTGTCGTACCACACCACTTTTTGGTGGAATGAAAGTGGTAACTCTTCAAATCGGTTGATAGCCATATCAACCCTACCTTGCTCTACATCATGGAATGTCACATCGCTGGGGGTAATTAAATCAAGGGTAATATTAGGCGCTTGTTTATTTAATCTTCTGATAACCTCTAAAAGCAAGGTTGATTCAGCGTAATCGCTGGCCATGATCCTAAAGGTGCGTTCACTTTGAAGGGGACTAAAGTCAGTTTCTGGCTGAATAGTGGTTTCAAGTTTAGATAATACATCTCGGATGACAGGTTTTAATTCTAAGGCGCGTTTAGTTGGAGTCATACCATCACTGGTGCGCACCAATAAAGGATCTTTGAATAAATCTCTCAGTCTTCTCAGGCCATTGCTCATTGCAGGCTGAGTAATACTTAATTGGTTTGCGGCTTTAGTTACACTGCCTTCTCTTAGCAATACATCTAAATAAACCAATAAGTTTAAATCTACCTTGGCAATATTCATGATTATTATCTCTTTGTGAAAACTGATGCAATTGTAGAATGTTATCAGTATTTGATATTTTTTCTAAATATAAAATTATTGTTAAAAAACAGTTGGTTATTCTTTAATTACAGAAGGGCTGTGAGTTGAAGTTTGTTGGTAGACTATTTTTGGTATTGATTTATTGAATGATAGCGATAGCTTACAGTCACTACTGCAAGCTATCGAATGTTAACTAGATAATTAACCGGCTGCGTCAAATTGATTCATAGTATTGTCTTCACCAGAGGCCTTAAGAGCCTGTTCACCAGAGAAGTATTCTTTATGATCATCACCCATGTTAGAGCCAGCCATCGCTTGGTGTTTAACACACGCTAGGCCTTGTCTAATTTCTTTACGCTGCACACCTTTAACGTATGCCAACATACCTTCGTCACCAAAATATCCTTTAGCTAGATTATCAGTAGACAAGGCAGCTGTGTGGTAAGTCGGTAAGGTAATCAAGTGATGGAATATACCCGCTTCTCTTGCCGCGTCAGCCTGGAACGTTCTGATTTTTTCATCCGCTTCAAGTGCCAAATCTGAGTCATCATAGGTAACTGACATTAATTCGTCTCTTACATATTTGCTAGTGTCTTTACCGGCTTCTGACCAAGTGTCAAATATTTGCTGACGGAAGTTCAATGTCCAGTTGAATGAAGGTGAATTGTTATACACCAATTTAGCATTAGGAATTTCTGCTCTTATCGCCCTTACCATATCGCCGATTTGGCCAACATGCGGTTTTTCTGTTTCAATCCACAGCAAATCAGCACCATTTTGCAATGACGTTATACAGTCCAGTACTACGCGATCGAAACCAGTGTTTTCTTGAAACTTGTATAAGCCATTAGGTAAACGCACCGGTTTAACTAACTTGCCATTTTGTTTAAGAACAGAGTCACCATCTGTTAATTCATCGATTGATTTCACTTCGCTGGCATTAAGAAAAGCGTTGTATTGTGCTGCTAAGTCGCCCGGCTTCTGTGATACAGGTATTTTTTGCGTCAGCCCCGCACCTAAAGAGTCGGTACGTGCAACGATTACCCCGTCATCAACTCCTAGCTCTAAAAATGCGTAACGTACTGCGTTTATTTTGGCTAAAAAGTCTTCATGTGGCACTGTCACCTTGCCATCCTGATGTCCACACTGTTTAGCATCAGATACTTGGTTTTCTATTTGAATGCAGCAAGCTCCTGCTTCAATCAGTTTTTTAGCAAGCAAATAGGTGGCTTCTTCATTGCCGAATCCTGCATCAATATCAGCAATAATAGGTACAACGTGAGTTTCATAGTTATCAATAGACTGTTGGATCGCTGTAGTATCCTGGCCTTGCTGCTTGGCGTCATCCAGTTGTCTGAATAGGTCACCCAATTCACGCGCATCGGCTTGGCGTAAGAAAGTGTAGAGTTCTTCTATTAACGCTGCTACTGAAGTCTTTTCGTGCATAGATTGGTCTGGCAAAGGGCCAAACTCTGAACGTAAGGCTGCAACCATCCATCCAGATAAGTACAAATAACTTTTATCTGTGGTGCCTTGATGTTTTTTTACGGCCAACATTTTTTGTTGTCCAATAAAACCATGCCAACAACCTAACGATTGGGTATATTGGCTTGAGTCAGCATCATATTCTTGCATATCTTTACGCATGATAGCTGCGGTGTACTTTGCAATATCCAATCCGGTCTTAAAACGATTTTGTGCTTTCATTCGAGCAGCATAGTCTGGGTCGATTGCGTTCCAAGCACCCGCTTTGGTTGATCTGAGTTCTGCAATCTGTTTAACATCATTTTGATATTGTGACATTTGAATATTCCTATAACAGTAAGGTAAAAATTAAAACAACCGATAAAGTGTAGTGGGTTGCTGTTGATAAACATCTTATATAGGAATTATGCATATTTATAATCTATATTAAGTATCTTCATCATAGCTTGTGTGAATGATGGTTTAAGGCTGTTAGGCTGTTTGTTAGGTAATTTTGTTTGGAAGTGTCTACTATTGATACTGTTTACAGGTGTACTATTACCTGTTTTTTATTGTAAATAAATCAACTAGAGAGCGTGTATGTCAGAGTTAATGTCTTCAATTGATCAACGTACCAAACTTGTCGGTGAAAACAGACTTGAGTTGCTTATGTTTAAATTGGGCTCACGGCACACATTTGCATTAAATGTATTCAAGATTAGAGAAGTCATTACTGTACCGTTAATGAATCAAATGCCTGGTTCGCATCATCATCTCAAAGGTGTAACTAACTACAGAGGCGCATCTATTCCGGTTATTGATCTTAGGTCTGCAATAAAAATCACTACTAATGAAGATGAGTACGAAGCACAGAATGTGATCATCACTGAGTATAACCGCAGTGTGCAGGGATTTTTGATTGGCCAAGTGATGCGTATTATCAATACATCATGGAGCGATATTCAACCGCCACCTAGCACAGCAGGTAAAAATAACTATTTAACTGCCATTACTCAGGTCGAAGTTGAAGGTAAAAATGAACTGGTTGAAATCATTGATGTAGAAAAAGTATTGGCTGAAATTGTCGAGTACGACACTACTATCTCCGAAGATGTTTTAGATGAAACAGTTACTAGCCACCTAAAAGGCAAAAAAATATTGATAGTGGATGACTCTTCCACAGCGCGCTGGCAAATGAGAGAAACACTTACCCAGTTAGGTCTTGTTATCATCGAGCAGAATGATGGATTAAAGGCATTGACGCTCTTAAAGAGCTGGGCTGATGAAGGTAAAAAAGTCACTGACGAAATTTTGATGATGTTTACCGATGCTGAAATGCCAGAAATGGATGGTTATCGGCTGACTGCAGAAGTTAGACAAGACCCGAGAATGAGTGATCTTTTCATTGCACTTAATACTTCATTAAGTGGTAGTTTTAATGAAGCAATGGTTGAAAAGGTGGGGTGTAATCGATTTATTTCTAAATTTCAGCCAGATTTGTTAGTAGATGTAGTTCAGCAGAGAATGCGTGAAAAACTAGCGGACGGAAGTTGATCTATTAAAAAAGACGCTAATACCTTCATTTTTTGTTCATATGTATCATTTATACTGAAGTTAACTAAATCCTCCTCTTATACCTAGCGTATAATTTAACAGTACTTTTTTATTATCATATTCATCATTGGAGACCAGATGAAGCAACTTGCGACTCGATTAGCTGCATTAGCCGCATTAGTAGTATCAACTCATTCTGCATTAGCCAGTAATTCACCTAAAAATATTATTATGATAGTGGGGGATGGTATGGGTCCAGCTTATACCACTGCATATCGTATGTATGCTGACAATCCGAATACACCTGAAGTCGAATTGACTGTGTTTGATAGATTATTGGTAGGCATGGCCAGCACGCATCCTGACATGGACACGGGTTATGTTACTGATTCGGCTGCTGGTGCTACGGCCCTGGCAACAGGGTTTAAGACCTATAACGGAGCGATTGCTGTAGATGCGGATAAAAATCCCGTTCAAACGGTATTAGAGCTCGCGAAAACCCAAGGTCGTAAAACAGGGATTGCCGTAACCTCACAAATCAATCACGCCACACCAGCAAGTTTTGGTGCCCACAACGAAAGTAGACATAATTACGACCAAATAGCCGATAGTTATTTCGATGAAAAAACCAATGGTGTGTTTACTTTTGACGTGATGTTAGGGGGTGGCTGGAAATATTTTATAAGGGAAGACCGCAATTTGGTCGAACAGTTTAAGGCGGCAGGATATCAATATGTCGACCAATTGACCCAGCTTAATAATGTGACTGCGGGTAAACCTTTATTGGGTTTGTTTGCCGATTCAGGTTTACCTTGGGCATTAGACAGTGATGACCAGATGCGCCTCCCAACATTAACCAAAGCGGCGGTCCGTCAACTGGAAAACGATCAAGGTTACTTCTTACTCATCGAAGCTAGCCAAATTGATTGGGCAGGACACAGTAATGATATTGGTTCTGCAATGGCCGAAATGCATGACCTTGCGTTGACCTTAGAATGGTTAGAGCAATATGTTGTAAAAAATCCTGACACACTTTTGGTGCTGACTGCAGACCACAGCACAGGTGGTTTAAGTATTGGCGCCAATGGTAACTATAACTGGTTTCCAGAGTGGCTGAAAAATCTAAAGGCTTCACCTGCACAGATAGCCACACAATTAATTACCGCGAAAGACAGAGCTGTGTTGGCAACTGATTTACTGGGATTTGAACTGACCAATGAAGAAATAGCCAGCATCAATGGGGTAAAATCTGACAAGCTTAGACCTTTTCACAAAGCTATTTCTAAAATATTGGATAATCGTTCAAAAACTGGCTGGACAACCTCTGGACATACCGGTGTTGACGTACAAGTCTTTGCCAAAGGTGCGGGAAGTGAGCGCTTTATAGGACATCTAGACAATACGCAAATTGCCGAAACTATATTTGAGTTATTAAAAGGCAAAAAGTAGGCTTTTTCTAGCTGGTACGCTTGGATAACGTGCCAGCTAATACCCAGTTAGTTCAATAAAACCTACTCCTGTATGAGAGCCTGAAATCACAGTTCCTCCTTCGTAATATGAAAATATCCCCGGGTTCCACTGGTTGGTTTGCATGGGCGCAATTTGAATATTGTACTGCTGTTTAGGTAGTTGAATCGACCAGTGCAATGGCAACATACGCCCTTCTACTTTATTTCGTTTAACTACTTCTGCCTGTATCGCAGACTCATCTAAATGTATTGTTGCGCCATTTTTTGTCACTAATGTACCTGACCAGAAATCCTGAGTGCCCTTCGAGCGCATATTAAACAACATCAATTTGCTGCCATCATCAAAGTGTATGGAAAACCAATCCCACCCTAAGGCTTGTGGGCTCATATATTGCGAGGTCCATTCATGATCAAACCAAGCGTTGCCTGAAACCTCAACTATTCCATTTGGAAGTTGTAGTTCCCCAGACACTTGAATATGTGGCTGACTATAATAATAAGAGGCTTGATCAGAGTGTCTTAATTTACGACTAAAACCCTGTTCGCCATGTTTTACTAAAGGTTTGTCTGCGGTAAAGTTCAAGTTTGCCTTTATCTGTGAATCGATTGTCAATTCTAGCGTCGACGGAAACATCTTGGCTGACTGCGCAAGCCATTGCCATTCATCAATAAATGCATTAAATGGTTCAGTGGATATCCCTGCATTACCCACACCACCACGGGCAAAACGTTCTTCAAACCAAGCATGTTCGCCATCTCTTAACCCCACATGTCCCATATACTGCTGGGTGTTAGCCCAAGGTGTGTTTGGAGTGTCGCTGGCAAACCGAAACAGTGTCCATTGTAAGGCATAAGTATTATTTTTTGTGTCAGTTAAATTGGCTGTGATATACCACCATTCCACCGCAAATTCTGGGTGGCTGGCGTGGTCAAAAGGAAAAGAAATATCATATCCAGGGACAACATTAGCCCAGTTTTTTTTAGGTGCGTTTGCTTCAGCAGAATTTGACAGTGATTCCTGCTCTATCGAATATCGACTCAAGCCACTAAATATGGCGCTGTTTTCTTGGGTGTTATTCTCACCGGTATCTGAGTGTTTAGAGCAAGCTGTTATACCAATGATCAATATCAGCAGAAGATATTTGCTTAGAAACTCAAACATTTTATATCCTCAACGAGTTTACGCCGACTCAATTTATATAGTGGAAGAGCGACGACTAACACGATTAAAAGCACACTCATCACTCCAGCCGAAAACAGTTTATAAGGCGTAATCAGTAAGGGGTAACTCCAACTAAATGCTTGCACATTAATTAAGTTGATCAACAGCCAAGTTAAACCCATACCAAATGGCAATGCGACTAAACAAGTTAGTAAACTGAGTAAAGTGTATTGTAATAGTGATAACCCCGTTATTTGATACTTACCCACCCCCATGCTTCGTAATAATGCTCTTTGTGGTCGATTATCTAGATCAATCATCAGCACTGAGGTAGCTAAAGACAATGCGGCAACTAATAAAGTCACGATGTTTAAACCATCTGTAATCACAAATGTACGTTCAAATGTTTGCATTGATAAGGTCAATAGTTCGCGGGTTGGTATTGACCTGACCTGATTCGATATCGAGGCAGTCGCTAGTTGCTTGGTAAATAGATTTTGCTGTTGCTTGGAAGCAAAATGCAGAGCAAAAAGAGAGGTGTTAGCGTTATATTTGGAGAAAAAATCTAACGCAAGCAAAGCTTGGGCTGTTTGATTTCCGTAATCGTAATAGATCCCCACTATTTGTTTAGTTTCAGGCTGACTTGATTCAACCTGAAAATTCAACTTTTGACCCAGCGTTAAGCCATGACGTAAAGCCAATTGCTGATTAACCAGTACTCCCTTTCCTTCTGTGAATATTTGCCAAACATTCACTTGTTGTTGTTCAAGTAACATCGCTTCTTGATAAAGCTTACTGCTGGGATACGATCTTAGCTCTATGTTTGTTTGATTTTTGTTTTGACTGATTGGCTTATTTAGCAAAACGGCATCTAGGCCTTTGCGCTCGATTACTTCTACATCAATGTCCTGTGTCGCTAACCACTGAGTAAACACTTTTGGAGTTGGAGTTGATACATATTGATCGGCGACTAAGCGTTGAGTGAGCCATTGCTGTGTGGCTTGGCGAAAACTATCAACCATCAAATTCATACCAATATTGCTGGTAAGCGCAATAAAAAATGCACAGTAGGCAATTTTACTTTTCTGCGATAAACGCACGCCATCTGCCGCCATCCATCGAAATAACACCCAGTGCTTGGGCAGGCTGTTGAACAGCATGTTTAGACTTTTGGGTACGATATAAATTAGCAGGCTACAACCGGCAAAAATACCTATTGCAATAGCGCTAAAACTCATCAGCATGCTCCAAGAAAAATATCCTAGCGTCACCGAAAATAAGCCTAATATGATACTGGTATACAACCAAGGTAGATGGCTTGTGTTAACACTGACACTCAAGTTGCGAAGTGCCAATCTAGTATTCAATTGCCACATTGGCAAAATGGCCGCGGCCAATGCGCCCAAAAGACAGGCCGCGAAGCATTGAGTCATTAAACTTACATAGGCTACAGGTGAGTAACCTATGCGCACATCAAATAGACTTTGTAATGTGAGTGATACAACAGGCGATGCTAATTGAGCTAAGAACACGCCGGCAATGGCACCAAGTGGTGCGCAAATTAAGCTAATTAGTACTAACTCAGCTCCCTGTGCCCAATATATTTTTTTTCTCGATACGCCCAATTGACGAGCGATACGCAAGTTTTGCCAGCGTTTCATTATTAATAAATGTAAGGCATTCATAACAACAAACATACACACCACAAACATCAAACATGCCATTGCCAATAGGTTAAGGTGAAAACTACCTGTGAGTTGCTGCGCTTGCTCACCAGTATTGATTTTTTCAAGACGAAGGTGCTCTGGCAAGGCGACTTTTAATGTTTTGCTGTGTTCTTCATTTGTTTCACCTACAACTAAAATCTCACTAATTTTTGATGTGCCTAATACTTGTTGTAGTTGCCCAATGTCCATGACGATCTCTCGTCCTATTCCAGCAATAGCTGTAACCGCTAATTTTGGTAAAAGCTGATTGTTTTTAAGCGATAAAATTTGGCCGTTTACAACGTTTAGCTCGGCCGCAAAATTAGGGTGGATCACACTAGTAAAGGGAGGGCGCCATAATTGACCTAGCTCCTGTGTAGTGCTGTTGGGACTAGTTTTCGCGACTTGTATGCTGTGACTGGCGGAATAACTGATAATCGAAAATGTATCTATGCCTAATAGTGATATTCGTAGGGTTTTACCTGTATTTGGATGTTTAATACTCTGAAAACCACGCAATACCGGGATAAGTTGCGAGAAGCCCGAACGACGAAGTGATGCAAAATCCTCTTTACTCAAGGCATGTCCAGTCTTCGCTATGATGCGGTGTTCAACCTGTTGTAAAAAAGGCTGACTAGCAGATTTATAGCTATTTTTTGCGGCGCTGTTGATCACCAATACTGCACTAAGGCCAGCGCAAGCGGTGACTAATGCAATTAACACCAGTGCCACGCGAAATGTATTTTGTTGGTAACTGGCCCAAATTAGTTTTAGTAGAGGCGCCATAGTCAGGCAGGTACGAAGTTTGAAATCTGATTTGGGTGGTTATGCAGCCGTCCTTGTTGTAACAATAATCGTTTATCTGCAAAAGCAGCTACCTTTGGACTGTGAGTGACAACCACTAAGGTTAAGCCCAGTTGCTTGCATAATCCGAATAATAACTCACTCACCAGTTGGCTGTTGTTGTCGTCTAAATTGCCAGTGGGCTCATCGGCTAATACTAACTTGGGTTTATGGGATAAGGCTCTGGCAATTGCAACCCGTTGTTGTTCTCCGCCAGATAAATTGACCGGCAGTTTGTTTTTGTGTGAACCTAAGCCTAACTGCTCTAATAATTCTGTGTGGTACTTGCCAATAGGCAAACCATTCAATCTGGCTGGGAAGGTAATGTTGTCCCAAACAGATAAACAATCAATTAAATTAAACTGCTGGAACACTATGCCCAAGTGTTTTTTGCGGTACTGATCGGCCTGCGCTTCATTCATGCTATTAAGCGTTAGACCTGCCACTTCAATCACACCTTTATCAGCGTTATCTAATGCAGCCAGAATATTGAGTAAGGTTGACTTGCCCGAGCCTGAATCTCCACTAATGGCCACAGATTGATTGGCCCCTAGTTGAAAGTCGAGTTCATCTAAGATGTTTTTGTTCGAATGACCATCAGTAATCTGTTTGACTAAGCCGCTAATTTTAATCATATCTGCCTTATTCTTTGGCTATGCTGGATACTATCATTAGGTTAAAACAGTGAATAAGTTCCGGGCTTAGACATCCGCCAAGAAGTGTTCTAGATCTTCGCCTGTCAGTTTTTTAATCTGCGAAAATATGTACCATAGCGCTGCAATCAACATCAGCATGCTGGGGATCACAATCACTGGGTAACTCAAAGCCGTCATTCTACCTAGCTCTTCGGTGTATTCAGTTGTACCTGGAGGGCTGACTAATATGACTTTAGCCAAAATGTAATTTAGTGCTGCAGATAAGAAAAAGGAACCAGCGACAATATAAGAGCTGATCGCCATTTTTTTCTCAAAAGTATCAGAAGTGCCAGAGTTGGCTAAAGATTGATTGAGGTTTTCCCAATTAATAATTTGTTCACTTAACACAAATACCTTAAGAAGCGGTTTACTGGTTCTCTGAGTAATCAGCACCGCAATACCAATAATCCCAGGGATAGTCGCTTCTTTTATTGCAATATATTCCGCTGGAAGCTCTAACAAACTTATACCGCCAGTTAAGAAAACGCTGACTATGCCAAGTACTGAAAACGGATTAATTTTAGAGGTTTGTTTTAGATCCCAAATGCCAAAACCAATAGGGAATATCAGCGCTGCCACAATACTCCAAGCAGGCCCCAAATATTCATCACTGCTGAGATTGGTTAAAATCACCACAGGTATAATGATATTAAAGGCTAGATTACCTAGTAGGCCTGATTGTTTTTGTGGTTTAGCGTCGGACATTGATTACCTGTTGTTATTCATCTGATTGCTTGAGGACATTGTATTCGCATTCTAAGTTTAGAGCGAAGGTTTTGCCCATAATTTTGCTGCGGCTAATCCAGCGATAAAACCAAATAAGTGAGATTCCCAAGAGACAAAAGGGCTAGAGGGTAAAACACCCCAAATCAGTCCACCGTAAAAAAATGCGACTAACACTGAAATAATGATGAGTTTAAATTTGCCGCTTAAGAATCCGGCCAAAACTAAATAACCAAAATAACCATAAATTACACCACTTACACCTATGTGAGTAGCAGGTCTAGCGAATAACCAAACCAATAAACCTGTGGTGAGCATGATCCATAGTGTGACTTGTAAATAGCGCTTTAAGCCATATTGCAGCAGTAAATAACTGAATATACACAGCGGTATTATATTCGAAAAATAATGTTGCAAACTGCCATGCACAAAAGGCCCTAATATAATGCCTTTAAGTCCAGGCACATAACGAGGAATGGTGCCTAGTTGACTGAGCATACGTCCGGTGAACAAGTTGATTACTTCAATCACACTAAACAAAACAAAAATGGCTAGCACTAAACGAATATGTTGATTGTGATTTAAAGGTTTGATGATGGAATTCATTATTAAAATAATACGCAGTGGAAACCAATGAATGAAGTGTGACTGATAAACTTCACAATAGTCATGTCAAATTGTCACAAAATAATATGCGGTAAATATCGTGACATATCTTGGGTGATGGCCGATGAATCTTCTCTTACCGAAATACCTGCCGCTTGATCATTTACTAACCACGAACCTATCAAAGTATGATTATTGCCAAACTTTGGGAGGGGATAATATGCCTGATAAATAAAGCCTTCTTGACCGTAAGGCCCATCTGCATGTAATACTGTTTTACCATTCTCAATCACGCTTATATTGGCGCCTTCGCGAGAGAAAATGGGTTTTTTTACCAATTTTGTTTCTGTTGCTTTGGCTAATTCATCTTCGAAATAGGCAGGTAATAAATTTGGATGATTGGGGAATAATTTCCATAACATTGGCATTAATGCTTTGTTAGATAAAATGGACTTCCAGATTGGCTCTAGCCAATTCACTTGTGCGCGTTCAATCGACTGACCAAACTCTTCCCGTTGCATAAACTCCCAAGGATATAATTTAAATAGAGTTTGGATTTTGTTGTTTTGTAAATCACTAAAGCTGCCACACTCTGCGAGGCCAATATCTTCAATAAATACGAAGTCATCGCTTAAACCTGATTCTTTGGCGCAATCTTGCAAATACTGGACTGTGCCACGGTCTTCATCGGTATCTTGGCAACAGGCAAAGTGCATCTGGTTAATATTGTAATGTTTGCCAATAGCACCTAATCGTTGAACTAACTTTTCTTGCAATGAATTGAATTGATCGGCTTGTTTTGCAATCTTTCCTGCATTGACTTGTTCTTCTAACCATAACCACTGCCAAAATCCAGATTCATACAAAGAGGTAGGTGTATCCGCATTGTTCTCGTATAACTTAACCGGGCCTTGCCCATGATAAGCAAAGTCCAAGCGTGAATAGAGGCTAGGATCTTGCTGTTTCCACGAGTCAGCAATTTGTTGCCAAAAGTGTTGAGGGATTTGGAATTTTTCTAATAACTCTTCAGACTTGACAACTTTATCTACCACCGCCAAACACATTTGATGAATGTCTTCAGTGGGTTGTTCTAAGTCTTGTTCAATTTGTTCCAGCGAAAATTGATAATAAGCCGATTCATCCCAGTAAGCTTCACCATGCATGGTATGGAATTTAAAGCCGAATTCTTCGGCTTTTCTTTTCCAATTAGCACGTTCATCAATGCTAACTCTTAGCATAATTGAGTTACAACAGCGCGTATTAGGTTGGTCTTAACCACCCCAACCACCTTTTTTAGAGCTGCTGCCCCAATTAGATTTGGCTCTTACGCTACTACCAAAACCACCACGGCTCATGGTTTTACTCACGGTTGGTTTAGGTTTTAAGGCCTTTTCGCTAACACGCATATTGCGGCGACGTTGATCACCAAAATCATAACCATCAGCTCCAATCCATCTATTCCGATAGGGTGAATAGCGAGAATATGAAGTAAACATGGGCTGCGAGTAATATCCTCTTGGCGACATCAAATTACTTAACATGTAGCCGGCCATGAAGGGCATAAAAAACGAACTTGATCCCTGCTGCACAACTCGGCATTGGTTGTTACCAAATTCAGACTCACAATCTCTCTGAGAATTGTATTTGGGTCCTGTGCGTTCTGCTTCTTGTACTGCATCTTCATATGCTGTTTTACATTTCTCAGCAAATTCAGGATTAGCGTTAGTACACTCATCGACGCTAGTGAATACCGTTGCTTCTTGTTTGTCACCACAAGCGGAAAGTAAAATCGCGGTGACACCTAAAGCTAAAGGTTTAACACTAAAACTCTTACGCATACTGGCAAGATTGATTGACTGTGAACGTTTGGTTTTATTGGATTGCATAGGGCTCTCCTAATAACTCATACAAGCAGCGTTAAGCAGCCCAACAGAAATAGATACCGCTGCTAAAATAGTACCTGCTGATATTTCATTATTATCAATTCTTTCGGCTATTTTGGGCATAAAGGTAAAACGTAGCAAAGCAAAGGCAAATGATTGCGCAATAATGGCCACCACGCCCCACACTACAAAATCAATTAAAAATTCTGAGTTGGCCACGGCACCCGCTAAGGCGATACTAAAACCTATCATAGCGCCACCAAACCCTATAGCTGCGGCTTGATTTTTATCTTCCTTAACCAATTTCCACTCATCATGGGGCGTCACAAAGGCGTACACCACTTTGAACACGAACAACAACAAAATTGACACTGCAAAATACAGGGCAAAATTGCCTAAACCTGATATTGAATTTAATATTGCGTCCATTATTTATCCTTTCTTTTAATGAGTGGTATCTACGTGAGCGAACGATACGCTTTAATCGTTCAACGCTAGCCGTTAGCCGTTAATCGTTATATCAGCTTGGCCAATATTAAAGCCAGTGCTGATCACTAAACAACGGTCAAAATTGTTATTAATTAATTTTTCTTCTGCGGTTACCAGCAAAGTTTCTGTTTCGTCGCCTGAAAGCTGACGTTCATACAACATCACAAATTGATCGGTTTCGCTAGTATCACCGTCTTCTTCATAGGTTTTTTCGGTCATCGCAACTGGTGGTGATTCATCACCTACTGCATCCCATACTCGTTGATATTCAGCATCTTCAAGTTGATAAGTGGGTTTAGATATACCCGTAGCAATAGTTTGTTTCCATTGCTCTTGTGAACCTATGGTTTTAGTCTCATAAAAGTACCAGAGTTTGACATCGGTTATATGATTTTCTGTATCACCACCATCTAATATCACTTGCAAAAAAGCATCATCATCGGTGTAAAAACGCAGGATTTTGCCACCCGTATCTAGATTTACTTCACCTACAGCTTGAATTAGGTGCTGACTAGCGGCCTTTTCAATCATCAATTCCGGTTCCATTAAGCGTAATTTAAGAGGGTCGAGTTCGAATGAACCGCCTAAGTAAAGCCCCATGATTTCAGGTGCCTTAGGTTTAGTTACGGTTTCTTTTTTACCAAATAATTTGCTAAACACTTTCTGCCTCCACAAAATCAGCCCAGTTTAGTTTGGTTATTCTTTTGTCGGCGATGTAGAAAATTTTATCTCCAGATGAAAGCGTTAAGTTGAGATCTGGGTTGACCTGTATATTTAACTTTTCATTGGCCTTAGACATGCCTATTAAAGTCGCACGATATTTACGTTTAAGAGTTTCAAAAATATTATCAATTTTCAGTGAAGAAATATGTTCTGGGATCATAACTGAATATTGCGCTTGTCCATGATTGATATCTAGAAGATCGTGGTGTAACAAGCTTGAACCAGGGTCAAACGCTGATTTGGCCAACATTTCTACCGCAACACTAGGGGTACACTCTACGTTAGGGCAATGTTTTTGCAGTAAACCCACTAAACTTTCGTCGTTGAAGTAAGCCACCATTTGCGCATTTGGATTACGCTGACTGCAATACAGTGCGGTGGTCATTGTTAGATCATCTTCAGGGTTGTCCATTAACACCACGCGGGCTTTGTCCACACAGGCTCGGTCCATATCAACGTCGTTGCTAAAAGTGGTAACTTTGACAAACTCAATATGGTCTGGGAGTGGATTAGTGATATCTGCTCTGACACAGAGCACTATTGTGGGATCATCCTCTATGGAGGCACGCTCTCGGATTAATAGCTCTAATAAACGAATAGTCCGGTGACCATTCCAACCCAGCACAAGAATATGATCTTCAATGTCTAAATTTTTCAAACCCCTTGCTCCTTTTTGCCATTGATTAGATACCCAACTTGCCACGCGTCCTAAGACCAGTGCGAAAATACTCAGACCGAGTGGAATAATGTAAAAGGATACTAAGTATTTTCCTGCAGTGGTGCTAGGTGATAAATCACCATAGCCAACTGTTGAGCCAGTAACAACCAACCAATAAATGAAATCTACTGAGTGAGTGAGTGTTTCTTCACCCGCCAGACTTAATAAAACCCAACTTGTAAACCCATAAAAAAGAAGCGCCAGTACAATACTGTACCAGCGCATCTCGGCAAACACTCGACTCAACATCTTGCGTAATTTTGGAAACATCGTTTGCCTTATTTCACTTCAAAAGCCAATGAATTATTTGCCTAATATACGGCTAAGTTCGTCATCTGCTGATGCATTGCCGCCAGCTATACCAGCTTCGGCTAAACGTTTGCTTAAATCATCACTCGACTCTTCGGTGGCTAATTCTTCCGCAGCTTGTAATTCAGCATTACGCAAGTTTTGTTTATCTTGAATACGAGACAAAGACTCAGTCGCCGTTTTCATTTTGCTGTTAGCACCTAAATGGCGTGATGACACTGCAACCTGTGCTTTTTGTACAGATTCAGTTGCCTTTACCATATCAACCTGCTGCTCTAAACGTTTAAGGTTTGATTTAGCTTGGTTGATATTAGTCGCTAGTTGTTTTTCTGACTGTTTAAACTGATCAAGGTACTTCTGTTCACCGTCTTGTTCAGCACGCAAATCACCCACCTTTTGTGCACAATCCAAGGCTAATTGACGATCTGTGTCTACTGCCTTGCGGGCATGGGCTTCATATTGCTCAACAGAAGCTTGCAAACTATCTACTTTTTGTTGGGCTAATTTACACTTGGCCAATATTTGCGTTCTGGCATGATCCGACTTACGAAGCTCGTCTTTGGCTTCGCGAATTTCTTGCTCAAGAATACGAATGGCCTGACTATCAGCTACAGATTGTGCCGCTTCAGTTGCTCCGCCTTTAACAGCAGTGATTAATTTTCTCCAAACTGACATATTCTTTCTCCTAATTAATACAGTAAGCGTTATTTCAAATGGTCTTCATAAGCATCTAAAAATGCTTCGACATTTTGAAACAGGGTAGTTAGCTCAATCATCACACTCTCAGCTTTGGACTGTGAACTGAGTGAACCAAACGCTGTGTAATATTCGTCACCAGCAACTTGCGATATACCGACAGTTGTAAGCGGGAATATCATGTGTGTTTTTAAAATTTCTTCATTTAACACGGCACAATCTTTGACTTCAGTCTTGGCAAATAATAGTGATTCAACCAATATTTGTTCACCACTAATGGCTAACCAAGCGTCTATTCCGTCACTGTTTGCTACTAGCAAACAATTTTCTTCTTTAGTCACAACCAAATCTTGGTTGTCTGCTAAAAGGGTCTCAAGTTGGTTAAGATCCCAAGTCATGGCTACTCTCCTGTAAGGCTGATGACTAAGCTCGTGGCTTTCATGTAATTCAAAGATGTTAGCCATCAGTGATATTACGTGTCACAGTTTAGTCAGTTTAAAGTTAATATGTCAAATTATATTTTTCAACATTTGATATTTATATGTTTTAAATGTAAATTATAATTCACGTTTGGTTAATTGGTAAACTTGCATATGTCCAACAATAAAGATGAAACAACGAACAGTACAGTACCATCGCTTGCTGCCGATTGGCGACAACTGGTTCAGCGTTTACTCAAGGCTGAAATGTCAAAGCGTGGTACTAAATACCAAGATCTTAGCGACAGACTATCTAATATAGGGATACATCAAAGCGCAGACAACCTAAGAAATAAAGTCAACAAGGGCATTATGGGTGCAGATTTGTTGTTACAAATCATGTATGTGTTAAATATGCGCAAGATTGAGCGAGATGAAATCATCGACATTTTTGCTGATTTAGGTAGCCCATTAGAATAAAACTAATTGGGTTCTAGTTTGAAGTCTAGTTGACACACTGGCTACGGGAGGTTGCTTAATGACCAAAGCAAAGCATACCCCTGAAAGTCCAAAGGGTTGTATTGTCCATTAGGTATCCAATGCAATTGACAATCACAGTACTAAAGCAATGGTAACGACCCCGCGAAATTCCTCACACCATGACTAAGCACGAATGTAAAACCCAGTTTATTTTCAGACAAAAAAAAGCCCGGCTACATTGAATCAATGAACCGGGCAAAGAACAGTTTTGGGAGAAAACGTCAATAATCTAACTGTGGGATAAGCATAATTCAGTTGGATTTATGTGCAATACAATTAGGGTATGCAGAGTTGATTGCAGGTATTAAAAAATATACGTAAACTAAGCTGCAAATAAAGTAGAGACCACTATGAAACTATCTGATTTCCAATTCGAACTGCCAGAAAACCTTATCGCCCGTTATCCTACTGAAAAGCGCAGTAGTAGCCGCTTAATGCACCTTAGCGGCAATAACGGTGAGGTCTCACAAAAACAATTTGCAGATATTGTCGATTTAATCGATCAAGGCGATTTACTTATTTTTAATAATACCCGAGTGATCCCTGCAAGGTTATTAGGTCAAAAAGAATCGGGCGGCAAAGTCGAAGTGTTAATAGAGCGGGTGTTGGATGAACATCGAGTGTTGGCGCATGTTAGGGCCAGTAAATCACCCAAAGTAGGCAGTAAATTAGTACTTGAAGGCTCTGTACATGCAGAAATGATAGCCCGGCACGATGCTTTATTTGAGCTGAAATTTTTGAATAATGAACCTGTTTTAGAGTTACTTGAACAATTTGGGCATATGCCATTGCCACCTTATATTGATCGTCCCGACGAGGACTCAGACAAAGAACGTTATCAAACTGTTTACAATAAAGTGCCTGGTGCAGTCGCTGCTCCAACAGCCGGTTTGCATTTTGATGAACACATTCTGCAGCAACTAAAAGACAAAGGTGTAAAAAGTGAATATGTGACTTTGCATGTAGGTGCCGGTACATTTCAACCTGTGCGAGTCGATAATATTCTCGAACACCAAATGCATTCTGAATACGCAGAAGTATCACAACAAGTGGTTGATGCCATTTTAGCTACCAAGGCCGCGGGTAAAAGGGTTATTGCAGTTGGCACAACATCGGTGCGTTCGATTGAATCGGCAGCACAAGCGGCACTTAAGGCAGGAACTGAACTGGCTCCCTTTCTTTCAGATACCGATATTTTTATCTACCCTGGTTATGAGTTTCAACTGGTTGATGCGATGTTAACCAACTTCCATTTATCCGAATCTACCTTGTTAATGTTAGTTAGCGCTTTTTGTGGCAAAGAAAATATCGAAAACGCATACCAACAGGCTATTGAACAAGAGTATCGTTTTTTTAGTTACGGTGATGCGATGTTTTTGGAGAAAAAAGAAGAATAATATTTGTATCTTGGATGCCAGTTGCACCATGCAGTAAGACTGAGCTAAAAATTAACTCAGTGATTTTCATGTAAAGTGTTTTATGGCAGTGAAGTTTTGAATAACATTAACTTACGATTGCACTATCTGCAGTAATAACATTTGAAAGCGTTAGCAAATGGTCCTATAAAGCTGCGTTACTTGTCATGAGCGTAATTTGAATTTCGATAACATTGTTTTTAGTTGCACTGCTTGTTGAGATAATTGCTCTGAAGCCGCGGAACTTTCCATTGCAGCATCATTATTTTTCTGAGTTACAATCCCTATCTCTACCAACCCTTTATTAATCGATTCTGCACCAATGGCTTGTTCGTTACTGGCATTGGCGATTTCTGCTACAAGTCCTGAACTTTTACTTATAATTTCGAATATGTTCTTTAAACTTTCTGATGTCTCATTTGCGATGGCACTGCCGTTCTCAGTTTTTGATACAGAGCCGGCAATTAACTTCGACGTCTCTATCGCTGCATTGGTGCTTCTTGCGGCTAAATTGCGTACCTCATCTGCGACTACTGCAAATCCTCGTCCTTGCTCACCTGCTCTGGCAGCCTCTATCGCTGCATTAAGGGCCAATAAATTGGTTTGAGCAGCTATCTCATCAATAGTACTAATAAAACCAGATATGCTCTTACTGGCTTCTGATATTTCTGACATAGCTACAACCATATCATTCATTTTATTACTACCTTCACTTGCAGCATTTTGTGCTAAACCCGCTAGTTCACTTGCTTGCGCTGCATTTTTGGCATTTGTGTTACTTTGCTCACTCAGTTCGTTTAGAGAAACGACAATAGTATCTAAGTTAGTAGACTGGCTTGACGCTCCAGCTGACAACGCTGTACTGGTAGCTGAAACACTATTGCTACCGTCGGAGATTTCATTACTTATTATTTGCGTTTGGTAGAGCGTCTCATTTAAATTTTCTTTCATATCTTTTAATGCGATCCCGAGCAAATCTTTGTCTGACGCCAAAACAACTGGTGTATTTAATTCTCCAGCTGCAATCAGTTCAGCTAAAACAATTTTTTCTTTTAGGGAGGCAACCATTGCTTTCATTTGAGCGAATACTCCTACGTCAGAGGTACTGCTTGATAAATCTAAAGTGAGGTCTCCGTTTGCTACATATTGTGCAATTTTCGCTATGTAAGAGGGCTCTCCGCCCAATAAATTCATAATATGTCGAGTAAGCATCAGGGCAACCGCAATCCCTATGGTTATCGCTAATAATGTGCCAAAAATAGTGAAGTTAAGCACTACTGACTTTATGCTTGACATTGACTCTGACCGCACAATCAGTAATTGCTTTTCTCTATCTTTGAAGGTCTTTATTTGAGTCCTAAATTTATCAAAGTATTGTTTACCTTGTGCCTGACCGACTAAATTGGCTATGTCGTTCATGGATACGGTATCACCGACCTGGCGCCGCATGTCAATTTGTTCCTGCACAACCTTGGTTAACCAAGTATCAATGGTGGACTCTATTTCTTTTAATAGTGCGACTTGCGCCGGATTATCTGACACAGTCTTTGAAAGTTCCCTTATTAAAGTATGGAAACGGGTCTTTCCATTCTTATATGGGTCGAGAAACTGTTCTTGCCCCGCCAATAAAAAGCCTCGCATGCCGGTTTCCATATCTACGGCTGCTGCTTCTATTTGTGATGCAGTATCAAGTACCTTGTGAGTATGTTCTACCCAGACAACCTCTGACGCGAGAGATTTGATGCTAAAATAAACCACCATACAGACGACAAGCATTAACGACAATACCAAGCCATAACCTGCGAGTATTTTGGATCTGAAGGATAGGTTGGTTAACAGGCTGTTTAGCATAGAGTAATCCTATTTTGAATTATAAAAGGTTACGAATTTTTTACAAAATAAGACCATTTTTTAATGATAGTGAAATTATATGTAAACACAGCCTACATTCTTCTCTTAAATCAATCCATGCAATTTAAATAGAATTGGGGTTCACACCAAGTGTTGCACTCTTTTCGCCAAATCATTCTTACACGAAGTAAAACACAATTAGAACTTAAAAGTGGAGAAGTGAGACTAAAGTATTAGGAAAATTTACCGCCGCATAACCTGCGGGGTTAGGTTCGCTGAAACGTATCATTTGCCACCAAGTATACCGTTCAACCCGTTAAGTTACTTAGTCCGCTTTGGGCGTGCTGCCGTCATTTCGCATAACTGCCATTACTTGAATTATTCAAAATATTAGCACCCTCTTAATAACGCAAATTAATCGACCTTGTCGATATCAGCTTTGGTGTTCGTAAAGAGTCAGAGTATTCAAAGCACGAGATATCTGGGATAGGCTTCAAGTTAGTCAATCACACATCCTTGATTATAAGCACTCAATCTCGACGTCCTTGTCTAGATGCTCAACTGGGCGAAGCCGTGCTTCTAAATAGTCCAGTTTCGCCTATAAAGTTTCAGCATAAAATGGCTTATTCTTGGGGCAAATGACAGGGAAGTCATTTGAGTGGAGCTTGAAGGGATACATTCGTAACAACGCATGAATAAGCCATTTTATGCGGTTAAAAACTTTGGTAGCGAGCGGCGTTTTCTGGATACTCTTTTTCGCTGTTGACCATATTTACTGGATAAATATGGAACAGCTTCAACTGGCCTGAAAGGTAAAGTGCATGGACGCACTTTATAAAAAGAGTATCTGGCTTGAAGGGATTCAAGACAAAAACCATCATGGATGATGGCGCGAAGCGTGCTTTTGGTTTTTTATTTGAAGATAAAGCATTCGCTAATGCTTACTGCCTTCCGTGGCAGGTTTCTCACAGAATCCCTTCTGTGCGACCTACTTTTTTGCTACAGCCAAAAAAAGTAGGCAAAAAAGGCCGCTCGCCAAACTATGTTCTTTATCCAATTATTTCTGAGATTTAGCAGGTCGTCGTAATGTGCTCCCGGCACTCTACGACTCAATTTACATCCATGTAAATTGACCTACTAAATCTCAGAAATATTTGGCGAACATAAATGCGAGAGTAGATTAAAAGACAAAAGCATCGGCTTCGCCGATTATAATCTTTGGTGGCTCCGCCACTGCTCTTCCGCTTTTAAGTTTCAGCATAAAAAAGGCTTGTTTTAGGGGCAAATGGCATGGATGCCATTTGAGTGGAAGTTGGAGGGACACATTTGAAACGACCTTAAAATAAGTCTTTTTGTGCGGTTAAAAACTTTGGCTGCGGCGGCTTCTTTTTGGTTACTTTATTCTTAGCTGTTGAAGAAAAAGTAACTGGCTTGAAGGGATTCAAGACAAAAACCATCATGGATGATGGCGCGCAGCGTGCTTTTGGCTCTCAAATATCGTATTTACTAGCTTCGACTGAATGGGCGTAAAGCCCATCCGAACTTACATACGCAGTATTGGTAATAGCCATCCTCAATGGCGACTATTACTCAGGAGAACTATCAACTTCCACATGTGGCTCAACATCAGAAAAATTCCCCACACAAGGGCCAACACTAAACTGGTAACCCAAATCGGAATCGTCTGCACTCACCAACAAAAGTAAGTTTTCATCAATCGGTAAACTACGTTGTTCAGGGGCTTTTTTACAAGCTGACTTAGGATAAGTTTCAAAATGAAAAATAAAGCCTGCAATGAGTTTGTCTAACCATTTTATCTGACCATCTTCGTCAACAGGTATGTTGTATGGGCGATTAAAAACAGAGAAGGTGATCATTTTTGTGTCTGTGTCTGTGTCATTGGTCTGTATATCGTCGTTAAGTTTTTTTGCTTCCTCACTTTCGATATCAGAGTTTGCTTGATTAATTAATGCAATGGGGCGTTCAAATAGTTCTATTTGTTTGGCATAAGGTGTGGCGATGAAAAAAATCGAGATGATCACATAAGGTATTAATACCAGTCTGAGTATCATGGTAATAAAAACAAATACTTTATCTTCCCAATGTACTTTGACTTTTACTCTTATTAGGCGCAACAAGATGCCTAATACTAACCAAAGATTACCGGCTATTAGGGCCGCAGAAAAAAATATGATGGAACTCATTAATAACCAAAATGGCAACATGATTAAGGTGGCAAATCCTAAGGTAAAAACAAAAGGTCCAGGTTCGATACCAGTAATCACATTGATTTTTAGAGCCGATACGGCCAAGGCAAAGTTAGCCGTGGCGGCATACAAAACTAAGATCAAACCTTTACCCAACATATGTTCCCAAAGTCGATTAAACACATGCCATAACTCTCTAACAAGACCCACGCCTGCAAGCGCCCCTACCCATAATAATTCAGAGGGCTCTTCGACGTCTTGCTCGGCATGTACCAAGAGCAACAAAAAAGCCAGAAGGTACATCCATTGAGAGAGTGTGAGCAGTGAGAACTTTTTACGCAAGGACTGTATTATTTTAGTTGGTAAGCGTAGCCAACTTATCATTTGAGTAGGCAAGCGTAGCCAACTCTTCTGAAAAAAAGTACTAGGTTTGACTTCTGGCACTTCTTCAGTGGATTCAAAATTCTCTAACTGATTGTCTGACAAGTGATTTCGCCGTTTTAAAAGGTTAGTTTTGCAAAGATGAGACCCAATATAATGGATTTTCCTGCACTATGTTAGAGGGATGTTGTGGATGTTCTTTGGCTTAAAGTGTTTGCACTATTTTGCAGGTCGAGCTGGTTACAAACTTGAACAAAGTATCTATCTATTGGTATCAGTGACAAGTGAGGCTCAAATTAAGCGTGATAAGTTTTCAAACCTCTGACTGATTCGTATATAATCCCGCATCGTTTTTAAGCATGGCTTGTTAACTAGGGTTTTGCATACAGATTATGTTTGCGCTCAATAACAAGCGAATTTCGCCATCGGACTGTTTTCCGGTAAGCAGAGATAAATAAATGAAATTTGAATTAGATAATACAGATGGAAAGGCTCGCCGTGGCCGTTTGGTGTTTGACCGAGGTGTGGTAGAAACGCCAGCTTTTATGCCTGTAGGTACATACGGTACAGTGAAAGGCATGACACCTGAAGAGTTAGACGAAACAGGTGCACATATCTGTTTAGGCAATACTTTTCATTTAATGTTACGTCCAGGTACTGAAATAATTAAGCAACACGGTGATTTGCATGACTTTATGCACTGGGATAAGCCTATTTTGACTGACTCAGGTGGCTTTCAAGTATTTAGCTTGGGTGACTTGCGCAAGATAACCGAAGAAGGTGTGACGTTTCGCTCACCTATCAATGGCGAAAAAATTCTTTTAACACCAGAAAAATCCATGCAGGTACAACGTGATTTAGGTTCAGATATCGTGATGATCTTTGACGAATGTACGCCTTATCCGGCTACTGAGAGCGAAGCTCGGGTGTCTATGGAGTTGTCTCTACGCTGGGCAAAGCGTAGCAAAACGGAACATGGTGATAACCCATCAGCATTGTTTGGCATTATTCAAGGTGGCATGTACGAAGATTTACGTGATGTATCCTTGGCTGGTTTAGAAGACATAGGATTTGATGGTTATGCCATAGGTGGCTTGTCAGTAGGCGAACCTAAAGACGAAATGATTAAAGTGCTGGATCATACCACCGATCAAATACCTGCAGACAAACCTCGTTATTTAATGGGCGTAGGTAAACCAGAAGATATCGTCGAAGCGGTGCGCCGTGGTATTGATATGTTCGATTGTGTTATGCCAACGCGTAATGCGCGTAATGGACACATGTTTATTACCAGCGGTGTTGTTAAAATACGGAACGCGGTTCATAAAACGGATACCGGCCCTTTAGACGAAAAATGTGATTGTTACACTTGTAAAAACTATTCTCGGTCATATCTACATCACTTGGATAAATGTAATGAGATACTTGGCGCACGCTTAAATACGATCCATAACTTGCGTTATTACCAACGTATTATGCAAGGTTTGCGAGATGCCATTGCCGCTAACGAACTCGATGCTTTTGTCACCGAATTTTACGCACAAAAAGATATGCCAGTGCCTCAGTTGAAAGACTAGCTGGTATTAACATAATTAAAATTTACAAAAATTAGGGGAAATTATGAGTTTATTTATATCCAATGCTTACGCACAAGATGCTGGTGGGGCCGCTGGTGGCGGTTTTGAAATGTTGATCATGCTGGGTGTGTTTGGTTTGATTTTCTACTTCATGCTTTATCGTCCACAAGCTAAACGTGTTAAAGATCACAAAAACTTGGTTACCTCGTTAGGTAAAGGTGATGAAGTGCTGACGCAAGGTGGCATGGTTGGTAAAATTGTTAAGGTGTCTGATGAAAAAGATTTCATCGAAATTGCTTTGAATGACACTACCAACATCGTTATCCAAAAATCAGCCGTTTCAGCGGTCTTGCCTAAAGGCACAATGAAAGCCATCTAAATGTAGATGACAAATAGGGGCGTTTCAGCCCCTTTTTATTGGAAGAATGGAAGGAAATTCTTGTGTTAAATCAAACTCCGCTATGGAAGTACTTAATGGTGATCTTTGTGGTCAGCCTATGTGCTTTATATGCCTCCCCCAATTTGTATGGCGAAGATCATGCCGTACAAATATCTGCGGGTAAAAATGCTGTTGTAAATGCAGCGGTTGTTGAAAAAGTCACCGCTGAGTTGGCTGCTGCCAATATCACTAGTAAAAGTATAGTGTTAGAAAACGAACAGATACTCGTTCGATTGGATGATTCTGATACCCAATTGATTGCTCGTGAAAAAATTGAAAAAGCCTTAGGCGATGATTATTTTGTCGCCATGAATTTAGCTCCCGACACACCTGCTTGGCTAGAAAATTTGGGTGGCACACCAATGAAACTTGGTCTTGACTTACGTGGTGGTGTGCACTTTCTAATGGAAGTGGACATGAAATCTGCCTTGTCTAAGACTCTAGAGGATATGGTAGGTGATTTTCGTACCGCATTACGTGAAGAAGGTATTCGTTATCGCACAGTGAAACAACTGGACGATGGGGTCGAGATATTTTTTCGTGACCAAGAAACTTTAGATAAAGCAGAGTTTTTCCTTAAAAACCGTAATCGAGACTTCGTTTTTGTTGAAAGAAGTGGGTTAGTTATCTTTGCTAGTATGTCTGAGCAAAAACTTGCTGAAACACGTGATTATGCCGTTAAACAAAACATCACCATTATTCGTAACCGAGTTAATCAACTGGGTGTGGCTGAGCCTACCGTGCAAAAGCAAGGGCCAGACCGGATAGTTGTACAATTACCGGGTATCCAAGATACAGCAAAAGCCAAAGAAATTTTGAATGCCACGGCTACTCTGGAATACCGCGAAGTTGACCTTGAACATGATGTACGTGATGCCATCAATGGTCGTGTGCCAGCCGGTTCTGAATTGTTACCTTATGACAAAGGCGGCCCTCAATTACTTAAGAAAAAAGTCATTGTTGCCGGTAGTTCAATCATCGATGCAAACAGTGGTGTAGATCAATACGGTAGTCCTAAGGTATCCATTTCACTGGATTCCAAAGGTGGCGCCAAGATGCTTAATTTCACTAAACGCGCAGTGGGTAAACCCATGGCTGTGGTGTTTATTGAGTTTAAATCCACGGGTGAGCGAGATGCCGATGATAAACTTATCTTTGAAGAAGAAAGACGCGTCATAAGTGTTGCCACTATTAACGGGGTATTTAGTAACCAGTTTGAAACAACAGGATTAGACTCCCCTCAAGAAGCATACGACTTGGCGTTATTGCTAAGAGCCGGTGCGCTGATTGCGCCTATTCAAATTATTGAAGAGCGCACAGTCGGCCCAAGCCTAGGTCAAGAAAACATCGATTTGGGTACTCAAGCGATTATTTGGGGCTTTGTTGCGGTACTTATATTCATGCTGATTTATTATAAGAAGTTTGGTTTTGTTGCCAACATTGCACTGACACTCAACTTAGTCATGATTATTGGCATTATGTCGATGATCCCTGGGGCCACACTGAGCTTACCTGGTATGGCTGGGATCGTGTTAACTGTAGGTATGGCAGTTGATGCCAACGTACTTATATTTGAACGAATACGTGAAGAAATCAAAGACGGACGAAGCCCCCAGCAGGCTATCCATCATGGTTATGATAGTGCGTTTTCCACTATATTAGACGCCAACATCACTACCTTTTTGGTAGGTTTGATTTTGTTTGCAGTAGGTACAGGTCCGATTAAAGGTTTTTCTATTACCTTAATGATTGGAATTATCACTTCAATGTTCACTGCGATCATTGTGACTCGAGTCATCGTTAATGCATGGTGGGGCGGAAAACGTCTGACCAAGTTGTCAATCTAGGAGCACCAACATGCAAATTTTAAATATGAAAGAGACCATCGCTTTTATGTCGCTGAGAAAACCAGCGGCAATATTGTCTATATTTCTAATTATCGGTTCGCTGACATCTTTGGCCATCAACCAATTGAATTGGGGGCTCGATTTTACTGGAGGTACCCAAATTGAAGTGGGATATGGGCAAACTGCAGATTTAGTGCAAATTCGCAAACAATTAGAAGCATCTGACTTTCACGATTCTGTTGTACAGAACTTTGGCAGTAGCCAAGACGTACTAATCAGATTAGTTTCTCGGGAAGGTGTGAAGTCTTCTGAACTAGGTGATGCGGCATTAAAAGCACTTAAACAAGCAGATAGCAGTGCAGAAATGCGCGGCAGCTCTTATGTTAGTTCAAGCGTAGGTGAAGAGCTTACTGAACAAGGCGGACTGGCTATGTTAGTTGCTTTGATCTGTATCCTTATTTATGTAGCACTGCGTTTTGAATGGCGTTTTGCTTTAGGTTCAGTTGCCGCTCTAACTCATGATGTGATCCTGACTTTGGGTTTATTCTCGGTATTAGGTTTAGAGTTTGATTTAACCGTATTGGCGGCTGTTTTGGCGGTAATTGGTTATTCACTAAATGATACAATCGTGGTGTGTGACCGTATTCGTGAGAACTTCCGTAAAATACGCAAGGGCGAAGCTGAAGAAATTATCAATACTTCTTTAACGCAAACCTTAAATCGAACTATCGTCACGTCTTTGACTACCATATTGGTATTGCTTTCTTTGTTCTTTTTAGGTGGAGCGACTATTCATGGATTTGCCACCGCCTTGTTGTTTGGTGTGGTAATTGGTACTTATTCTTCAATTTATGTTGCCAGTTTGGTTGCACTTACATTAGGTATCAGCAAAGAAGACCTAATGCCAACTGAAATAGAAAAAGAAGGCGCTGACCAAGACCCAGTGGCTTAAGTTAACTAACTTCATCGTATTTAAAAAAACCAGCACTAAGTGCTGGTTTTTTTATTCTGAATAAACACATTTTCTAACAGTCTTTTATACCTATTTATTGCTACTAATAGGGTATATTTTCACACTGTAAATTTTTAAAGTATTAACATCAGGAATTTTTATGATTTTATCGACCGGGCGCAACACCACTCTTGTCCTTTGGATTAGCGCTAGTTTATTACTGAATGCTTGCGGTTCAACTGACACTAACAAGTCCGTCACTATATCCACTGAACCCGAACCGCAAAATGAAATCGTAAAAAGTCCTATTGATAACCGAGAATACGCTTCTATTATTTTAGACAATCAGCTAGAAGTCATGCTGGTATCAGATCCCAGCATCGAAAAGTCAGCTGCTGCCTTAAGTGTGGCTGTCGGATCTTTACAAGAGCCCAAAGAATTTGGTGGCTTGGCCCATTACCTAGAGCATATGTTGTTTTTGGGCACTAAAAGTTATCCCACTGTAGGTGATTATAGTGAGTTTGTGAGCCGCAATGGCGGTACTCAAAATGCCTATACTGAGCTCGATCATACTAACTATATGGTGGCAGTAAACAATGACGCCTATGAAGATGCGTTGTCGCGATTTAGTGGTTTTTTCTACGAAGCTATTTTAGACGAAAGTTATGCAGATAAAGAACGTAATGCAGTACATTCCGAATGGAGCATGAAAGGCCCGAATGATTGGGTTATTTTGCAGCAACTCAACGGTTCTACTCTGAACCCAGCGCATCCTATCTCACAATTTAATTGGGGTAATTTAGACTCGTTAGCTGATAAAGAAAATAACAAGCTACAGACTGCTTTAGTGCATATGTACAACACTTATTATTCTGCCAACCTAATGAAAGGCGCGATGATCAGTAACTTGCCAATCAGTGAGATGAAAAAACTGGCTGAGCAACATTTTGGTAAAATTCCGAATAAAAATACTCCTCGTCCGAAAATGACGGTAGCCGTAGCCAAACCAGAACATTTGAAAAAAGTAGTGCATTACATTCCGCAAACTGACATGAAACAATTGCGGATAAATTTTGTAATTGAAAATAATGCCCAACAATTCGCGGTTAAACCTAATGGTTATGTGAACTATTTACTCGCCAACGAAATGCCCGGCACCTTAGCATCTGCCTTGCGTGATGCTGGTTTAAGTGATGCGGTGTATTCTAATTTCGATGCCGATGAATACGGTAATGCAGGTAGTTTCACCTTATATATTGATTTAACTGAAACGGGCGTACAAAACCGCGACAAAGTGATGGGCGCAGTGTTGAAATATTTAGCATTGCTCAGGGATAAAGGGGTTAATCCTCGTTATTTCACTGAAATTAAACAGTCGCTAAGTAATAGTTTTCGCTTTAAAGAAAAAACCAACGATTATAGTTATGCGATGCAAATTGCCGCTAGTTTACAACATACACCAGCTGAATATGTATTAAGTAGTGCGTACGAATATCAACGTTTTAACCCTGAAGTGATCCAAGCAGTACTCGACCAATTGACCTTGGATAATGCGCGTATTTTCTACATAGATAAACAGCAACCTGGCGAACAAGAGATGCAATATTTCGCTGGTAATTACAGCGTGCATGAAATCAGTGCTGAGTTAGAGCTGAAGTGGCAACAAAATACTGAACAGTTCGCCTTATCCCTTCCACGAGCCAACGGTTTGATGCCTGAGAGTTTTGATTTAGTCTCTGCCAAACATATCAATAAACCTACGCAATTAGTCTCGGAACAGGGCCATACAGCGCACTTAGGCCATTCTGCATTGTTTAAACAACCCAAGGGCAGGGTAACTCTTGATTTAAACAGCGGTTTGACCAAAGCCTCTGCAAAAAATCATGTATTGGCCAACTTATTGGACCGTGGCTTAGGCCAACAGTTGACTGAGCTTCAATCTGAAGCAGGGGCTGCGGGCATGGGACTAGGCGCTAATTTGTCTAATGGTTTGTCACTTACGGCCAGTGGATTTACTGATAAACAAGGCCTTTTGTTAGCTAGCGCGCTAAAACAAATTGTAGAATTTGATATCAGTGAAGATGAATTAGCCAACCTTAAAGCGAGTTTTAAGTCAGACATTGAAAGTAGTAAACGCCAAATTTTACTCAACCAATTATTTCCTAAGTTTACTCGAGTGGTGCAATTAGATGAATTTAGCGACCAAGCACTACTGGCTGAAGTTGACCGTATTTCCCCCTCGGATATTAAGTTATTTAGAGATCAATTGTTAAGACAGGCTAATTTACAGGTATTTGCATTTGGTAATTATTCTGAGCAACATATTAACGAGTTATCCAATCTAGTTTTGCAGCAACTACCTGAAGAACGTGAAGTAGCAAAGGTTTATCAAACACCTTTATTGCATGTGCCAGCAGGGAAAATCTATAACTGGCAAGAAAATATTGAAATGACTGACATAGGATTAATTGATGCTTATTTGGCCCCGCGAAACGATGCTGACTTAGCTGCGGCAAGAGTGTTATCACAACTTATTCGCCCTGCTTTGTTTAAACAAATTAGAACAGAAGAACAACTTGCTTATGCCGTTGGTTTTTTTGGGCAAACA
>NZ_CAJWCF010000042.1 GCF_913020055.1 uncultured Paraglaciecola sp. | reverse complement strand
ACTTCAAGGCAAACGCCTCGGTATCCAAATAAATGACCTCAGTCTCGAGGACGTATGAAAGATCAACAGCCCCTAATCGTTCTTGATTAAAATAACCTTAGTCTTCCGATAAGTCCTATAGGAATCATAAACATAAATCAGCAAAGCAGACCAAACGAATACAAAAGTTATCACTCTCGCATTATCAAGAGGCTCCAGATAAAGCATGACTGCTAGTAGAAACATAATACTTGGACCAATATATTGGAAAAAACCTAAAGTGGTGTAACGAATACGTCTGGCAGCGGCAGTAAAACATAACAATGGGGCGGTAGTCACCACGCCAGCAAGCAACAAAATAACATTCAGATCCACAGTATTGGCTATCATGTTGCCGCTCGAAGTATCTGCAATTAGCCAATACAATAGAGCAAAAGGCAACATCATACTGCTTTCAATTAATAATCCAGGCATAGATTCGACCGCCACTTTTTTACGCAACAACCCATAAATACTGAAGGTAATGGCCAAAGTCAGGGCTATCCAAGGGACCTTGCCGTATGAAAAAATAAGTATAGACACTCCCATTAAAGCCACAAAAACAGCAAGCAACTGCAACCTAGTTAGACGTTCTTGCAAGAACAAACGTGCTAACAAAACATTAAATAGTGGGTTGATGAAATAACCTAAACTGGCATCAAGTAAGTGGTTGTTATTTACCGCCCAAATAAACAAAAGCCAATTAACGGCTAACAATAAACCACTTATCAGTAACGTCTTAAGAATTTTTGGGTCTCTAATTGCTGCTCTTACTTGGCTAAACTTTTTTCGGACAAATATCAACACACACAACACAAGCACGGACCAAACGATCCGGTGCATGACAATTTCTAAAGCAGGCACGCTAGTTAATAACTTAAAATACATGGGCGCAACGCCCCACATTGAATATGCGGCTAACGCAAAAAGAACACCCGATTTAAGAGATTTTTCGTTCAACGGTTTGACCTAGGATAACTATTAGATAATATTGCGCGGAGTGTGGGGGAAGCAAAGTGCAAATGCAAATGATAAAGGGGCTGAATAAATGAAGCTATGCTGGGAAGTGTTTTGGCGATTCCTGCTACTAGGTTGCATTAGTTTTGGAGGTCCTGCGGCACATATCGGCTATTTTCAACACACTTTTGTACAAAAGCTAGCATGGCTATCTAATGATGCTTATGCCAAATTAATTTCCTTAAGCCAAATCTTACCTGGTCCAGGTTCAAGCCAAATTGGATTTGCTATTGGCTTGCAAAAAGCTGGGCTGGCTGGAGGAGTCGCTGCTTTTATTGGTTTCACTTTACCTTCATTTGTATTGATGTACTGGTTGGCCATATTTGTAAATTTAGACGATCCTGCTAGTTGGTTACTTTCGGTAAGTAGCGGTCTGAAATTATTAGCTGTTGTTATTGTGCTAGATGCAGTAATCACTATGTTTAATAGTTTTTGTAAGAGTCGCTTGACTGTTTTAATCATGCTTTTAGGTATGTCATTATTAGTAATTTATCAATCTTTTTATACACAAATGTTAGTGTTTTTAATAGCGTCTCTCATAGGCATAATCAACAGTAAAACGCCAGCCAAGCAAGGTCTCCTTAAGCAATCGCTAAGAAGAATATCCTGGTCGCCAATGTTGCTATTTATCAGTTTATTTTTAATCAGCTTAGGGGTAAGTCAGTATGATTCTTATGTTGGTCTGTTCGCTACATTTTATAAAAACGGTAGCTTAATATTTGGCGGTGGGCATGTCGTATTGCCGCTATTGCAAACTAGTATTGGCGAAGCTCTCACAGAACAACAGTTTCTATTTGGTTATGCTGCAGCACAAGGAGTGCCCGGCCCTATGTTTACTATGGCATCTTTTATGGGGGCACAGTGGTTAGAAAGTGCACCACTATTGGGAGCTATCTTGGCTACATTGGCTATTTTTTTGCCGGGTTTTTTATTACTTTTGACCGTTAATCATAGCTGGAAGTCACTGGCCCAACATCCGAAATTTATTGGCGCGTCAGCTGGCATCAATGCCTCTGTGGTTGGTTTGTTGATTTTGGCTCTCTATGACCCAGTGTTCACTAGTGCGGTTCACAACTACATCGATTTGGGGTTAGTGGTCATCGGATTTATATGCCTAAGACTATTTAAACCGCCAATACTTTTACTGGTTGGCACTTTTATATTAGTTGGTTTCTTAACAAACTATTAAATTTATATCTCTACACAAACGCGGCATACTGATTAAGACCTGCTTGCTTAGCTTTGAACAAATTGATATCAGCCTTGTCAATCAAGTCAATTGGATTCGCAACCGGATTTTTAGCATGAGTTGGGCTGAAAGCAGAAATACCCAAACTTATGGTCACAAAAGGGTGGGAAGCTTGCCTAGCAGATTTAATCTTGCGATTTTGTACATTTTGGATTAATTCCTGTGCAACCTGCTTAGCTCCTTTCAAATCAGTGTAAGGCAACAAAAGTACAAATTCTTCCCCGCCGTATCTCGCAGCAAAATCCCGTTCTCTTCTCTTACTAGAAGCGATTATGGAAGCAATAATTTTTAAACATTTGTCACCTTCCAAATGGCCGAACTCATCGTTAAATAACTTAAAATGATCTATGTCGATAATCAAAGCTGCAACAGATTGATTTCCCCTAACTGCTGCATACCATTCTTTGTTTAGCATTGTATCCAACTGCATTCTATTGGCTAACCCGGTCAAACCATCGGTACATGAAACTTGAGCAAGCCTTTTCTGTTGGGCAACCATGGTCATCAAGTTAGTCACTCGAGAAACCAAAATTCCTGTTCGATTTTTTTTGTCTATATAGTCCACAGCTCCCATGGCTAGACACTCTTCCTCTTCGTCAAGACTTGGCTTATCGGCCAAAAGCATGATCGGAATGTGTGCAGTAAGTTGGTTGTTTTTAGCAAAAGTGCACAATTCCTGCCCTGAGATAATCGGTGTATTAATTACACTCAACACTAAATCAATATCTTTAAGCATGATACTTTGCAAAGCAGTTTTGCCATCTTGGGCTATTTCAATATTAAATTTCTTAGCAAAAAGCGAGGTGAGTGTGGATATGCTGACGACGTTATCATCAATAATAAGTAATGTAAGGTGGTGATGAAAAGCTTCCATAACGTCCCTGAAAATACGGCAATTAGCTGCTCAAAAATTAAAGTTCAGCACGAGAAATGTACTAAAATAAAACTATAGTTTCGTACAAATGTTAATCATTAATAAAGCACTTTATTAATGATATTGCGAGCAAAAGTGTATATTAAATTTTTTATATAGTGATTAGATAACATACGTTCCTGTTCCTGTCGCTATATGCAATTGATTGTGATTGTGCAAATCCATTCTGCATACTGCTATTTTATTTCCTCGTCTAATCACTTGCGCTGTTGCAACAAATTCATCGCCCTTTCCGGGCCGCAAATAATCGACACGCATATCTAAAGTCCCTCCATCTGGGAGTTGTTGGTAAAATGCTTTTACTGCGTTTTCATCCGTCAGGCCGTTAATACCATATATTAATGCCGCCAAACTGCCGACAGTATCGAGTATCGCTGCTGTTACACCACCATGCAGTATTTTATGTACAGGATTTCCCATTAACTTATCGTCCCAAACAAGTGTTATTTCAACATGTTCTGAATGTAAGTGGCTTACTGTAAAGCCGAGTAACTGATTAAATGGCATTTTATTGTTAAAAAAATCGATAACAAATGCGCGTAATTCTTGTGATGTCATTTACCTACTCAGTGCATATATTTTTTGAGATATGCAATTTGACCAGTTTTTTCTTTGTTAGCAAGTGAACCTCACGATAAAAACACGTAAACTTATGGTTTACTTATTCCTTTTGAGCTCCAGTTGTCAGATCAGCACGCACAGTCTTCACTTGTCATTACCCAAGCACAACAAGTATTAAAACACACATTTGGTTATGACCATTTTCGCGATGGGCAAGCACAAGTCATCTCTCAAGTGATGCAACAAAAAGATGTGTTAGTACTTATGCCTACGGGTGGCGGCAAGTCTTTATGTTATCAAATTCCGGCGATGCTGCTACCGGGTCTAACAATTGTTGTTTCGCCCCTAATATCATTGATGAAAGATCAGGTAGATGCTCTTCTCACATATGGCGTTAACGCTGCGTACATAAACTCAAGCTTGTCACCACAAGATATGTTTAACGTGTACAAAGGCATGCAAGATGAAAAATATAAACTTATCTATGTTGCGCCTGAACGACTTATGCAATTGGAGTTCATCCATCGCTTGCAGGGGCTTGTGGTGAGCCTTATTGCAGTTGACGAAGCTCATTGTGTATCTCATTGGGGTCATGACTTTAGAAAGGACTACAGACTTCTTGGGCAACTAAAGACCATATTCCCTGCTATCCCAATTATGGGATTAACTGCCACTGCTGACTTAGCCACCCGGGCAGATATAACCCAACAGCTAAATCTACAGCAACCCTTTATCTTCAAAGGCAGTTTTGACCGCCCTAATATTCGTTACAACCAAGTCACCAAATACAAGGCCACAGACCAAACAATTGCGTTTGTTAAGCAACAAGACGGTAGCGGTATTATTTATTGTAATAGTCGCAGAAAAGTAGACGACCTTAGCATTGCGTTAGCCAAACACGGAGTCAATTGTGCTGGCTACCACGCTGGTCTTGAAGGTGAAATTCGCGACAAAATTCAGCGTGAGTTCATCCAGGATAAAATTGACGTCATAGTGGCAACAGTGGCATTTGGCATGGGCATAGACAAATCCAATGTGCGTTTTGTAGTGCATTTTGATCTGCCGCGTAGTATTGAATCCTATTATCAAGAAATAGGCCGGGCTGGGAGAGACGGGATGTCCGCAGAAGCATTGTTATTATTTGATGAAAAAGATGCTGCTCGTATTCGTCAATGGATTTCGACTGGTGAAAATCTACAAAGAAATGCAGTAGAACTGCAAAAATTCGCAGCTATGGAAGCATTTGGTGAAGCACAAACCTGTCGTCGACAAATATTACTTAATTATTTTGCTGAGTATTCTGCAGGTCACTGTGGCAATTGCGATATATGCCTAGATCCGCCAAAGGCATTTGATGGCACGGTTGACGCTCAAAAAGTGTTGTCTTGTGTGTACCGACTAAAACAATTTGTTGCCAGTCAATATTTGATTGATGTACTCAAAGGTAAACAATTAAAACGTATCCTAGAGAATGGGCATGATAAATTGACGACCTTTGCCATAGGCAGGGACAAGTCCGATGCTTATTGGCATAACATTATTAATCAACTGATCCACCGAGGATTTCTTAGGGTAGATATCACCCAAAATGCAGTATTAAAACTAACAGAAGAATCAAGGCCAATATTGCAACAAACACAAAAGCTGCAACTTGCGGTGCCTAGACTGAGCCTTGATTTAGGCAAAAAGGCACAGTTAAGCGTGCAAGATTATGATCGCGCAATGTTTGCCAAACTCAAACATTTACGCAAAGTAATTGCTGAACAAGATGATGTACCGCCTTTTGTTGTATTCAGTGATGCAACATTAGCTGACATGGCGAATAAATTTCCAGAGTCGGAAATCGACTTCTTAGACATCCACGGTGTTGGCCAAACTAAACTCGAACGTTATGGCGAACGATTTATTTCGGCCATTTCTAAGCACCTTAATAAGTAAATGGTATAAAATCTAAGGCCTCACAAGGTTTACTTTTAAGTGGGATTTAGCGCATACTAATCGGCCGTATTTGAGCTGATAAAATCAATGCCTGTTAAAGCTGTTCCACAAAAAAACGCAGACGCTAAAGTCGAAAAACTTAAGATCCCGCCTCACTCTATTGAAGCTGAGCAATCGGTATTGGGCAGTATGCTAATTGCGCCTGATGCATGGGATAAAGTGGCTGAAATTGTGGTAGAAGAAGACTTTTACAATCGTTCACATCAGATCATTTACCGCGCTATTGTCCGCCTTCTAACTAAAAGTCATCCTATAGATTTAATTACCGTTTCTGAAGACTTAGAAGAAATGGATGAACTAGAGTCTGCCGGTGGTTTTGCTTATTTAGGAGAGCTTGCCAAAAATACACCAAGTTCAGCCAACGTTTCTGCTTACGCACAAATAATTAAAGAACGTGCAATTACCCGCGAGTTAATAGGGGTTGCCCATGAAATTGCGGATACTGGGTACAACCCAGAAGGCCGAAATAGTGGCGAAATCCTGGATATGGCCGAAAGTAAGGTCTTTGAAATTGCCGAGAAACGCACAGGCAAAGACGAAGGCCCGAAAAATGTCGAGGCTGTTTTAACCAAAACCATAGATCGTCTTGAAGTGCTGGTTAAAAGTAATAAAGAGGTCACCGGTGTGTCTACCGGTTACACCGACCTAGATAAAAAAACCAGTGGTTTACAACCTTCAGATTTAATCATTGTTGCTGCTAGACCATCAATGGGTAAAACAACCTTTGCCATGAACTTATGCGAAAATGCGATGCTGCTCGAAGACTTGCCAGTATTAGTATTCAGCTTAGAAATGCCCTCTGAACAGATCATGATGAGGATGTTGGCATCCCTTAGTCGAGTCGACCAAACTAAGATCCGTACTGCGCAACTAGACGATGAAGATTGGGCAAGAATGTCTAATACTATGGCCATGTTGAAAGATAAGGACAATTTGTTCATTGATGATTCTTCTGGTTTGACGCCCATGGACGTGCGTACCCGAGCACGTAAATTAGCCCGTGAAAAAGGTGGAATAAGCCTAATCATGATCGATTATTTACAATTAATGCAAGTACCAGGATTAAGCGATAATCGAACCCTAGAAATTGCCGAAATATCACGCTCGCTAAAATCCTTGGCAAAGGAATTAGAAGTACCTGTAGTGGCCTTATCGCAGTTAAACCGTAGTCTTGAGCAACGTAGCGATAAACGCCCTATCAACTCAGATTTGCGTGAATCAGGTTCAATTGAGCAAGATGCCGATTTGATTATGTTTATTTATAGAGATGAAGTTTATAACGAACAAAGTGCTGATCAAGGTGTAGCTGAAATTATCATTGGTAAGCAGCGTAACGGCCCAATAGGTACATCGCGATTAACGTTCCAAGGCCAGTTTTCACGCTTCGATAATTATTCTGGTCCTGCTATACAAGACGAATACTAAACTAAGACTAGCATTCAATTTTAAACAAAAAAAAAGAGATGCAATTGCATCTCTTTTTTGTACTCGATAAATATTATCTTTGCACTTTCACTTTATTACTTGCTGTTACTTTTGCAGTAATTCGGCGATTAATTTTATTTGCCGCAGCTGTATTAGACGTATCTATCAACTGAGTTTCACCAAATCCTTTAGCAGTTAAACGTGATGCACTAATGCCGTAATCGTTAATCAAAAGAGTTCTAACAGAATTCGCACGTTTTTGAGACAACATCATATTGTAGTCAGCAGCACCTGGTGCAGAAGCATGTCCTTCAATAACAGCAACAGTATCAGGGAAGCGATTCATAAAGTCTGCGAATGCTTGGAATTGAGCGTTGGTATCATTACTAATAACCGAACTATTATTACCAAACAATACATTTATATTTGTTGATACTTCTTCCTCAACAAATACGCTACAACCATTTGCGTCGACTTTGTCGCTCATAGGTGTGTCTGCACATTGATCTTGTTCGTCTAGTATACCGTCTTGATCAGTATCTAAAACCAAACTACATCCTTTAGCACCAACTTTCGTTCCTGCAGGTGTATCTGGGCACATATCAATAGTATTTAGAACACCATCAGCATCAGCATCCAACGAACAACCAACACTATCTACTCGTGTGCCAATTGGAGTGTTTGCACATTTATCAACATTGTCAAAAACGCCATCATTGTCACTGTCTTTATTTTTAGGCATTACAGGTGCACTTGATCCACCAAATGCGTAGGCTAAGCCAAGTTTAAAGCCAATATGAGTATTACTATTGCCACTTGCTAAAGGTTGGTAAGCAGCGACTTCAGTAATAATTTTTATATCGTCGTCTAAATTCCAATGTTTACCTAACCCGATGTTAACCATCGCATCACCAGTAACAATCTCAGTGTTTTTCAAACCACCAAAAGCATATAACAAGTCGTCTGGTAAAAAGTACAACACATCAACACCGACACGACTACCAGTTGCGTCTGATGGCATTGCGTCAATCTCTAAATGAGATGCCTCAAATCTAACAGCCCACTCTGGGGTAAATTTAATGCCAAATTCAGCACCAAGTCCAACACCATTCTCTAAAAAATCTGGTAAGCCAGATTCAGCATGATCTGTTGAGTAATCTTCAATAAAGCCAGCAACCCACTTTTCATTTTCGTCTGCCTGAGCTATTGTACTTGCACTTAAAGCTGCAGCTAATGCACTGAAAACCAATAATTTTTTCATCTCAATTCGTCCCTTCTTGTTCATTTCAAATTTGTACAGCATATAATTTACGCGATCATATATATATGCATACCTTTAAAGCAACAACTTTATTGCAATTAGATACTCATTTTCCGCAAAGCGTCGCAATTAAGTGACGATTCCCAGCCCTTACTCGATGTTCACCCAATATTATTCCTTGCCAAGTCCCTAGACCTAAACTGCCACCTATGATGGGAATGGTAAGGTTGTTACCAAGTAAACTCGCTTTAATATGCGCTGGCATATCATCCGCACCTTCATAATCGTGCAAATAATAAGCCATATTCTCTGGTACCATTTTGTTGATATGCGTTTCTAAATCTAGCCGTACAGTGGGGTCGGCGTTTTCATTAATGGTTAAACTGGCGCTAGTATGTTGAATAAACAAATGCAGTAGACCTGCTTCGATTTGCCTTAAGCTTTCAAGTTGATTGATCACTTCGTCAGTGATGAGATGATATCCCCTGCTCTTAGGGGATAATACAATAGATTGTTGGATCCACATGTTTCTAAACTGTTATCACTTGTTGAAACACATTTCTAAATAAAGATTTCCTGAAGCATGAGAAAATGGCATCACCATCTTTT
Source organism: uncultured Paraglaciecola sp. (assembly GCF_913020055.1). Taxonomy (GTDB): domain Bacteria; phylum Pseudomonadota; class Gammaproteobacteria; order Enterobacterales; family Alteromonadaceae; genus Paraglaciecola. The sequence goes on along the minus strand of NZ_CAJWCF010000042.1, from coordinate 28,869 downwards.
TTCCATCTACTTGATGATTAATTGTATGATTTTTTCCAGAAACCACTATTGGGGTAGCCATTCCAAAATCGTAACCTTTCTGATCGAGTTCGTTTTTAGCCCCTCCACATATCATGTTGGTGATTTCACCCACCATGTCTTGCACATCAGAATCTATACTTTCAGGTTTTTCACCCAACATTTTGTGCATGATTTCCAACACGAGACCCTCTTCAAAGGAAATAGACATGGAGCCCTGAATATTCTCTCCGACCATACCTATTAAGCCAGAAATATCGCCCCCAGCTTGATCATCGCCTTTTTTCTTAGGTTTACCCGGTACTAACTCAGTTTGTGCCATGGTTTGCAAAACATTGAGTAAAGCAGCGATAAAAGGATTAATAAACTCTGCGTTCATTAGACTAATTTTTCCTTATAAAAATGGGGTTATTGGCAAGCAGCGCAAGTACCATGGGCTTCAATGGTTTGATTTACCACTCTAAAACCAACAGACTGAGCTTGTTTATCTAATGTATCTTTTAATCCTACGGACTGGATTTCTTTTACATCACCGCACGTATCGCAAATCAAAAACTGAACTGGGTGATTGCAATCAAAATGGTGACAGGCAACAAAGGCGTTGGTAGATTCTATTTTATGTATTAGTCCAAACTCTAAAAGAAAGTCTAAGGTTCGGTAAACCGTGGCAGGTTTTGCGTTTGACTCAGTCAGTTTAAGAGTATCCAACAACTCGTAAGCACCTACAGCGCCTTGTTGTTCAAGTAATAGTGCATAAACCTTTTCTCTTAATAGAGTAAATCTGGCCCCTTTGTCTTCACAAAACTGCCTAGCTTTATACACCTGATCTGTTATGGGATTTTGGCCAGTATCAGTCACATTTATTCCTTCAAAACAAACCGTTATATAATAACACTAATTTTTGTAGGTTGCGCATTTTACACTAGTTATTGTCAGTAAGGCGCTACTACTTTAGTAGGCATCAGTGACGCAATACTTTTTTAAAGTATACTTCGGTGCTGTAATTTACTGTGTTAACTTAGGCAAAAATATTTGGTTTTTGGTAACTATATGATTGAACAAAATATATCGGTAACAGCTGAAACAAAAGCTATTTGGTTAATTTTCAGTGGTGAAAAAATTGTCCAACCTGTTGAAAATTCAGGATTAATGATAGCCACATGGTCAACACTCAGTTTTGCCCATGCCTACCAAGAACAAATAGTTAGAATAGGCAGTCATGGAGACTTACCCTGTTTTTTAATCGATATGGACAAAGAACATATTGAACATGAACAACTAGCACTTATCAGCATGCGCGCTTTATTAATGCAGAATCACACTAGCTTTTTCGGTATCGCCTCTCGAGCATGGCAGATTGCACTATTTATGCGTACCCATAGGTTTTGTGGTCAGTGTGGCAGCGCGACCCAACAAATAGATTGGGAAATGGCGATGCAGTGTTCACGTTGTCAACATCGCTGTTACCCCAGAGTTTCGCCTTGTATTATAGTGTCTATTCGTCACAACGACAAAATTTTACTGGCGCAAGGTAAACCCCAGCGATCTAGACAGATGTTTTCAACTTTGGCTGGTTTTGTAGAAAGCGGTGAAACATTAGAACAAGCAGTGCACAGAGAGGTCTTTGAAGAAGTAGGCATACAAGTAAAAAACTTGCGCTATTTTTCAAGCCAACCTTGGCCTTTTCCTCACTCACTAATGGTCGGATTTTTAGCCGACTTTGACTCTGGCGAAATTAAGGTAGACGGTAAAGAAATCCTCGAAGCATATTGGTTTAACCCAGAGGAATTACCTAATATTCCGCCCAAGTTATCCATTGCTGGTCAACTCATACAACATACCCTTGAAGAAATAAAACAGCAGAAAAACATTACGATCCCTCAACATTCCTAAGGTAAATTTAGCGCATAAAAAACCCCACATAAGTGGGGTTTGAATATTTTAGCGTCTTGGTCTCGTCAACGAGTTTCTTGTTTTTTGGTTGCTTTCGCACCAGTGTTATAACAGAGAAAACTCTTATGGTGCAAGTTTTTGCTGAATATAGCGCATATTTTACTAAATATACTCCAATTTATCCTTTTTTCAGCGGATAAAATCGCTACAATACAGCCCTTTTAAGCCCTTCAGTCTAATTTTGGGGTAATCAATTCCAGTTTGAGGACATCAATGCAGCCATTACAAAACGACCGATATTTACGAGCATTGTTACGCCAGCCAGTTGACATTACACCAGTATGGATGATGCGCCAAGCAGGTCGCTACTTACCTGAATACAAAGCAACCAGAGCAGAAGCAGGTGACTTTATGTCGCTGTGCAAAAACGCCGAATTAGCCTGCGAAGTGACACTTCAGCCACTGCGTAGATTCGATCTTGACGCTGCCATTTTGTTTTCTGATATTTTGACTATCCCAGATGCTATGGGATTAGGTTTATATTTTGAGGAAGGTGAAGGTCCAAAATTTGAACGCCCATTGACGTGTATGGCTGATATTCAAAAATTACCCGTTCAGGATCCTGAAGTAGAAACCGGTTATGTCATGAATGCCGTGCGCACCATACGCAAAAATTTAAATGGCAGCGTGCCTTTAATCGGCTTTTCTGGCAGTCCTTGGACGTTAGCTACTTATATGATTGAAGGCGGATCAAGTAAGGCGTTTACCAAAATCAAAAAAATGGCCTTTAGCGATCCACAAGCCTTACATCTATTACTCGACAAGTTAGCCGATTCGGTTATTTTGTATCTTAACGCGCAAATTGCCGCTGGCGCCCAGTCTATAATGGTATTTGATACTTGGGGTGGAGTGTTGTCAGGACGCGACTATCAAGAGTTTTCGTTACAATATATGCACAAAATTGTCGATGGCCTTACACGTGAAAATGATGGACGAAAAGTGCCAGTCACCTTGTTCACCAAAAATGCTGGTTTGTGGTTGGAATCTATCGCAGCAACTGGTTGTGATGCTGTGGGCTTGGACTGGACAGTAGATATGGCGGATGCAAAAGCACGTATTGGCGACAAAGTGGCGCTGCAAGGCAATATGGACCCATCTATGTTATATGCGCCTGCCGCACGAATTGAGCAAGAAGTGCAATTAATTCTGGACGGATTTGGTAAGGGCAACGGCCATGTATTTAACCTTGGACATGGTATTCATTTAGACGTACCACCTGAAAATGCCAAGATATTTATTGATGCTGTTCACAAATTAAGTAAACCTTTCCACCAGTAAACATGCCAAGGTAAATATTGACTCTAAGACGTTGAAAGTTTATCTCTAGTTTTCTTCAATAATGCAATGGCCGCTATACTGCCGGCCATTTCGTTTAACCCTTCACCTTCATACTCTGCACATGCATAACCCGAAAAACCCGCTTCGGTGAGTATTTTCATACAACGGACATAATCAATCGTCACCTCTTGACCATTGGCTTTAAAGCTATAGGTTTTTGCACTGACACCTCGTGTGTAAGGTGCAAGATCTTCTAAGCCTTGAATAGTGTCATAACGTCTTTGTGGCGAGTGATTCCAACCGCCCATAAAAAAGTTATCCAAATCCGCATATACTCCTAAATTAGCGTGATTTACTTTTTCCATTAACATCGCCAACCAAGCACCGTTGCTGGAAGGGTGTCCATGATTTTCAACCAATAATTCCAAGTTAAATTGTTGCGTATATTCAGCTAGCTCAAACAGACTTTCAGCGTTTTGTTCTAGCTGTTCAAGATAAGTCCCATCTCCGTATGCATTGACTCTAAGTTGTAAACAACCCAATTCATTCGCGGCGTCTATCCAAGGTTTGTGTTTTTCTATGGCGCTGGCCCGTGTTTCTTTTGAAGAACTGCCCAAATAACCTAACTCATCACACATTAAACAGGTAAAACCAACCCCCTGATCATTGGCCATTGTTTTAAATTGCCTGAGCCAAGGTTTATCTTGTGCGTGTCCAAACCAAAGAGTATTCGCTAAATCCACCATACCCACGCCTAGTTTTTTAGCGATAACAACTATGTCACGAGGATCCATATCGCCCTTTAAAACAGCATCGGGCTGAGAGTGCAGCGTTTTAATAAACCATTCATAATTATCACGGCCAGTTCCAAAGATAGCTCGATGAAAAGACCACTGGCTAAGAGCGATATCAAATGATTTCTTACTTTTAGAGGCCTCGGCAAACAACTGTGGCATAACTGAAATAGCCGCCAGCGACGACACAGTTTTTACAAAAACTCTACGATCCATAATCTGCCCTTCTATTTTGGATAACTATCAACAATAAAAAAACTAGCCTAATCATTCTTAGTAAAGATCACGACTTCACCTGAAGCACACAGTTGCTGTGCCTCAACTTTATTACAGGCTTGATCAATTTTAAGTAAACCTATACCAGCTCCATTTAATAATGTTGTTAACTTGTGATCATTCGGTCTACGGTGTCGAACCAGCATATTTCGCCTTTGGGTGAACCAGTTTAGTGGCGAATATTTGCTGTATAAAATGCGGTTAAGTCTATCGAACCACTTAAGTAATTTATCAGGGAATTCATTTTTAATACCGCTGCTAGTGATCTGAGTGATATTTGGACTGTTATGCCGAAACCTTAAGGTAATGTCATATACAAAAGAATAATGTACATCGCCAGACAAGATCACAAAGTTGGGCGGAGTTTTACGGTTACGAAAAATATTTAGCATCACACTGGCCGTGCCTTTATGGGCCATCCAGTTTTCTGCATCAACCGTTAGTGCTTTTCCAAAAAAGGTAAAAACACGCTGTATAGTTTCAATCAGTTTTACGCCAAATATGGGTGCGGCGGAAACCATGATCACAGCTTCTTGTCCGATTAACTCTTGTTGTAATTCGCATAACGCTTCCCAGTCCATTAAGCCAGATGGTTTGCTTAAACTGGACTCTGAACGCCACCTTTGGGTACGCGTATCCAATACCACCAGCTTAGGTAACGTCTCTAAACAATAGTGCCAATGTTCCCAATCAAGTATTTGTTGCACCAGTAAGTCGTGTTGCTGAATGCCATTTTTAGTGAAAAATTCACTACACGACTTAAACAAAGGTTGTAGCTTTGTGGGGTCATTCCCCCACCCCTGACACAACCAATATCCTAGCAAAGCATTACCGACTATGCGTTTAGCAAACAAGTTACCGTATACAGCTTCTTCCCAACCACGGGTCAAATTCCAGTCGTCGGTAACGTCATGATCATCAAAAATCATATACACACGCACATGGGCCAATGCCCTTCTCACCTTCACTAAACCAGCCACAAAATTCTCTACAATGACCTGTTCTTCGGCAAATTTTGTCTTAAAGCGATCAGGAATAGCCTCATCACTTATATTTACCCTTTGCCACATTTCTGGTGACCAAGTAAGAATATACATCGCCATCACTTCAGCGAACGAGATTAAATGATTACTGGCATTAACCGAGGTAAAAATGGGTTTTCTTTTAGCAGCAAAAAATTGGCTATAAGTGTTAGCGGTAGTCGGATCATCTGGGAGTAATTCAGGGCGTTGATAAAAGCAATGTGGATGTTCAAACAAGTCTTTGCTACTACTAATTGTTGCTCCTTGAAGATCTTCATGAAACAAGCCTAATTTTTCAATAGTTTGTTTAATTGCTACAAGTGTAGGGCCCGCCACATCATCAGTATAGACTTGATCTCCCGACATCATTAATAAGTCAGGCGACTTACTTTGACCAGTCAATCCCAACTCAATTTGTTGATCCACTATGACCAAACCATCACCACTATCATGATGAGGTTTACGACAAGACCCGTGTAACATTTGTCCAATTTGCCTGCGGATCACAAAGCTGGGGAAAGACTGACCTGGATAAAGCAACGTGGGTAGCAACTCACTTAAAAGATTTTTGCCACCGTCTTTGTCATGTAAAGAGATGTCATAACTCACCCGACTACCACATGGAATATCAGAATTAGGTTCGAGAGTGAGTAAATTGACAAAAGCCTGTGTGCCCACTTGAACTTGGCACAGTTGCTGATCATCTAGTTCAGCATCGAACCAAATCATTGGCTCTTGCTGACCAAATAACTTAGCCGAAAAATTATAAGCTTGGTTGGTTATTAACCAAAAACAAACTTGTTTGGCATTTGCTCGCCGAACGATAGGTCCAGCGAGTATTGTTGGTAACTGCATACTTTTAAGCAATGTTTTTAAGCACGTGACTATTCAAAAATAGCATTAAGATAAGCAGCAATTCTTACGCCACCCATTTGTAAAGACCGCTTAACAATAGGCAGGTTTTGATATTGATAATCCCATGACAATTTATCACTATTAGGGTATAGCGTAGCCCTTACCTTAGCACTTTCAGCTATCCATACTTTGGGATCAACTTCCATCCATTCTTCAGCCTGTTGCTCCGAAATTTTGCGGCTTAAGATGCGAGTCCATTCTGTATAAGACAATTGTTGCCTGTCAATTAAGCCAGAATCCCAGACTCGGTGTAAATTTGAGTCTTCCCAAAAGAATTTAAGCTTTACATCGTTGCCACCTCTATCTGTGCCATTTCCAGCATGAAAGGGCTGATGTAAATCACCAATGATATGCACGATGAATTTAAGCGCGAGTTGCTTTTCCTCTAAACTTGATTGTTTACTTTTTAATTGTTTGGTAAACATTTCCAAAGCAGTCACCGCATTACCTTCAAGTGGAGGAGCGACGTCTGAATAGGTCTTTCCATCAAATACATTTACATAATGCCAAGGGTTAGCCGTTTTTTTCCAAAACTCACTTGGATGCGAACGCATTTCATCCGCATAAGTCGAAATTTCGGCTAAATCTTGATTGATTAACAATTGATTGATGGCAAGTTGTGCTTTTGGTGTTAGATATTGTTCTGCAAGCGCCCCAGTCACCCGATGCCCAACTTGCCCCCAACTTAACGCTTGAAAACTCATTGTTGCAGCAACTGCACTTATTATTAGTTTTTTTATTAGTTTTTTTAATTTCATGTTAAATGCTCTTCAGTTACTTAAATTTTTGCAGTTTTTCTGTCAACAAATCATGGATACCACCAAAACTACCATTACTCATAACCAGTATGTGATCTCCCGGTTTAGCGTAGGAAACGATTGATTTGACTAATAGTTCCATATCTTTATATAAGATGGCTGTTACGTCGCTCTTAGCCAGTAGGTCATCCATCGACCAGGATAAATTTGTGGGTTCAAAAATAAATACCTGATTGGCGTTAACCCAAGACGAAGCGAGTGTATCCTTGTGAATCCCCATTTTCATGGTGTTAGAACGAGGCTCTAATACTGCTAAAATTCGCCCCTCACCCACTTTGGCCCTCAGACCATCAATAGTGAAGGCAATCGCAGTAGGATGATGTGCAAAATCGTCATATAGGGTAATGCCATTTACTATTGCTTTCACTTCCATACGACGTTTTACATTTACAAACTGCCCTAACGCTTCAACCGCTAAGTCACTCTTAACACCACTATTTTTTGCTGCTGCTATCGCCATCAATGCATTGTTAACGTTATGTTCACCCATTAAGTCCCAATGCACTGTGCCTTGGATTTCCCCTTTGAATAAAACTTCGAATTCACTGCCTTCGGGGTTACTATTTTGTACCTGCCAATCGCCGCCTGTATACTGCACTGGAGTCCAACACCCCATGTCTAATACTTTTCGCAGGTTGTTATCTAACTTAGGCAATAACACTAAACCGTTATTAGGGACCATTCGTAACAAATGGTTAAATTGTCTTTGAATGTCACTTAAGTCAGAAAAAATATCAGCGTGATCGAATTCAAGATTATTCATCACCAAAGTGCGAGGGCGATAATGAACAAACTTAGAGCGTTTATCAAAGAAAGCACTATCGTACTCATCCGCCTCAATGACAAAAAATGGGCTTTCACCCAATCGAGCAGACACATCAAAATTTTGTGGGAGACCACCAATCAAAAAGCCAGGTTTGAGACCCGCATACTCTAATATCCAAGCCAACATACTAGAAGTGCTAGTTTTACCGTGGGTGCCAGATACCGCTAAAACCCAACGATCTTTAAGTACATTTTCGAGTAACCATTGCGGACCGCTAGTGTATGGCAGATTTCTGTCCAATACATATTCTACTGCTTCATTACCACGGGACAGGGCATTGCCTATCACAACTATATCGGGTTCATTTTTGAATTGTTTTACATCGTATCCTTCAAAAAGCTCAATACCTAAGGACTCTAATTGGGTGCTCATAGGAGGATATACGTTACTATCAGAACCGGTGACTTTATGCCCAAGCTCTTTTGCGATTGCTGCAATGCCCCCCATAAAAGTGCCGCAGATCCCTAAAATATGTAGATGCATAGATTGCCATTTAAAATTTCTAAGGCAGATAGACTACCAGAACAAATATCCCTTACCCACTCAACAATGTAAAAAAATACGTCGTTGCTATGACAATGTCACTGGCCTGCACGGGTATTGGTTATAAAGAATACGTTTAGGTTACTGAGTTTCTAGTTTTTTGAAGGTATAATTATCTGAGCAGTATTTATAATAATAAAAATCACGCTGCACACATTCAAATTCAAGGCCCTACAACTACAAGGTATTTACACATAATGAAAAGACTTAACTCACAGCTGCAAGAAGATGGCGCGCCTATGGAGCTAATCCTGCTACTAAGAACACTATTAGCGGGTTGTAAGGAAATTTCTTTTAGGGTCAGTCAAGGTGCATTGGCTGGTGTTTTGGGTTCAACTTTAAGTGAAAATGTACAAGGCGAAACACAAAAGAAGTTAGATGTTATTTCTAACCAAATTCTAAAAGATATTCTTAGTGAGTCAGGTTACGTTAAAGCCATTTCCTCGGAAGAAGAAGATGAGGTAGTGCCATGTAATCCAAATGGTAATTACCTGGTTAGCTTTGATCCTCTGGATGGCTCATCTAATACTGACATTAACAGCCTTATTGGTACCATCTTTTCAATTACTCACGCCCCCCAATGGATGGATCCTGATGACCCATCTGCTTTCCTACAACCTGGGACACAAATAGTAGCCGCTGGTTATGTATTGTACGGTCCTTCGGCAATGCTGGCTTTAACTACTGGGCGTGGTACACATCTTTATACTTTGGATAAAACTCATGGCGGGTTCTTGTTAACTACGCCGAATATTCAGGTACCAGAAAGCACTAGTGAGTTCTCAATTAACGCTTCAAACCAGCGTCATTGGGAAGCACCAATACAAGCCTATATAAATGACTTGTTAGCTGGCACAGAAGGTCCTCGAGAAAAAGACTACAATATGCGCTGGGTTGCAGCAATGGTAGGTGATATTCACAGAGTGTTATGTCGTGGTGGTATTTTTATGTACCCTTATGATAAACGTGATACGGGCAAAGCAGGTAAGTTACGCTTATTATATGAAGCCAATCCCATGGCGTTCCTTGTAGAGCAGGCTGGCGGTTTAGCCGAAACAGGCACTGGACGAATTATGGAAGTGATGCCTACCGAAATTCACCAGCGTGTGCCAGTGTTAATTGGTTCAAAAGAAGAAGTTGAAGCTTGTTTAAGTTACAATAAATAGAGTGATCTTTATTGCTTAACTAGAAATAAAAAAGCCTCAAATGAGGCTTTTTTATATCATGCACCTACAATAGAGGCGCGATAACCAAACTCACAATTGCCATAACATTGATCAAGATATTCATAGAAGGACCAGAAGTATCTTTAAATGGGTCACCTACTGTATCCCCCACTACGACTGCTGCATGGGTATCAGAGCCCTTCCCACCTAAGTTGCCTTTTTCTACATACTTTTTAGCATTATCCCAAGCACCACCAGCGTTAGCCATCATCAGAGCGAGTAAAACACAACCTAATAAGGCACCGCCTAACATACCGCCTAGCGCATAAGCACCTAAACCAAAACCTATTAAAGGTGGCACACCTACAGCAATGACACCGGGCAAAATCATTTTTTTCAGTGCCGCCTGAGTGGCGATATCAACACAACGAGCATTATCTGGCTCAGCTGTGCCTTCCATTAGTCCTTCAATTTCTCGGAACTGACGACGAATCTCTTTGATCATTTCAAACGCGGCATCACCTACGGCAGTCATGGTGATTGAAGCAATTAAAAATGGCAGCAAACCACCAATAAATAACCCAATCAATACCATTGGATTGCCCAAGTTCAAGGTGAAATCAGGATACTTAGCCACTAACGTTTCTATAAACGCAGCAATAATAGCGAGAGCAGCCAGCGCAGCTGCGCCTATTGCAAACCCTTTTCCTATGGCTGCAGTGGTATTGCCTAACTCATCTAGCGAATCCGTAATGGCACGAGTTTCTTCTCCCAATCCGGCCATTTCAGCTATACCACCCGCATTATCGGCAACAGGACCATACGCATCGATTGCCATAGTAATGCCGACAGTAGCCAACATACCTACTGCCGCAATCCCTACACCGTACAACCCAGATAACTGAGTAGATGCAAAAATAATCGCACAAATTGTGAGTACAGGCACAACCACCGATTGCATACCTACTGCCAACCCTGTAATCATAACAGTCGCAGGACCCGTTTCGCCTGACTCTGCAATTCTACGTACTGGCGTAGATGCGGTATAATATTCAGTCACTAAGCCTATAACAATACCGCCCACGGCTCCTGCCACTACTGCCCACCACACATGATCATCCACCCCCAATTTGGCAACCACAAAATAAGCCGCAGCTATAAAAATAACAGCTGCTGACATAGTGCCTGCACGCAAGGCCACTTCTGGTTTGCTGGCTGACATTAGTTTAACCAGCACTATGCCTGCAACAGAACATAACAAGCCCATTGAAGCCAACGCCAGAGGCAGAAACATTAATGACTCTCGACTACCCAACACTCCCACTGTCATGGTAGATGCAATGGCAATAGTGGCAATCATTGAACCACAATAAGATTCAAAAATGTCCGAGCCCATACCCGCAACATCACCTACATTATCGCCCACATTATCAGCAATAACACCAGGGTTACGCGGATCGTCTTCTGGAATACCCGCTTCAATCTTGCCCACTAAATCAGCACCAACATCGGCACTTTTAGTAAAGATCCCACCGCCTACCCGCGAAAATAATGCAACGATCGACGCGCCCATACCAAAACCATGGATCACATGGGCAGTTTCTGGATCACCACCGAAAAACCAATATAATGAACCTAGACCTACAAGCCCCATTGATGCCACACACAAACCCATTACTGAACCACCCATAAAGGCAATGGTCAATGCAGCGGCTGGCCCCTCGTCATGAGCAGCTTGTGTAGTACGGACATTCGCTTTAGTCGCGGTAAACATTCCCATATAACCAGCAAAAGCTGAACATAGTGCACCAGCAACGAAAGCCACAGTGGTGTACTGACCCAGAGAAAAATACAACGCAATTCCGACTACCAAGGCAAACAAGAACAACATTTTGTACTCACGATGCATAAACACCATGGCACCTGTATGTATAGCGTCGCCAATTTTCATAATAGCGGGATCAGAAACAGAGGATTTTTTAATTATAAGGTAAATAACAAAAGCGCAGATTAAGCCAGCAAATCCCAAGATAGGCGGCAAGTAAAATAGTTCAGTCATGTAGGTTCCCAGAGTTAATATAACAATGACACAAAGCAAACCTTTGGTAGTAAACACTAGGGGCTGTCGATCTTTCATATGTCACCGAGATTTTCCTCAAAATGTGCTTAATCAAGGCGAAATCTGTGAAGTTTGGTTATCCAAATAAACAGCTTTCAACGCCGAGTAAGTGCGTTTTGAGGAAAACCCTTCGGGCTGGGCCATTTATTCGCCTACCTTCGTTGCTTACCTTTCGTTTAGAATGACTAAACTTCAAGGCAAATGCCTCGGTATCCAAATAAATGACCTCAGTCTCGAGGACGTATGAAAGATCAACAGCCCCTAATAATAGGTTCACCTTGCAATTCAATTACGCCAATCTCCCATTGCTTACAACTTTCATGAGTACATGGCTATTTTATTGTTTTGTTTACAATTTCTTTACATTTACAGTGCAACTATAACGAGATATTTGTCAATAGTTCAAGTTTTAATCAATATTTGTGCCTTGTCTGCGTTTTAATCACTCAGGTGAGTTTCATCTTGCGTCTCTAAGCACTATAATCTTGCGCAATAAAATTCATCAACTTTAGGTAATACTATGAGCCTCAATGCCGTACCCGCTGGTAAAAATTTGCCAGAAGAAATTAATGTAATAATCGAAATTCCTGCTCACTCTGATCCAGTTAAATATGAAGTGGACAAAGAGTCAGGTGCCATTTTTGTTGACCGTTTTATGGCAACGTGTATGCATTATCCGACTAACTATGGTTATGTCCCACACACTTTGTCTGAAGATGGCGACCCAGCTGATGTATTGGTCATTACGCCTTTCCCTCTTTTAGCAGGATCTGTAATTCGTTGTCGTCCTATCGGTGTGTTAAAAATGACTGATGAGTCTGGTATAGATGCAAAAATTCTTGCGGTACCTGCTGATAAGTTATCAACAATTTATCGTGGTATTACTGATATCGACCAAATACCTGAACTGACTAAACATCAAATTCAGCATTTCTTTGAGCATTACAAAGATTTAGAGCCTAACAAATGGGTAAAAATTGAAGGCTGGGAAGACGCAGCGTCGGCTAAAGCGGAACTCGTCAACAGTGTTAAGTTGTACGAAGAAGCGGAAGAAAAGCCAGCTTTTTAATACTCTTGAATATCAATTCAATTATGTATTAGCCGGTTTTAACCGGCTTTTTTATTGGCGTTAGATCAAATCCATGGCGGCCAATTTGATTCTGATTTTGTTTGTGCCAAGTTCACTGTGCTTTACGTTCTTTGCTATTGAACAACTTTACTGGTTGAATTAACTTAAAAAAGACGACTATTACCATTTAAGACAGTTTCGTCCGGCATTTTTTGCAGCTAACAATGCTTGGTCGGCACGCTCGATAGTGACGTTCAAATCTATATCTGACTCCATTAATGATGAAGCACCTATACTCACAGTTACTGCTACATTACCTTTTTCACTGTGAATCGGTGTTTGCACAATCTTTGACAAGATACGCTTGGCAATTTGAATTGCATTGTCTAAGTCTGTAGCAGGTAAGATAACAATAAACTCTTCACCTCCATAATGGCCGGCGACGTCATAGGGCCGCACTGATTCAGTTAACCTTTTTGCGACATCTCTAATGACTATGTCGCCTACAAGATGACCAGACTCATCGTTAATACGCTTAAATTTATCTATATCCACCATTAATATACTCAAGTGTTGCTGGTTTCTTAATGAGCGTTCAAATTCAGCTGTGGCAAATTCTAGAGTTCGACGGCGATTAAATAATTTTGTTAATGAGTCTGTTGCTGCTAATTCTTCCAACTCTCGGTTTTTATCTAACAGCTGCTGATTCGCTTTGATAAGCGTTTGATGCCAAAAAATAACAGTCTTATACGTCAAAAATATCAAGGCAATAATTACCGTTAACAATATATAGAGCGGATACGACATGCCATCAATGGCATTTTGAATTTTTAATAATGTGCCATCATCTACCAATGAAATTTGAATGATGTCGAATTGTTTGATACTGATAAACCGCGCAACACTCACATAACCCACTAACACAGCCACGAAGGAAATAGTGGCGATGGTTATTGCTTTATAGTCGCCAAACTTTGGATTTTTATCAGTAGGTTTTATTGAAGCAATGCAACGCTCTACATAAGGACCTGTCATATGTAAAATTGGCAGAACTATCAGAACAGCCTGCAGCCACCCACCTACCCACCAACCTTGCCAGACTAAGTATGCGGGGTTTAACCCTACTTTGTTGGCATAAGCCCAAATAAAAGCACCCACTGAGCCCGCTAGTGATGCCACAAGAGAGATAGTCACAAAACTCACAATTGATACTAAATCATTCATGCCAGGCCTAAGTTGAATGACCTTATAGGATAAAACATAAAGGGCTAAGCTCAATGGGTTTGCCAGAGAAAAAACCAGCAACCACTCTAGAGGCATTCCGCCAATATAGCCAACCAAAAAAGTAGAAAAATAAGCAGGAATCGCAGCCCATAAATAATCATACCAAAACACCATTGGTACACAAAAAAGCATAGGAATGTATACGGTAACGTAAAACTGTACACTTCCTACTGTCAACTCAATGCCAGTCCACTCAAAAAGACGAGTTATCACACTTGAAGGGATAACTAAGGCACAAAATATTAACCAAATCACAACAGCTTTTCGGGCATTTCCACGCTGCCTGAACATAGTAAATAAAGAAAATGGAATGGTTTTGTTATCGTTTATAGCTGCATCTATGGTTTGGAAACTTTCTAGGGGGTTTGTGGGGGTTATTTCTTTCATCAATGGATATTTGACACTCTCGCTAACAAGACCTTTAGTTTTCAGCAAAAAACTGGCGTTAGGGTTCTTTAGTAAATTTTGAGTATTAGCCAAATTACCCAAACGAAATTATAAGCAAGGTTATACTGGTTAACTTAGGCACAGTCAAAAAATAGGTGATAATTGCACGTGAAGTAAACTATAACTTCCTTATACATAGAGATAACTATTTCTTTATTAATCAACATTTTACAGCTTTGTAATCAAAAATTAAAGTGAGTCCATTGTCACGCTATGTTGAATATAACTATTCTAGTGAAAAACTTTTTCATTGAGATTGGTATAAAATATTGTACCTTAATTCTACTTCCAAACAAAAATGTCTACGGATTTAAGGGTAGGGTAGATTATGTTAGTAGGCGAAAGTCGTATTGTAGCAAGTGTATATATAGTTGACCATTTATTGTAGGTCACTGATATTGCATCAATTACAGTTGTCGTTTTTACTAACAGGCAAATTACTATAAATAGTAATTCCTGCTTTGTATGTTATTTTATATCGAGATTGGCTTTTCATTATGTTTGGCCACAACTATTCCAATTTATCTGAATGAGGATAATGAAGGGATTAAAAGCATTTTTAGTTTGGGCAAACAAATAAATACTTATGATATATTTTTTAAAAAAAGCATGTTTGATATCAATAATATTCAGCCAACTAGTATTCGCTGATGAACCTTTGGAGCTCTTCTGGGAAGACATGGTGCCACCAAACTATCAAGCCCCCGATGCACCATTTGACCACGATGGCAGTATGCAACAAATGGGGCTAGATGCACCTGTAGTTGAGAGTCTAGATGGTAAATTGGTAAAAATACCAGGCTTTGTTGTTCCTCTAGAAGGTAATAACGAGACAACCAGTGAGTTTTTATTAGTACCTTATTTTGGAGCCTGTATTCATGTGCCGCCTCCGCCAGCCAATCAAATCGTTTACGTGAAGTTTTCTGAATCTGTGCCGATAGATAACCTATACGATGCAGTTTGGGTTACCGGCACTTTAACTACTAAAGGGTGGGAAGGTGATTTAGCGACCGTCGGATATTCCCTACTAGGCATGAGTGTCAGCCCATATGACGGTTAAAAAAGTCGTATCCTAGACAATCAGTGATAAGAATTTATTTTCTTGAACGATAACTTGTCTATACTGATTTTCGAAAGGGAATATTATACGTTACGGATGCACTAGAGTCGCAGACACAATATAAAAGGTGATTTGATGAGTTTTTTGACAAAAATGTCTATTGCGCAAAAGTTGTTTCTTATTCCAATAATAGGAACAGTTGGGTTTTTGATATATTTAGGTATTACCACTTCCACCGCTTTGAAAAATGTCGATTTGTTAGAAAACGTCATAGAAGTACAATATCCCGCGTTAGATGTAACCAAAAATGCATTGGTCAAAATGGAAAAGGTCAAGGAGACGCTAAGTAGCGCAGTCACTACAGGCGATGAAGAATCCTTAGAGAATGCTCAAAATCACGCCAAAGAAACGCAAACATTATTGCAAAATATTAAGTCTATAAATCCCAATTTAAGTGGTGAAATTAATAGCATCTTAAAATCCTTTAACGATTACTACGACTTAGCATTTGACGTGTCTAAATCGATGATCGACGGTACCGCAGACTATTCAAAACTAGGTGAATTATCAGCCACCATGAACAAAAACTATGACAACGCCTTTGAAAACTTAACAACCTTTAAAGAAGTGCGTACTAAGGCTTTCCAAACAGATATACAAGAAGCCAGTGATAGCGGCCAATCTACAGTAGTCATAGGTGGGATAATGGCTTTGTTAACTATTGTCTTATTATTTGCCACCGCCGTTCCTATTGTTAATGGCATCAAAGTTAGCATTGTCCAGGTGGTTAACTCTCTAAAAGATATTGCTCAAGAAGACGGGGATTTAACCGTAAGAATTACGTCGAATAATCAAGACGAAATTGGCGATTTGGTACACTGGTTTAATCAGTTTATGGAGAAGTTACAAGGCGTTGTTAAGGACATTGTTAATTCTTCCATACCGTTGTCGCAATTAGCACAAAACTTAAATCAACTAACTGATGACACGAATAAAACGATTGATGTTCAGCAACGTTCAGCTGATCAAGCAAAAACAGCAGTAGACGAGATGAGCAACAGCGTTATTGCCGTTGCTGAGAGTGCCGCTGAAGCAGCAAATGCTGCAGGTGATGCCTCAAGTGCTGCAGATGATGGGCAGACAGTCGTCAACGATACAGTGCATCGCATTCAGGAGCTGGCTGCCAATGTTGAAGACACGGCTGAAGTGATTAGGAAACTTGAGGCTGATTCAAATCAAGTCGGTGTGGTACTTGATGTCATAAAAGGCATTGCAGAACAAACTAATCTACTTGCGCTTAACGCAGCAATTGAAGCAGCAAGAGCCGGCGAACAAGGCCGGGGGTTTGCTGTAGTGGCCGATGAAGTGCGCACCTTAGCCTCAAGAACACAACAATCCACAGAGCAAATTCAGAAAACCATTGAACAACTACAAAATGCTGCTCGTTCTGCAGTAAGTGTGATGGCTAAAGGCACTGAACAAGCAACAACCAGTGTTGAAACAGCCAATAAAGCTGGGGCTAGTTTATCAGTTATTACTGAAACAATTAGCCGTATTACTAGCATGAACGATCAAATTGCTCGCTCTACTGGTGAGCAACAAAATGTGGCCAGAACCATTAGTAACAATGTTGACGAAATCCATAGCCGTACCGAAGAAACTGCCTCTAGTTCGAAAAAGTTAGCATCGGTAGGTTCCGAGCTGGCCCGATTGGCTCAACATTTGGAAGGTATAGCGAAACAATTTAAAGTATAAGCTTATATTTTGGTATAAAAAACGTTATGACTCAGGGATACTGTGAGCTAAAAGGACCGTTTTTATTTTATCGTTTATCGCTACAGCTTGTTTAGTTTTAAAATCAAAATGAACTAACGTTGTGGTGCCTGTCGCACACTTCTTTTGCTTCTGCCATAACTCCTGATAAACATCAAAAGAACTAGTACCTATTCGACTAATATAGGTTTTAACCTGAACTTTTTGTCCATAATAAATCTGCTCTAAAAAATCCACTTTGTAACTGGCCAAAATAAGTGGCCAGTTTTGCAAATCCAACTCAGGATTAAATAATTTAAAAATTGGCTCTCGGCCACTTTCAAACCAACCTACTAACACTGTATTACTCACATGAGCTAAAGCATCGGTTTCGTAAAAACGTACATTAAACTCTTCACTAAACATGCGATTAAGCCCCTACTTATGCAATAGTGATCTAAGAAAACGTGCGGTATGCGATTCTTCTACATGACAAATATCTTCAGGCCTACCTTGAGCAACTATCTGCCCCCCTCCCGAGCCGCCTTCAGGGCCAAGATCAATTACCCAGTCTGCAGTTTTAATCACATCTAGGTTATGTTCAATCACTACTACTGTATTGCCATGGTCACGTAATCTATGTAGCACTTCCAATAACTGCTTGATGTCGTGAAAATGTAAACCTGTAGTGGGTTCATCCAATATATACAGGGTCTGGCCCGTATCACGCTTGGACAATTCTTTAGCTAATTTAACGCGTTGTGCTTCACCGCCTGATAACGTAGTAGCAGCTTGACCCAAACGTACATAGGACAAACCTACGTCCATCAATGTTTGTAACTTGCGAGCAATAGCTGGAATAACATCGAAGAAGGGACGAGCCTCTTCTACCGTCATATCTAATACTTGATGAATATTCAGTCCTTTATACTGAATTTCTAATGTTTCGCGATTATAGCGCTTACCTTTACACACATCACAAGGCACATACACATCCGGTAAAAAGTGCATTTCTACTTTAATTACACCATCGCCTTGGCATGCTTCACAACGTCCACCTTTCACATTAAAGCTAAACCTTCCTGGTTTATAACCACGAGATCTGGATTCTTGGGTACCAGCAAATAATTCACGCACCGGGGTAAAAATACCAGCATAAGTCGCAGGGTTTGAGCGTGGAGTACGGCCTATAGGGCTTTGGTCAATATCCACCACCTTGTCCATAAACTGCATACCAGTAATGGTTTTATAGGGTGCAGGCTCACCTGTGGTGGCTCCGTTTAATTCTCTGTGGGCAATACGATAGAAGGTATCGTTGATTAAGGTAGATTTACCTGATCCAGACACACCCGTTACGCAAGTCATTAACCCAAGTGGTGCTCTAAACGTAACATCTTGCAAGTTGTTACCAGTAGCACCAGTTAGCACTACCCACTTGTCTTGATCAATTTCCGTTCGCTTAGCTGGAATTTCTATTCTTTCTCTACCTGACAAGTATTTACCTGTTAGCGAACGCTCACTATTTTTTATATCTTCGATAGAACCTTGAGCAACAATTTCACCACCATGAACACCCGCACCTGGACCAATATCCAATACAAAATCAGCTGCACGGATAGCATCCTCGTCATGTTCAACCACGATTACTGTGTTACCTAAGTCACGCAAGTGAACAAGCGTCTCAAGTAATCTTGCGTTATCTCGCTGATGCAAACCAATAGAAGGT
The DNA here is from genome assembly GCF_913020055.1 of uncultured Paraglaciecola sp. Classification (GTDB taxonomy): domain Bacteria; phylum Pseudomonadota; class Gammaproteobacteria; order Enterobacterales; family Alteromonadaceae; genus Paraglaciecola. The sequence goes on along the minus strand of NZ_CAJWCF010000042.1, from coordinate 9,803 downwards.
TCGTCGAGCACGTACATAACGCCCACTAAACCTGCACCTATTTGACTGGCTAATCTGATCCGCTGTGCTTCGCCTCCTGACAAGGTATCTGCGCTACGAGAAAGTGATAGGTAATTCAGACCTACATTGACTAAAAAGGTCAATCTATCATTGATTTCTTTAAATATTTTTTCTGCAATTTTTAAACGTTTGCCAGTTAGAGTCAGATTAGCGAAAAATTCCAATGCATCGGCAATCGACATATCAGTAATAATATTGAGTGGTGTTTCCCCAACAAATACGTTTCTGGCCTCCAATCTAAGACGACTCCCAGAACACGTTGAGCAATGCTGTTGGCTCAAATATTTGGAAAGCTCATCACGTACGGCGTTAGACTCCGTTTCTTTGTAGCGCCGTTCCATATTCGGAATAATCCCTTCAAAGGGATGTTTACGCTCCATAATGTCGCCACGGTCATTAATATACTTAAACTTTAACGATGTGCCTTTACTGCCATACAACACAATATCCCTGGCTTTTTCATCGAGCTCTGCGAATGGCACAGTTAAGTTAAATTTGTAGTGATCGGCGACGGCTTGCAACATTTGAAAATAATAGTAACTACGTTTATCCCAGCCTCGAATAGCACCACCAGACAAGCTAATTTCATCGTTAGCGATAATCCGGTGTGGGTCAAAAAATTGCCTAGTGCCCAGTCCATCACAACTTTGACAGGCTCCAGCAGGATTATTAAAAGAAAACAATCGAGGCTCTAACTCTGCCATGCTGTAACCACAATGTGGGCACGCAAAATTCGAAGAAAATACTAATTCTTGTTTTTCTGGCTCGTCCATATAAGCCACTTTTGCAGTGCCACCAGATAAATTTAACGCAGTTTCAAAAGACTCAGCCAGGCGTAGTTTTAAATCTTCACGCACTTTAAAACGGTCGACCACCACTTCAATAGTGTGCTTTTTATGTAAGTCGAGTTCTGGAGGATCAGATAAATCACACACATTGCCATCGATTCGAGCACGAATAAAACCTTGAGCGGCTAGATTTTCTAATGTTTTAAGATGTTCACCTTTGCGATCTTGAACCACTGGTCCTAACAACATTAATTTGGTGTCCGCTGGCATAGCCAACACTCTATCAACCATTTGACTGATGGTTTGAGCATCTAAGGGCACATGATGTTCAGGGCATCTAGGCTCACCAACACGTGCATATAGTAAACGTAAATAATCGTAAATCTCTGTAATGGTACCCACTGTAGAACGTGGATTGTGCGAAGTAGATTTTTGCTCGATGGAAATAGCGGGTGATAAACCTTCAATATGATCTACATCAGGCTTTTCCATCATAGATAAAAATTGTCTGGCATAGGCCGACAAAGACTCGACGTAACGTCTTTGTCCTTCAGCATACAAGGTATCGAAAGCCAAAGAAGATTTACCTGAACCAGACAAACCTGTGATCACAGTTAATTTGTCTCTGGGTATATCTAGATTGATGTTCTTGAGATTGTGGGTGCGGGCACCGCGTACTTCAATTCTATCCATTTTTGACTTTTATCGAATGCAAAAGAAGAAGTATTACACACTCTTGAAACCAGCTCTACGACAACACTGATTATCTTTTGATACATTGGGTAACGCCAATCAAAAATTGTTTGCCAAAAAGGAATCTATGCTAGACTTGTCGAACGTTTTTCAATGCAAACTTTCATTTTTCGATAACAGATTAAACCTTGAATTCTACCGAACTACGCAGTGCCTTCTCTTTAGCCTTTGTATACGTTTTACGCATGCTTGGATTATTTATGGTGATGCCTGTCATAGCCATAAGCGCCAAAACGTATCCTGATTATTCAGCTTTTCTGGTTGGCTTGGCGATAGGTGGCTACGGCCTGACTCAAGCATTGCTACAGATACCCATGGGGGTGTTATCAGATAAAATTGGTCGCAAGCCAGTTATTGCTGGCGGTTTAGTGATTTTTGCCATTGGCAGTATTGTTGCTGCCACAGCAGACACCTTGACTTGGGTAGTTATCGGCCGTTTCCTACAAGGAGCAGGCGCAATTGCTGGGGCGATCATGGCCTTAGCCGGTGATTTAAGTCGCGAGGATCAGCGGCCTAAAGTTATGGCCATTATAGGCATTTCCATTGGTTTTTCTTTTTACCTTGCGCTACTTTTAGGACCTATTATTGCCGGTAAATTTGGCCTAAGTGGTATTTTCCTGATGACTGGGGTTTTGGCTTGTTTGTGTATTCTATTAGTGCTGTTTGTTGTACCTAATGCAAAAAACATCGCACCTAAAGGCGACACATTGCCAATAGTTACGGATGTTAAAAAGCTGTTTTTACATCCTCAACTACTACGCCTAAACATCAGTGTTTTACTACTACATATGCTAATCACTCTACTTTTTGTGCAAATTCCGGTGTTTTTAGTCGATTTAAGTTGGCCACTCGCTACACATTGGCAAGCTTATTCAGTGGTACTGATCTCTTCAGTCGTGGGGCTTGTCGGCCTTATGGCTTTAGCAGCAAAGCGAAAACTAGGTGTTATGAAGTTCAGCGTTGCAGGCTTAGCAGTAGTCTTCTTGTTAATGACATTCGGGCAAAACTCGATTATTTATTTGCTAATATTAGTTAGCTTGTTTTTTACCTGCTTTAACTATCTTGAAGCCAATTTTCCCGCTATGGTTTCAAGTATTGCACCAGCCGGTAAAAAAGGCTCGGCCATGGGCGTTTACGCCAGCTTCCAATTTTTTGGTGCCTTTATAGGTGGTGTGTTATCTGGCAGTATCGGTCAGCTTTTAGGCATTCAATGGGTGTTTATTCTAGCCAGTATTTTATGTTGTGTTTGGCTTGGGTTGATTAGAGGTTTGAGCGGGACTGAGAAGCTAAAAAGGTATACACTTAAGACAAATGAACAAACAACAGATCTGACTTTACAGCAACTTTCAGCATTTAAAGGTGTAGTAGATGTAACCGTTGTTCCAAATGAACAAGTTATGTACATAAAGGCAGATCAACATTTCGATATTCAGCAAGCTCGAATCATGCTGAATTTAAAAGATTAATTAGGAGGAAACATGGCAAGTAAAGGTGTAAATAAAGTGATTTTGGTGGGTAACTTAGGCAAAGATCCTGAAGTAAGATATACCCCTAATGGTAAAGCGGTTGCCAATTTAACCTTAGCCACCTCAGAAAGCTGGAAAGACCAAAGCGGCCAGATGCAAGAAAAAACTGAATGGCATCGCGTATCTATGTTTGGAAAATTAGCTGAAATAGCTGGCGAATATTTGCGTAAAGGCAGCCAAGTTTATATTGAAGGTAAACTTCAAACTCGTAAATGGCAGAATAAAGAAGGCCAAGACCAGTACACAACTGAAATTGTTTTAGATCCATTCAATGGCGTTATGCAAATGCTAGGTAGTAAAGGTGGTAGTCAATCTGAAGGAGGCTTCCAAGGACAGCAACGTCCTGCCGCAGTTCCGCAACAACAACAACAACAACAACCGAACCAAGGCTACCAACAAGCACCTCAACAGGGGCAGCAATACCAAAAGCCACCTGCCCAAGGCAATCCTCAACAAGCTAATCAAGGTTTCAACCAAGCACCTGCGCAAGGTCAACCTGCACCTATGGCTGAACCTGACTTTGACTTTGATGACGATATTCCGTTCTAGATTGCGTAAACAGTTAGCAGTTAATTAATAAACGAAAAGCCCTGATTTGTCAGGGCTTTTTATTACCTTAAAATTAAACAGGTTCATCGGGTATAACAACGTCTAGAATAATAGATGGGCTGACTTAATTAATAATGTTAGCCATTTAAATGAAAATGGACGAATATACAGTGCTTCTTGTAAACAGCAATTGAATGATAGTTGCAAAGTTTCACAATATCGAGATGAAGGTTTTCTTAAGGATAAGGTAAAGGCAGATGCAAGAAAAAATCCTCGTAGTAGATGACGACCCTGCAATAATTCGTATTGTGGAGCTTGTATTGACAAGAATTGGTTATGAAATCGCTACTGCCAATTGTGGTGAAGAAGCTTATCAACTGGCTTCCAGTTTTCAACCTGATTTAATCATTTTAGATATCAATATGCCCGGAGGGTGGAGTGGCTTTGAGACTTGTAGAAAACTCAAAGCAACAGCCAACTTTTTTCACATTCCTATCGTCTTTTTAACTGGTAACGTGGAACAATTTGAAGAAGGTTTTGAACTGGGGGGGGCTGATTACGTATTAAAACCCTTTAATCAAAAAGAACTCATTGTGCGTACCCAGTTTCACCTAAAAATGCGCCAATTGGTTAAACAAGTACAGCAGGCAAACAATAATCTAGAAGACAAAGTACAAGCCCGAACCCGAGACCTGACTGATTCAAATAAAAAACTTAACCAGGTCATCAACGAAAGAAAGTTACTAGAGAATCGTTTCAAACACGAGGTGGGGACTGATTTTTTGACTCAACTACCAAGCGGTGTTTCATTTGAAAACGACTTGCAATACTTGCTAGACCAAAGAAACGATACTAAGCAGGAAGGTGCATTATTATTTTTAGATTTATTTAAATTTGAAATAATCAATCAGCGTTTTGGCTGGGATGCGGGAGATCACTTTCTTATTAATACCAGTAAGTTATTGCAATCACAGCTTGGTGATGCCGCAATCATAGGTAGACTTGGTGGAGACCAATTTGCAGTTTATTTAAAACAAGCCAGCACAGCATCTGCCAATTCAATCGCAAGAGGTCTTGTTGATTGCATTAGCGCTTTCCCGGTCATGTGGAAAGATCAGATTCTCAAAGCAGGGGTTTGTGTCGGTTTTTGTATTGTTGATAGTAGTGAATCAAGTGCCAGAAAAATAACATCTAAGGCAATACACGCATCGGTTATTGCGAAAGAAAAGGGTGTGGGTTCTATCGTCAATTATCAGGACCACGCGGTGCAAAAAGGCGCTGAAGAAGCGAATAAAGATTTAGCTAGCCGCATTGAATCAGCCTTAGAGTCGAAAGGTTTTTCACTTTTTTATCAACAGGTTAAATCTTTACAGCTTTCAGCTAAAAGCCCCCCCTCAATCGAAGTGTTGTTAAGGTTGAAAGGTGAACGGTCAGATAGATGGATTTTACCTAGTGAGTTTTTTGAGTTTTCTGGGCAGAACAAAATAAAGAGTAAAATTGACCTTTGGGTCATAAATGAAACATTAAATTGGCTGCAGGACAATCCTCAATTACAAGGCCAATTTAGCCATGTGTCGATCAATCTCACATCAGAAACGATCTCCAACCCAATGTTTTTGATCACATTAGAAAATTTATTAGAAGAGAAATCCATAACGCCAAATTTATTATGTTTTGAAATTTCAGAGCCTGATGCGTTGATTTCAATTGATAGAACTCGCGCTTTCTTATCTCGTCTCAAATCTTTAGGCTGTAGAACTTGTATTGATGATTTTGGGGGGCAAACTTCAATGTTGCAGTACCTAAAAGAATTGAACGTCGATTACTTGAAAATAGATGGGGCTTTTATTCGTCATTATGCTGACAGTCCATTCAATGCATTATTGTGCGAAATGCTAAAAAAGGTGGCCGATGTGTCAAACAGTACAATGATTGCAAAACATATTGAGAAAGAAAGCATCGCCAAGAGTTTAATTGAACTAGGTATCGAGTTCGCCCAAGGCAGCCTATTTCATGAACCTGAGCCACTTAAAAATTTAGAAAACATATAACCTGAACACAACAAAACCCGAGTTCAGGTAATTAGAAGCGAATCGTTAATAGCGGTATCGAACTGTTACATACAGCGCCCTAGGTTCGCCTACGAAATAACGGTAACTACCAAAACCAAAATCTGCTCTTTCCGCATAATCCTCATCAGTAAGGTTACTGATCCTCGCACTGATATCCAGTTTTTCATTTATTGCCCAGCCAGTGCGAATATTAAGTAAATTGTGACCACTGTATTCTGCGCTATTCTCTGGATTTAAATAATAATTACCTTGGTGTACCCATTCGAGCTCAATAAATTCAGCAGAATCTCCTCGCCACCCCAATTGCATACTTCCCATATGTTCTGGTGCTGTATCTATCTCATTACCTTGAATATTTGAGCGACTTAACGTTAAATTTGAATCGTATTGATGTTTGGCAAAAGTACCATTGGCAGATGCATAGAATGATTGCCACTGATAACTCACCGCCACCTCAACTCCCCGATGAGACGTTTCGCCATTACTGATATTTTGCCTGTTTGTATCTTGAAATATAAAGTTGTCTTTTTGCATAGAAAATAAAGTGACATCATAAAAAAACGCTTGTGACTGTCCTCTATATCCCAGCTCAAAGGAATGAACATTTTCTGCATCAAGTTCAGCTAGAATTTGACCCGCTTGAAGTCTAAATAACTCTGTCGCTTGGGGCGAACGATAACCTGTAGAATATTGAGCGTAGAATCGTTTGTTAGCGGTTAAAGCGTAATTGGCATTTAGTTGATACGACCAGTTGTCATAATCTACTACTTGATCTTCAGGTCGAGTAAATCGGCAGTTTTCGACACCTTGTGCACATGCGCTGCCTGTACTCAAACGATTATCATAGTCATATTTAGTGTGTTCATAACGTACACCAGCACTGAGTTCTAATTGTGCTGTCGCTGTCCACTGAAGTTTAGCAAAAGGTGCATACACACTTGCACTCACTTTATAATCGTAATGTACTCCAGAGGGTAAAGAAGGTGAAAAGTCATTCGCTTGGGTCTCTGTCAATTGCCCTTGAGTATAATCGGCGTCCACACCACTTAGCCAGGTCAAATCACCATAATCCTTTTGGAATTGTACTTGCAAACCAACACTCGCTTGGCTATTTTCCTCGATAGGTTGCCAAGGAAGAAAGTGCTGTAAAAACTGCATATCTGTCCACCTCACATAAGGTGTAATAGTTAGGCTCGTTGTGTCGTTTTCAACATAGTTAATCTGGCTATATGCACGTGCGGACTGACTATTTCGAAACGCCTCAGGATTAGGATTCTGCCTTTTTAGCTCAGCGTCTTTATAGACTTCAAACCCACTGATAAAACCTGCTGTTTCTTGATTTAAATTAGTGACCGCTACTACATTTTTAATTTGCCACTTCTTGTTTTGATATTGATGTATTAAGTTTACCTTTTGCTGCTCAAAACCACTGTCATCTAGATACCCACCATCTTTTGTAAGATTGCCATACAACAAAAAACCATGCTGTTCACTAGCCGTACTTAAACTAAACATGCCACGGGAATAATCATGAGGTCCCATGCTCAAAGACAGACTTGAGCGCTCTACGTCAAAAGGATTAGGGGTCAATATATTTATTACGCCATGCTCCGCATTAGAGCCATACATGGTACTTGCTGGACCGCGCAATACCTCAAGGGATGATGCTTGTTCTGTATTGGCATCAAACAATTGATTTACATTACAAAAACCCGGTGCACGTAATGAAACGCCATCTTGAGCAATGAAAAATGCACCACAACCACCGGCTCCAGTGAGCACCGGTGATCGAATTGCCGTTAGGTGCTCTTGGCCATTACCTCGACTGATCCAGCCACCCGGAATGCGCACTAACACTTGATTAATATGCTGCTGCTCAATCAGTCTTAAACTTTCGTCGTCAAGCCAGCTAATATTACTACTAACATCCATGACATTATTATTAGACCGAGTCGCAGTGACTGTGATTTTTTCTATGGCTTGTTCTTGAGTTTGACCAAAGGCCGATATGCACAATAATATTAAAGCCAAAAAACGAATGTTGTGGTTCAAAAATCCTCCAAAGACAATTGTTTAATACGGTAAAAAGTGTGAGGATAAATCATTGCGTATTCAAATACACAAAATAAATCAAATCGATCTTAAAGTTATCTACTAAATTCAAATCCCAGTAAAGATTATCGGCTTGTTTTATTGCATATTTTCTCGTAGTTGAGAAGGTAAAGTTCCAAACATCAAACGAAATTGACGGCTGAAATAACTGTGTTCAGAAAAGCCACATCGATATGCCACATCAGCAATCGGTAAACCCGTTTCGATTAACATTCTACGGGCATTTTCTAAACGCACTTCATTAATAAATTGTTTAGGCGTTTTAGACAGATACTTTTTAAAGCGCCTTTCAAGGGCACTGACTGATATAAATGCCAACTTTGCTAATTCTTCAATTTTCAAATCACGATGAAAATTTTCACGCACATATTCTACTGGTGCCTTGATAGCATCAATACTCGACAACACTTGAGATGCCTTAGATAACAATCGTGTAAAACCATAAGAACCGATGATGTTATTTTGGCTATCAAATAAAGGTCTTTTCGAAGTAGAAAACCAAGCAAACTCGCCAAACTTTAAGATATTCAATTCTAATCGATCGGTGATCACCGTCCCATTCATAACACTTTGATCATCCGTGATGAATTGTTTGGCGATATGCGGGGGGAAAAATGCTAAGTCAGTCTTACCTAATACTTGGTTAAGTGAATGCATTCCAATGTGCTCAACAAATTTTTTATTAGCATAGACCACCTGACTATCGGTATCTTTAATCCAAAAAATAACATCTGTTAACAAATCAAACATGCTAAGGATTTGCTCAATTCCTATCACGTCTTGCAGAAATGGAAAATGATGAAGGCTTTTATTTTCAGACATGATTTTACTGCTCAAAAATGGACGACGCCGAAATTATTGCATACAAGAGGGGATTTGTTCTACTCGAGTTCACCGTAAAACTGGCACTATTCATGTTAATTTATTGTTAGCAAATTAATCATTCGCCGAAAATCACAATCCGGCAGCACAAAAGGTAGGTATTAGGTATGGTTACATCGATTAAAAAAACATCAATGTTACGCTGGTTACGTATAGCGCTAATGATGCCTATTGCGCTAAGTGCAAGCTCTGTCTCCTTCGCCCATGAAATAGGTATCCAACTTTACAGCGTCAGAAACCAAATGGAGCAAGATTTACCCAGCGCCTTTAATCAAATCAATCAATGGGGGATAAAAATAGTTGAAGGTGGAGGAGCGTTATATGGGCATCCGGTTGAAGAGTATAGAAACCAATTATTAAAAAATGACCTACAAATTGTGAGTGTGGATGCCTCATTCGAAGAGCTCAGAGACAACCCTATCGCAGTTGTTTACAAAGCAAGGTACTTTGGCAGCCGTTTTGCGACTTTCTATTGGATCCCGCACGATGGTGCAAAAGGTTTTAGCCTAGAAGATGCTAAAGGGGCGATTGAGGTCATGAATAAAGCCGGCAAGCTGTTAAAGGAAAATGGCATCACCTTGCAATATCATGCACATGGATATGAATTTCTACCACATGGAAATGGTACTTTACTCGATTATATGCTTGAAAATGTCGAACACGCAGCATTTCAGATGGATGTATATTGGATGAAACAAGGTGGTATGGATCCCACTCAGTTATTACAGAAGTACCCGGGCCGGTTTTTGTCTCTACACCTAAAAGACCGAAAAATAGGCACGAAGAATTCTACCAATGGTGCAGCAGACGTTGAAACCAATGTTATTCTAGGTACCGGTGATGTGGGTATAGCCTCAGTGGTGGCTGAAGCCAAAAAACAAGGGATCCGTTATTTTTTTCTCGAAGATGAATCATCTAGAGTAATAACCCAAGTTCCTGAAAGTATTAAATATTTAAAAGCTTTAGATAAATAGGTCTACTAACTAACCTCAATCCTGTTTAAGCAATGGAACTAAATGCCTGTTCCAAGATCAGATCTTTCGACCAAAAAACATCTGATT
>NZ_CAJWCF010000041.1 GCF_913020055.1 uncultured Paraglaciecola sp. | reverse complement strand
CTTATGATGTAGAAAGTGCAGAGTTTTTAGTTTCAATTGGGGTCAAAATATTTAAAACAGCATCGGCAGATATTGTAGATCTATCGCTTCATAAGTTTATTGCTCAGCATGCCAAGCTTGCTATTGTTTCTACAGGCATGGCTATATTGGGGGAAATTGAACAAGTTGTAGATATTTATCGTAAATATAATTGTAAATTAACGCTTTTGCATTGCGTTTCTAATTACCCTTGTGCGATTGAAAGTTTAAACTTAAATGTGATGAAAACTTTAAAAAGTGCCTTTCTTTGTGATGTGGGTTATTCAGATCACGCAATAGGTCCCCTTCCTGCTGTTGCAGCTGTAGCGCTTGGTGCAACTATCGTGGAAAAACATTTTACACTAGATAAGAGCATGCCTGGACCAGACCATAAAGCATCAAGTGACCCAAAAGAATTTACAGAGCTTGTTAGTGCAATACGGGAAACAGAAGTTGCATTAGGTTCTCCGTTAAAATCTATTCAAGATGAAGAAATTCAAATGCGCAAAGTGTCAAGAAAAAGCCTGTTTCTTGCCAAGGATGTAAAACAAGGAGAGGTATTTACAGCTGTTCAGCTGGTCTTGAAAAGACCAGGGACAGGAATATATGAGGCAGAATTACCAGTTATTATTGGGGCTATAAGTACAAGAGAGTTAGCCGCCGGTGAAATGCTTAAAGTTGGAGATTATAAGGTTGTTTAAACAATGCATAATCATTGGCTGTGGCTCACATGCTAGCGCTATAATCTCTATTATAGAATCTTCAGGTAGCTATGAAATTATTGGTTTGGTTGATACTGCTGAAAGTTATGATCTAAGTGAGAAAAAAAGTGGTTATAGCGTGATATTAAATCTAAATGAACTGCTGAGTTGCTCTGATAAATATATCCATTTGCATTGTATTTTAGCTGTTGGTGATAATGTTGAAAGAGAAACTATTTTCGATAAGTTAATAAATAAAAAGTTTAAATTTCCGAATATAATTTCTAGTAATGCATTTGTAGATCGCACTGTAGTGATGGGGGAGGGGAATATTATTGCGCATGGCTCGGTAATCAATGCTCAAGTGCAGTTAGGTTGTAATAATATGATCAATACTTGCTCTATCATTGAGCATCATTGCAATATTAAAAGTCATGTCCATATTGCTCCGCGTGCCGTGTTATGTGGTGGGGTCACAATATCAGATATGGTCTTTGTTGGTGCTGGGGCTACTGTTATTCCTCACGTTTATGTTGAAGAGAGTTCTATTGTTGGTGCTGGAGCTGTTTTAACTCATAATATTACAGAAAAACAGTCAACATTTGTTGGCGTACCCGCAAAGGTGAAAAAAAAATGATATACCTATCTACAGGTGGCTTTCGAGATAATACTTTTCTGCAAACATCACAACTTTTTACGAATGATACAGTTAAAGGCTTTGAGCTATCTGCTGGGAAATATACAGCAACATTAGAGGCTGACTTATCATCTGTTTCCAAGCAATTTAATATTGCCCTGCATAATTATTTTCCAGTACCTAAAGAGCCTTTTGTTTTTAATTTGGCGAGTTTTGATGATGAAATTATTAATAAGAGTGTAGAACATGCTAAGAATGCTATAGAGTTAACCGCAAAGTACGGAGGAAAGTTTTATAGTTTTCATGCAGGATACTTATTGGATCCGCAAGTTTCTGAGTTGGGTAAAAAAATAAATAAGCAAAAACTAAATGAGCGTGCAGATGGGTTGAGTCAATTTATTAAACATGTAAATGAATTAGCCGTCTTTGCTAAAAATTATGACGTAACACTTCTTATAGAAAATAATGTTGTTTCAAAAAAGAACTTTGATTCGTTTGCTTGTAATCCATTATTAATGACAGAATCGGATGAAACTAAATTTATTTTTACCCAAGTCCTTGAAAATGTAAAACTGTTAATTGATGTTGCACATCTTAAAGTTTCAGCAAATACACTTGAATTTGATCCAGTAGCATATTTACAAGAATTTAGTGATATTACAGCGGCTTATCATATTAGTGACAATAACGGTTTAGAAGACAACATAGTGATTAAACTATCGAAGGCCTTAAATGTTGAGGTCAAAGTATATGTTTGTCCATGGGCTCGTTGTGTTAGATCTATTGAAAATGGATTGGCTGATATAATTGATGATTTGTTCTACTCAAAAGATAGGGAGAAATACACTTATTATTTGCAACCTAACTTTGCAACCCAAACTGCTGGATTTCGTTTTTTTGCAGATAATCTAAGTGTTCCAGTGATAAAGCAATGGGATGATTTATCTAATTTACGTATTGGAATGTTGAGAGGATATAAACACTTTCCTAAATTTGATAACGATCAAAAGTTAAGTAAGATTGATTTTCTAGATATTAATACAGCTGTAAATATGCTGTTAAAAGAACGAATTGATGTGATTATTGTACCTCCTAGTTTTGATGAAAAAAGTTTACAAAAAATAGATACAGGTAAAATATTAAGCCAACAACCATATGCACACATTGAAGATATCTCATTGTATTTAGGGCTATCAAAAAAATCGCCATGGTTTGCTCACAGATACACAATAGAAGCTCAGCTTAAGCAATTAGTGAAGCCTGAAATCGAGTTAAAAGAATAGATTCTATAAGATATTTATAAATAAAAGCCCATCACAAAATCATATTTCGTAAGCAAAAAAATGTAATAACGTAATTGTAAGTATCAATTAAATTGATGATAAGTTCGACTCGAAACATACCATCACTTTTTCTAAGTATTGGTATTCAATCAATAAAAATTAGGGAAAACATGCAGAAATTCAATTGGGGTGTCATTGGTCCTGGCAATATTGCTAACACATTTGCAAAAGCAATCGCGGCGTCTACAAAGGGTAAAATTTTGGCAGTAGCTAGCCGCTCAAAAGAGCGAGCTGCAGAATTTGCTAAAACGTATGACATTGAAAAAACATATTCTGATTACGAGCAAATGTTAGCTGATCCTGACATCGACATCATTTATATTGCTACCCCGCACAACTTTCACTACCAACAAGCAAAAATGTGCTTAGAAGCCGGTAAACACGTGTTAGTAGAAAAACCTAGCACAGTGAATGCCGAACAAATGCAAACATTGGTTGAATTAGCTCAAAGCAAAAAGTTGCTGTTGCAGGAGGCTTTGTGGAGCCGTTTTATGCCGAGTTTGTCGCAACTTAGGCAGTTGTTAAACGAAGGCATAATAGGTGACATTCAATATATCCAGTCAGAAATTGGTTTTGCGTTTCAAAATAGAGATAAGAGTCGCATGGTTAAGGCTGAACTTGCTGGTGGCTCACTTCTGGATTTAGGTATTTACAGTATTACTGTCAGTCAGTTTTTTCTGCAAGAACACCCAGATACTGTTAGCGCCATGGGCCAATTAACGGAACAGCAGGTTGATGGACATGTATTGGCAAATATGCATTATCCATCCGGACGTTTCGCCCAATTCACTTGTTCTATGTTGGCGCAAACTAGCAATACCATGCGCATAGTGGGAACAGAAGGTTATGTCAATTTACCCGCCTGTTTCTGGGATACAGATAAAGCTGAAGTGTTTTGCGATGACAAATTAATTCAAACTATTGATATCCCTCACCCGATTAACGGATTTGAATATCAAATTGAACAAAGCATGTTATGTATCGAGCAAAACAAATTGTGTAGTGATTTGATGTCACATCACGACAGCGTAGAAGTACTAAGAGTGATGGATACTATCCGCAAAAAAATTGGCGTGCAGTTCCCACAGGAGATTGAAGCACTTTAATCAATGGGATGTTTGTGTGCAAAAAGCGTTACAACTTTTGGTTGTTTCTCATACCACAATGCCACTATACAAATTGTTTAAAATAACTAAACTATGCGCTGCTTATTTAGGGAGCGTTTATCCCAATTTTATTTACCGCCGACGTTGAGGAAAAGTGATGCTAACACGTGATATGAATATTGCTGATTTTGACCCAGAATTGTATCAAGCAATTCAAGATGAAAACCAACGACAGGAGCATCATATAGAGTTGATCGCTTCTGAAAACTATTGCAGCCCGCGCGTTTTAGAAGCTCAAGGCTCTCAACTAACTAATAAATACGCAGAAGGTTATCCACACAAACGTTATTATGGCGGCTGTGAATTTGTTGATATTGCAGAAGATTTAGCGATCGAACGTGCTAAACAATTGTTTGGTTGTGATTATGCCAACGTGCAGCCGCATGCCGGTTCACAAGCTAACTCTGCCGTGTTTATGGCTTTGTTAAATGCAGGTGATACTGTTTTAGGTATGAGCTTGGCTCACGGTGGTCATTTGACTCACGGTTCGCACGTTAATTTCTCCGGCAAAACCTATAACGCTGTGCAGTACGGCTTAAACGCTGAAACTGGCGAGATTGATATGGCTCAAGTTGAAGCTTTAGCCCTAGAACATAAGCCTAAAATGATAATTGCTGGTTTTTCAGCATATTCTGGCATTGTTGATTGGCAGAAGTTTCGTGAGATTGCAGACAAAGTGGATGCTTTTTTATTAGTCGATATGGCTCATGTTGCTGGTTTGATTGCGGCAGGTGTTTATCCTAGCCCGATTCCTCATGCTCACGTAGTCACTACTACTACCCATAAAACCTTAGCGGGGCCTCGTGGCGGCTTGATTTTATCGGCTTGTGGCGATGAAGCGATTTATAAAAAGCTTAACAGTTCAGTATTTCCTGGCAACCAAGGTGGCCCTTTGTGTCATGTGATTGCTGCTAAAGCTGTCGCTTTCAAAGAAGCGCTAGAGCCTGAGTTTAAAGTTTATCAACAACAAGTGGTGCTAAATGCCAAAGCTATGGTGGCTGTAATACAAGAGCGCGGTCATAAAGTTGTTTCAGGTGGTACTGAAAACCATTTATTCCTACTAGACCTAATTGGTAAAGAGTACACAGGTAAAGATGCAGATGCTGCGTTAGGTAACGCTAACATCACTGTAAACAAAAACTCAGTACCTAACGATCCACGTTCTCCTTTTGTTACTAGTGGTTTACGTCTTGGCTCACCCGCAATCACTCGTCGTGGTTTTAAAGAAGAACAAGCCAAACAAGTGGCAAATTGGATTTGTGATGTATTAGATAATATCAATGATGAATCTGTTATTGAACGTGTGAAGTGTGAAGTTGTTACATTGTGTAAGCAATTCCCAGTTTACGCTTAAGATATAGTTATATATTGATTTAAAAAAGCCGACGAAAGTCGGCTTTTTTATTGCTAATAGTATGACTGGCAGCTGAATTTTGTTAATTTAGCGTTATTCATTACCGCTAATTAGAAATCATCTATGTTTTGTCCGTTTTGTTCTGTACAAGAAACTAAAGTAATCGATTCACGTTTGGTGGCTGATGGTAGTCAAGTAAGGCGCAGAAGAGAGTGCACGGTATGTAAAGAACGGTTCACCACTTTTGAGATGGCTGAATTGGTAATGCCTAGAATCGTTAAACGTGATGGGTCTCGGGAACCTTTTAACGAAGATAAGTTGCGAGCCGGTTTGCAGCGAGCCCTAGAAAAGCGTCCTGTTAGTACCGAGCAAGTAGAGCAGTGTATCAGTCGTCTAAAGTCTTCTTTACGTGCCACAGGCGAGCGCGAGGTCAGCAGTGAATTTTTGGGTAATTTGATTATGGATGCTTTGAAAGAGCTGGATAAAGTAGCGTATGTGCGATTTGCCTCTGTGTATCGTTCGTTTGAGGATATTCGTGAATTTGGTGAAGAGATTGCGCGGCTTGGCGACTAAAGTCTAACTGATTGGTTGTTTTTATTTGATCCCTTTATTGGTTGGTAACTTGTGACTCAATTTTCTAAAACAGATCATCAAATGATGGCCCGAGCTATTCAATTAGCTAAACGCGGCGAATATACCACTTCACCTAATCCAAATGTGGGTTGTGTTATCAGTGATAACCAAGGTGTCATTGTGGGTGAAGGCTGGCATAAAATGGCAGGCACCCCCCACGCAGAAGTACATGCCTTAAAACAAGCTAGTACTCATGCTAAAGGCGCGACTGCCTACGTCACGCTAGAGCCATGTAGTCATTATGGTCGAACTCCACCCTGTGCAGATTCACTCATTTCTGCAGGTGTCACTAGAGTGGTGGCGGCTATGGTGGATCCGAATCCACTGGTGTCCGGTAATGGTTTGGCTAAGTTAAAAGATGCCGGGATCAAAACCGAACATGGTTTGTTGCAAGCAGGCGCTGAGCAACTTAATCGTGGTTTTGTCAAACGTATGCGTACAGGTAAACCTTGGGTTACGGTAAAACTGGCAGCTAGTTTGGATGGTAAAACTGCATTAGGAAATGGCTTAAGCCAATGGATCACTGGTCCTCTGGCAAGGCAGGATGTGCAAAAGCACCGCGCCCAAAGCTGCGCTATTTTGTCCGGCTCTGGCACTGTAATAGCTGATAACCCTATGTTAAACGTACGTTATTCTGAGCTTAACTTAGCCGATGATGTGTTAGCGCAAAAGGATTTACGCCAACCCTTGCGAGTTTTGTTGGACGGGCGTAATCAATTTCCGCCATCGTTAAATTGTTTACAAGCTACTGAAAATAACCTTGCTGGCAATGTTTTGCTGGTTAATGGCCGGCTAAGTGAGCATCAATTTGAAAGTCATGTAAGTCAATGGCAAGCTCCATTTAACGGCAATAAGTTAGACTTAGAAAAAGTCATGATTAAGTTGGGTGAGTTGCAGTTAAATCATGTTTGGGTAGAGGCGGGCGCCAAATTGGCAGGAGCGTTATTACAAAATAAATTGATTGATGAATTGATTTTATATCAAGCGCCCAAACTAATAGGGGGCGCAGGGCAAAACCTGTTTGATACTATGCCAATTGAAGTGATGGATGAGGTTGTTAACCTTACTTGGAGCGATATCAGGCAAGTGGGTAATGATCTAAAAATGACTGCGCTGTTTAAGTATTAACCCAGTACAAATAATTTTATCGAGAGACTATGTTTACCGGAATTATAGAAGATGTGGGTCTTATTGAAGCTTTAGTGCCTTCTGGTGAAGACATAAGGTTATCTATCAAGACTAACAAACTGGATATGAGTGATGTGTCCTTGGGGGATAGTATTGCTAATAATGGTGTGTGTTTAACGGTAGTGGCTATGTCTAAGAACGGCTTCAGTGCTGATGTGTCACATGAGACCATTAAACGCACAGGTTTTGCTAACTATCAGGCAGGTAGCAAAGTAAATCTTGAAAAAGCCTTACAAGCGAATGCTCGTTTAGGCGGACATATTGTCAGTGGTCATGTTGACGGTGTAGGTGATGTATTATCTATAACACCTGTAGGGCGTTATGTGGAAATTTGGCTTAAGGCCCCTGATGAGTTAGCTAAATATTTAGCTGAAAAAGGCTCGATTACGATGGATGGCGTCAGCCTTACCGTAAACCAAGTTGATGGCGCTAAATTTTTATTGACCCTTATACCTCATAGTTTGCAGGAAACTATCATTGGGCACTATAAAGTGGGCACAAAAGTAAATTTGGAAGTGGATGTGATTGCCCGTTACCTTGAACGACTCATGTTGGGTGACAAAGCAGCGTATCATTCAGCTGACAATGATAAAAAAGATATTAGCATGGCATTTTTAGCAGAAAACGGTTATTTGAAGTAAAGTATACCGCGCTCAACGCCTTTAACACACTAGAAAGAAGACAACAGACTATGCCCTTAAATAGCAGTGAAGAGATAATCGAAGATATCCGTCAAGGTAAGATGGTTATCTTAATGGACGATGAAGACCGGGAAAATGAAGGCGATCTGATTATGGCCGCTGAACATGTTACCCCAGAAGCCATTAACTTTATGGTGACCCATGCTCGAGGATTAGTTTGTTTGCCTATGACGGCCCAGCGTTGTAAATCTCTTAATTTACCTTTGATGGTGGATGACAATAGCGCGCAATTCTCAACTAATTTTACTGTGTCGATTGAAGCTGCAGAAGGTGTTACCACTGGCATATCCGCTGGTGACAGAGCCAAAACTGTATTGGCCGCGGTTTCAAAAGGTGCTCAGGTTAGTGATATTGTACAGCCGGGGCATATTTTTCCGTTAATCGGAAAAGAAGGCGGTGTATTAAACCGTGCAGGGCATACTGAAGCGGGTATCGATTTGGCGCGATTAGCAGGTTGCGAACCTGCATCGGTCATAGTTGAAATACTCAATGAAGACGGCAGTATGGCCAGACGTCCAGAACTGGAAGTGTTTGCCGCCAAACATAATATGAAAATTGGCACCATTGCCGATTTAATCGAATATCGAAATTTAAACGAAACCACAATTCAGCAAGTTGCTAAGTGCAAACTGCCTACTGAATACGGAGAGTTTGATTTAGTAACTTTTAAAGATGTGATTGATAACCAAGTACATTTTGCTATGTGCAAAGGTGAAATCGACGGCGACGTACCGGCTTTGGTTCGCGTACATCTGCTTAATAGTTTTAGCGATTTATTAGGTTCCCAACGGGCCATTTCTCGTAGTATGGGTTTACCAGATGCGATTAAATATATTGCGGATAATGGTGGTGTATTGGTATTGCTAGGTAAAGATGAAGATTTGTTAACGCAAGTTAAACAATTTGAAGCCGAAGATAAGGGCGAAAAGCCTGCTAATGCCGCATGGACAGGTTCTTCAAGAACAGTCGGTGTAGGTAGTCAAATCTTAGCCAGCTTAGGTGTTAGAAAAATGCGTTTGTTGAGTAAACCCAAAAAGTATCATGCATTGTCTGGTTATGGATTAGAAGTTGTAGAGTACGTCGAGATATAGTGGATAAAAATCACAATATTTCCCATTAGGTATGTGCTAAACTGCGCGCCGATTTTTACAGTAAGGTTTTTACATGAATATTATTGAAGGTAACATTCGCGCAACAGGCAAAAAGTTTGCTCTTGTGGTTTCTCGTTTCAACAGTTTTGTAGTTGAAAGCTTAGTAGACGGTGCTTTAGATGCCCTTGAAAGACACGGTGAAGTAAACACTCAAGATATTACTTTGGTTCGTGTACCGGGTGCATACGAATTGCCAATTGCAGCTAAAAAGCTTGCTGAACAAAATAAATACGATGCAATCATTGCTTTGGGGGCGGTAATACGTGGTGGTACACCTCATTTCGAGTTTGTTGCTGGTGAATGTAATAAAGGCCTTGCTCAGATATCACTAGAATATGGTATTCCTGTTTCTTTTGGTGTGATTACGACTGATAGTATTGAACAAGCTATTGAACGTTCTGGCACTAAAGCCGGTAACAAAGGTGCAGAAGCAGCTGTCGGCGCATTAGAAATGGTCAACGTTTTAGCCAATATTGAAGAGGCTAAATAGGTGAAACCTAAAGCCCGCCGTCTAGCCAGAGAGCTTGCAGTACAAGCGGTTTATTCATGGCAAATGAGCAAAAATTCTGTTGAGCAAATTGAGCTTAGTATTGTTACTAGTAACAATATGCAGAAAGTCGATACTGAGTATTTTTTAGAACTACTGCGTGCAGTAGTGAAAGACTGCTCGGATTTAGATAAAAAAATCAAGCCTTACCTTGGGCGCCTGCCTGAGGAACTCGATCCTGTTGAAAATGCCATTCTTAGAATAGCGACCTACGAACTTGTTGGCAGAATTGATGTCCCTTATAAGGTTGTTATCAATGAAGCTATTGAGTTGGCTAAATCTTTTGGCGCAGAAGAAAGCCATAAATTCGTTAATGGCGTGCTGGATAAAGCGATAAAGACTCTGCGTAAAGATGAGTTGTCCTAACTTTTTTTAAATCGGTTCTGGTCAACGCTTCTCTCACCTGATTTAACTAAAAGTAGTAATTGTGAAAGAATTTAATATTATTGAAGACTTTTTCAAAGCGAAAAGTATTCAACGTAAAGACGTGATAATCGGCATAGGAGATGATGCCGCTGTCACGCGTATCCCTCAAGGCCAAGCTTTAGTCACTACTACCGATACTTTGATAAGTGGTGTGCATTTTTTAGCAGACACAGCTCCCCATGCGATAGCGCAAAAAGCTATGGCAGTGAATTTGAGCGATTTAGCTGCCATGGGTGCAGAACCTGCCTGGATCAGTTTGTCGTTAAGTTTGCCAGAGGTTGATGAAAGCTGGTTAGAGTCTTTTTCTGAAGGTTTACGTGAACATGCTATCTATTATTCTGTGCAGTTAATTGGTGGTGATACCGTTCAGGGGCCATTAGTGATAACAATCACAGCGCAAGGGTTTGTGCCTTTTGAGCAAGCATTAACCAGAAGCCAAGCTAAACCAGGTGATTCAGTTTATGTTACTGGTACCTTAGGAGATGCTGGCTTAGGTTTACAGATAGCACAAAAAAAATGTGTACTAGACGTCCAATTGAATAAAGATTATTTACTTAATCGTTTGAATTACCCCACACCACGGTTATTAGTCGGAACTAGCATTAGGCGTATTGCCAGTGCCTGTATTGATGTCTCTGATGGTCTGGTATCCGATATCAAACATATTCTTAAGGCATCTGAATGTGGGGCAACCATACATGTTGATAAATTACCCATGTCACAAGCCTTAAAAGAATCCGTCAGTAGTACTCAGGCAATTGATTATGCGCTAAGCGCCGGTGATGACTACGAGTTGTTATTTACTGTGAGTGAAGAGCAAAAAGGCCATCTAGAAACTACTTTGGCTAGTGCTAATGTTCATGCTACCTATATCGGTCAACTGAATGGCTGTGTTGGTAAGTTGGAGTTGCGCCAAGCTGATAAACCTTACGAATATAACCTCAAAGGTTACGAACATTTCTAATCATTCTCTGTGAGGATGAACATCATCAAAAAGGGCAACTAGTGGATAAGCAAATACGAAGCCGACTTAGCTTACTTAACCCCGTACATTTTTTGGCTCTAGGATTTGGCAGTGGTTTAGCTGCGAAAATGCCAGGCACATTTGGTACCTTGGCTGCTCTGCCGTTAGTGGTGCTGTTATCTCATTATGCTAGTTTTTCTGTATATTTAGCCGTCACCATCTTGGTTAGTATTGTGGGAATATGGATTTGCGGAAAAACTGCTAAAGATATGGGGGTGCATGATGATTCATCAATCGTTTGGGATGAAGTGGCAGGCATGTTGATCACTATGCTTGCTGTACCTTTGAGCTGGCAAACATTGCTCGCTGGTTTCGTATTATTTCGTTTTTTTGATATCCTTAAACCTTGGCCAATTAGTTACTTAGATAAACATGTGCACGGTGGCTTTGGCATTATGATTGATGATGTATTGGCTGGGGCATTTGCTTTGGGTATTTTACATTTAGGTTTGTTTTTAATTTAGTTTATTAATAGCGCCATTAACTTTTATCCTGTCTTATACCAACCCACATCAATAAGTGATCTCTTAGCGATATTTTAAAAGGGCTTAATCAAGGCGTTTGAATGAAGTAATAGTTATTCATTACTCTTTCAATAATATGCTCCGCCCTATTTTTATAATGTATGCTTAAGTCGATTAGAAAACTTTTCTAATACAGGGAATTCGATGCTAAAAACAATTAAAATTTTCATCATAGTTACAATGCTTGCTTGCTGGCTGCAGTGATGGCATAAGTGAAAAACAAAAACTCGCTGCGATTGAACAAAATAAGACCATTCTTGCTTTTACTTGCGAAGGTTATGGAAGTCGAAACACGCCATACGGTGACTTACAAAACAATATTTGGAATGCACATTCAGCTGACGATTTTGATTGGACTCAATGTTTAGCCATGAGGATAATAGGCGCTAATACCCAATATGGTTGGTATTGGCAATGGCCAGAAGATGGCGACAAAGTCTATGCACAGCCACAAATCACTTTAGGTAATAGTCCATGGTTACCCCATAACCAAAATAAGCACGGATACCCTATTTCTGTCAATCAATTGGATAAATTAGAGATTGATTACAGTGTGGAAATTTTGACTGATGATGAATTAAACCTTGCTAGCACTTTTTGGTTAACGCATGCCGATATTATCCAAACAAAGATTGATAAATCCACTATTGCAGCCGAAGTCATTATTTGGACCTATGCCAGTGATGATTTTTATGCCAATCCAGCAGGAGAAGAAGTAGCTGAGGTAATGATAGGTGGTATCGAATGGGAAGTGTGGCTGGATAAAAAGTGGCACGATACATTGGGTAAAAATGACAATAACTGGGTGTATTTGGCATTTCGCACTAGCCAACCATTGATGCAAATTAAGTTTGATGCTGCAGAGTTGTTACGCTACAGCATTGAGCAAAAATTTATACCATCTGGGCTATACATCGCAGATATTCAGCTCGGAACCGAGGTTATGAGCGGTACGGGTCAAGTTTGGTTGAATCATTATCAAGTCGATGTGGTATTGTCTAACTAAGAGCATGGCTTCGCCACTTTATGCGCTGACGCTTACTGCCATCCTTGGTAATTTCAAACGAATCCCTTCGTCCAACCTACTTTTTTGCTACAGCCAAAAAAAGTAGGTAAAAAAGGCCGCTCGCTACAAAAGTTTTTAACCGCACAAAAAGGCTTATTTTAGGGTCGTTCCAAATGTGTCCATCCAACTTCCACTCAAATGGCATCCTTGCCATTTGCCCCTAAAATAAGCCTTTTTGTGCTGAAACTTTAAATGCGGGAAAAGTGGCGGTGGCTTGGGGTGTTGGAATTAACAGGGAAAATAGTTCTTTATTATTGCTCCTGTTTCGATAGCTCACTGAGCCGAGAGTAAGTCAAATGCATCGACGTTGTCGACTGGAAGTTTTAGGTTGCTTTGCACTGAATTAACATGGATATCCTGTTAATTCCCTTCATGGCTTTTCCTTTTTAGATTGATCTCTTTCGTCTAAAAGTCGGAGCTTAGAACAGGCATTTAATTCTATTTTTCTTAAACAAGATTCAGGTTAATCAATTCAGTAGGATATCGGCCTAGTAACAAGCGAAGTGGGATAGGCAAGCTTAAAACACAATGGTGAATAGGGTAGCCGTGTAGGACGTCATCGACCAATAATGCGGCACTTTTAGCAATTCTCCTGGCCCCGCAACTGGGACAAACTCCGCGAGGTTTGCAGCTGAAAGCAACCAGTTTCTCGTGTTTGCAATCACCGCATACCACCCGCAAAAAATTATGTTCGAGACGGCCACAACGCAAAAAATCATCAAACTCTCGTTCGACGTACTTTGGTAAGCGCTTGTTTAAATGCCGGATTATACTGCTCAACAAGCTGATACATCAGAGTCGTTTCGGGGCGGTGGCGTTTGTATTGCCTCGCTTTCTGTAATGCCAGAAAATAGTTCATCCTTGAACGCTTGAGTCGTTGTTTCAGTGTGGCAGAGAAAGATTATGTGTTAGACCGGGCTCACGAAATTAATTAGTCCAGTAATTATCTGTATGTTGAATCAGTCAGGTCGAAAGTGCGCATTCGATTAGTCAGAAGAGACGTATTCAAGTGGTGGTTATGCGCACAAATCTGCATTTCTGAGACAAACCTGAACGTTAACTTTCTCAGTCTAGGCGATTGTCACCGCTACTTAATCGTATGACGGCAATTCAGCTCAAACCAGCCGTTGCTAGTCTGCAACCTTATCACTCTCCTGTACCGTACCAAAGCACCTTTAAGGCAAAACATAGCTATTATGTGATGGCTTAATAGCTATGTTAAAAAAAAATTATTATTTTATTCTTCTACGAAGCAAGCTTAATCCGAATAAGCTTGCGCTCATCAGAATAATGCCACTTGGCTCTGGAACTGGCTTAAGTTGTATTGTCGTATCAATCCTGAAGTTTGACTGAGAGGTGTGTCTTTCGGCAAAAAACAGATCCAAACTATAATCATTGCCTCTCTTTAAACCTAATGAATCCAGATCAACACTAGCAGATTCTGCTCTATGAATACCTCCCAGATCTATAACACGTTGATCATCGATAAACACCCAAACATCATCATCTCCGGTGAAAGTGAAGGTTTCTCCTCCATTAAAGGTAAAATCAGTATTGAGACGTAAAGTGAAGTGATAATTATGAGAACGGCCATCATTTCCACCTAATAAACCATCAATTGGGAAAAAGGTTGAATCGGTAAAGGTATAGATATTTGGGTCAGTAGTGATTGTATTATCGAAAGCCAGTGAATAGTTCATTTCCCCAAGCACATGGTCGGTACCAATTGAATACCAATCAGAAAAATTATCAGGGGTTGTATTCATCCTACCACCAATGAATGTTGGTGTTCCATCATTTCCAAGGGTTAGGCCAACCATTCCCTTAACCGATCCGCAGCAATATGATTGAAAATCTGGGTGATCATCACTCATATCGCGGATTGTTGTATTTAAATTTATTATTGCTGCACTGACTGATGTTATTGCAGAAAATGACAGAACAGTAATAAAAGTGGTAAGCGCTGATTTTATTTTCATATTTTAAGTTCCTGATATCGTAATTTAATTTCCTATAGACGCATATGCACAAGATAAGCCAAAAAATAATATTCATTTATTTCAATTGGTTATGGTAAATTGCAGTGTCTAGATAAGTGAAATATTTCGATACAAAAACAGATTTTTGATTGAATTGATGACCTAAAAACAATAAATTTAAAGTAAAAGAGGATTAACCATTAAAAGCCGTATTTGATAATTATCATGAATGTATTACGGTAAAAAAACAACAACCAGTCGAGTTTAAAATCAATTAAAACAAGCCTTTCAGAAGTGTTGTCGCTTAGTTCTCAGTTGCACTGTTCTTTTTATATCCTATACAAATATTTACCGCAATTCAGGCCATTTATGGGTTTAACGCTACCGAGTAAGTGGCTTGTAATAATGTGACCTATATAATTACCAATTCAGGAAATATTTGCAAAACGCGAATAAAAATGAAACCAGTATCTGATCATCGGACGACATCTATCAACGAGACATCGGTGACATCAGCAGTAAAACCTACGTTGCTCGGTGCCGCCGTTCATAATTTACCAAAAGTGAAACTAACGGTAATAAAAAAGTCCGCCTTGAAGGCGGGCTTTGCATGTCACTAACAACACTTGCTGCATGGCTATCCGTCGAGCACTGGAAAATTTCCTCTGCAAAACATAGTTAGATTACCAATGTTATATGGGAAGTGAGTGGACGGGATGTTGAAATATATCCATTTATTTCGTAACTTAAATTGACTAGAATCGATTTATTAGACACTTTGGTTAGCATAGAAGTTATTGACAGCTGAAATGTGTTGGGTAATTCATTTACAAACTTTTTAATAAACAATTAATTATGAATTCATTTAGCGAAATCAGAACATACATTTTGCGCAAAACTAGAGTTTTACGCAAAAAAGGCACGCTCAGGAAAGAGTTGGAAATAATAAAAAATAAAAATTTTGTAATTATTTCTGATAATTGTTGGGGTGGTGAAGTATATAAATGGTACAACAGGGCCTACAACACACCATTTGTTGGCTTGGGAATATATGGCGAGTGCTACATAAAATTACTATCATCTTTTGACTATTACATGGGCTTGGAATTAAAGTTCAAACCACAAAACGAAACAAAACACCCACACATGTTTAAAAAAGCCTACTACCCTATGGGACTTCTTGGGGATATTGAAATACATTTTGTACACTACAACAGCGAGCAAGATGCAAAAGATAAGTGGGATAAAAGAACAAAACGTATGATGGCAGTGAGTGATAAAAATAGTTTCTTTTTCAAATTTTGTGACGATTGGAAAGCAGAAGTAAAACAATTTGAGCAATTTCATAAATTGCCGTTTAAAAATAAAGTGTCTTTTATACCTGATAATAAAAAATGCTTTGATCATCCTGAGCATATTGCCGTCTATGAGCGGCATCGGACAAACACTACCCAAGTACCTAATGGTGTAGGTTTATTTAAAATTACATTTTTATATTTTGATTTAGCTCAATGGTTATCTACTTCAAACGTTAGAAGGACCAAATACTACGTTTCTAAATAAATTTCCCTCCTTTCGAATAGAAAAACGTATTGAATTAATCAATGCGTATTGCATCAATTTTAAATCAGAGATAGAAGCGCCGTTATTTCACTGACCTATTTTTATTGACCGAAGTCACAGTTCCAAGTGAGTTGTGAAGTGAATGAGCCTATTTTGGACACTTACCACTTTTAAGTTTAGACATATATCCCAGATCAGTATTTCAGTCGTCGAAGCTAAATAAAGACTAGAGTCTTTAGCTATTTTCGAGGGAATTACCGAGATGGCACTTTCACTATGAATATTAGGTTTTGCAAACCTCCTACAATACTTTGCTCATCATTTCAAACGGTTTGCGGGGACACCTATCATAACTCCCTATGAGAATTTAGGTAAGGGCCTCTTAGTCTGCAAAGCCGATGCTTTTGATTTACCCTAGACTCAAGGCTCGCTAGGGCAATCGCCATGGACAGGCGATTGAGCGGTGCGCCGTCTGGAACGGCCCAGCGCGACCTGCTAAATTGAAGTAATAGTTGGATGAAGAGCATTGCCTCCGAGCGGGCTTTCTTGGTTACTTCTTTTGGCTGTTGACCATATTTATGGGATAAATATGGAACAACTTTAGCTGGCCTGAAAGGTAAAGTGAAAGGATACACTTTATAAAAGAAGTAACTGATTCGAAGCAAAAACTGGCAAGCGGGCGCCGCGCGGGATGCCAGTAAGCGTCAGCGCATGTTTTATGTCGCGAAATAATTAGAAAACAATGACTTCAAACCTAGACACAATAATTAGCTATAAAAGCCTTCGATTCTGACCAATATCCCCGCTGCATCTAAACCTAGCTCAACATACATCTCTTGTTGTGTACCTTGCATAATAAATTCATCCGGAAGACCTAGCTGCAACAACTTACTGGTGTGTATAGAAGACATTAAGTACTCAGCTACCGCACTGCCAGCTCCTCCCATAATCGCACCATCTTCAAGGCTTACGAATAACTCATGAGAGACCGCGAGCTGATTAATGATGTCGGTATCTAAGGGTTTAACAAAACGCATGTCAATAACAGTTGCATTGATTTTTTCTGCCGCTTCTTGGGCATAAGGCAATAACACACCGAAATTAAGAATGGCGACCTTTTCACCTGTTCTTATGGTGCGGCCCTTGCCTAACTCAAGGTCCGTCATTTCAGCTACGGGTATTACACCTGTAGCTGAGCCTCTAGGGTATCTAAGCGCAGCAGGCTTTTGTAATTTATGTCCTGTGTATAACATTTGACGGCATTCGTTTTCATCGGCTGGAGCCATAATGACCATATTGGGTATGCAACGTAAAAATGGAATATCAAAAGCGCCTTGATGAGTCGGACCATCAGCACCCACTAATCCCGCTCTGTCTATTGCAAATAAAACAGGAAGGTTTTGTATCGCCACATCGTGAATAAGTTGGTCGTATGCGCGTTGTAAAAAGGTCGAATAAATTGCGACAACGGCATTGAGTCCTTCTTTGGCTAAACCTGCTGCAAAGGTGACCGCATGTTGTTCAGCAATCGCCACATCAAAATATTGTGCGGGGTACTGCTGTGAAAACTTCACCATGCCCGAGCCTTCTCGCATAGCGGGAGTGACGGCCATCAATTTAGGATCTTGTGCTGCCATGTCACATAACCAGTCACCAAATATTGCTGAAAAAGTGGGATTGCTGGGCGCGGCTTTAGGTAAGGCTTGATCTAGTGGGTTGAACTTAGGCACAGCATGAAACTTAATTGGGTCTTGTTCGGCTGACTCGTACCCTTTTCCTTTTTTGGTTACCACATGTAATATTTGTGGGCCTTTGATATTGCGCATATTACGCAATGTATCGACCACGCCATTCACATCATGGCCGTCTATCGGGCCAATATATTTAAAGCCTAGCTCTTCAAAAATAGTGCCTGGAACAACCATACCTTTTATATGTTCTTCAGCGCGGCTGGCAAATTCTTTAATCGGTGGCACATTACTCAGTAATTTCTTACCGCCGTCACGAATAGAGTTAAAAAAGTTTCCTGTTAATAATCTAGCCAAATGACTATTAAGTGCGCCGACATTTTCGGATATCGACATTTCATTGTCATTTAACACTACTAACAAATCTTTACTGATATCTCCGCCATGGTTTAATGCTTCAAAGGCCATACCTGCGGTCATAGCGCCATCTCCAATGACAGCCACAACCTTGCGCCCTAACGCTTCTTTTTCAGCAGCCACAGCCATGCCAAGAGCGGCACTGATTGAAGTAGATGAATGTCCTACTGCAAAGGTGTCATATTCACTTTCTGGCGGCCACGGGAAAGGGTGCAAGCCACCTTTTTTGCGAATAGTTGGCATACGTTCACGGCGACCAGTCAAAATTTTGTGGGGATAGGCTTGATGACCCACGTCCCATAACAGTCGATCAAAAGGTGTGTTGTATACATAATGCAAAGCCACCGTCAGTTCGACAGTGCCTAAACCTGAAGCAAAATGCCCACTACTTTGGCTCACGCTGGTCAATAAATATTGACGTAATTCAACACTTAGTTGTTTTAGTTTATCTTGTGATAATTCTCTTAACTGTTCTGGTGTATCAGCTTGAGCGAGGATTGGGTAGTGAGTAATATCTAGGGTCATTAAATGTATATCAACTAAGTAAATTTCATTTTATACAGCCAAACTTACGCTTAAATTCAGACATTCAGTAAGTACGGTGGATAACAAAGTCGGTAAAAGACACCAACATTTGGGTATTGTAAGGCAAAGCGCGCAAAGCTTGAAGTGCTTGTTTATGAAGATCGTCCAGATAAGCTTGTGCTGGCTCTAATCCTAACATGGCTGGGTACGTACTTTTGTTCTGAGCTTGATCAGATCCTTGTGGCTTCCCTAACACTGCAGAGTCTCCCACAACATCTAAAATGTCGTCCTGTACTTGGAAGGCTAACCCAATGGTTTTGGCAAAATTCATTAAATGTAGTCGACTTTGCGGCGTAATATCTGGCGCTAAAGTCATCGCCATTTCAACACATGCACTCAGTAATGCACCAGTTTTTTTGTTATGTAGGTCTTCTAATTGTTGTTGACTAATATGTTGGTCAGTGGCGGCTAAATCCATAGCTTGGCCTCCACACATGCCATTGTAACCCGCTGCCTGACTCGCAATTTTGACGAGTTGAATACGTTTCATTGCTAATTCACTTGAAAGCGGGTAATCGCACAATATTTCAAATGCAAGTGTTTGCAAGGCATCGCCAGCCAATATGGCGGTGGCTTCATCAAATTGAATATGACAGGTTGGATGACCGCGTCTTAGGTCATCGTCATCCATGGCAGGCAAATCATCGTGAATAAGTGAATACGCATGAATGGCTTCTATTGCGGCAGCTGGACCATCGAGATCTTTTTGCTGAATTGAGAGCATTTTGCCTGTGGCATAAACTAAAAAAGGGCGCATTCTTTTGCCGCCAATTAATAGTGCGTACTCCATGGCTTGCTTAAGTGTTTCTGCATGTTCAGGCAGCGCACTGATGGTTTGACTTAGAGTTGAATTAACCCTATCGCGACATGTTTGTTGAAAGGTGGATAAATTCATTTGGTAACCTGAATTATGGATAAGCCACTTACCCATATTTGAATGAGGTGTTTACCGAGTGTTTGTGTCAGTATCTTAGATAAATAAAAGTTAACGTTTTTCGACATTTCTTATCCAGAGATCAGGTTACTTATCAGATTCAAATACGTCTAAGGTTTGCTGACTATTTTGGCTGGTGAGAATGTGTACTTTTTGTTCCGCATCTTTTAACTTCTGTTGGCTGTGACGAGCAAGCTGAATACCACGCTCAAAGCTTTGTAATGCATCTTCTAAGGGCAAGTCGCCTTGTTCCATTTTACTCACTAATGTTTCCAATTCCTGCATGGATTGTTCAAACGTAAGTGATTCTGGTTTCTTTCGAGTTGTCATATAATTATTCAACTGATTTCTGAAGTGGCACGCACCTTACATGAGCAAAAAAAGAGGGTCAAATACTTTTCAGAAACGCTATAAATTTAAAAAATATGTGACTTCATCGGGATTGTAAATATCAGGCTAAACTAATAAGGACTGTGGTGACTACAGAAATATTAAAAATTGTCGATAAAATGATGGGCTTAGGTATCTTTTGATTTCAATTTTATTTACCTTTTTGCTTTGTTATTTCGGTTTATTCAAGCAATATGTTTTTGTTAGTTAGTATTTATACCTCTATTTCAATTGGGAGCACAATGTGGATTTAGCAACCATAATCGGTATTCTTGGCGCTATTGGTTTTGTTGTCATGGCGATGCTCCAAGGCGGTGACATTGCCATGTTTATCAATGTACCTTCAATCTTGATTGTATTTTGCGGCAGTTTATTTGTGGTGTTATCTCAATATACCTTAGGGCAGTTTTTTGGAGCGGGTAAAGTCGCGGGTAAAGCCTTTATGTTCAAAATTGATACGCCTGAATCACAAATAGAAAAAATTGTTGAAATGGCTGATGCAGCACGTAAAGGCGGGTTTTTAGCATTAGAAGAAGCCGAAATTGCCAATCCTTTTATGCAGAAGGGAGTTGATATGTTGGTGGATGGTCATGATGTCGAGGTCGTCAGAGCGACTCTAGTTAAAGACATCGCGATGACGACAGAACGCCACGAGTTTGGCGCAAGCATTTTTAAAGGCTTAGGGGATGTTGCTCCCGCTATGGGCATGATCGGGACCTTGGTTGGTTTGGTCGCCATGTTGTCAAACATGGATGACCCAAAATCAATTGGCCCAGCTATGGCCGTTGCACTTTTAACTACGCTTTATGGCGCGATGTTGGCTAACCTTATTTGTTTACCTATGTCAGTAAAACTAGGTCATCGTTCAGATGAAGAGAAACTTAACCAAAGTTTAGTGTTAGACGGAATTATTGGCATTGCTGATGGGCAAAATCCGCGGGTAATTGAAGGTATATTGAAAAATTATCTGGCTGCGAGTAAACGTGATTCAGCAGATGATGCAGAATAACTGATGGAAGATGAATGCCCTAAATGTCCCCCCAAAGGGCTACCAGCTTGGATGGGGACTTTTGCTGACTTAATGTCTTTGTTGATGTGTTTCTTTGTACTTTTGTTATCGTTTTCTGAGATGGATGTACTCAAGTTCAAACAAATAGCCGGGTCGATGAAATTTGCTTTTGGTGTGCAAAACAAAATTGAAGTGAAGGACATCCCCAAAGGTACCAGCGTGATTGCCATGGAGTTTCGCCCAGGCCGTCCAGAACCGACTCCTATTGATACGATCCAACAACAAACCATAGACATGACCCAAGAGATGCTTGAATTCCAAGCTGGTAATGAAGACTCTGCTGGTGGTCGTCAGAAACAACGTGGTGAACAAAGAGGTGGTGCTGCCCAGCAAACTGCTTCAGAACAGCAAACTACCAGTCAAAATGCTAGCCAAGAAGAAGTGGCTGAGCGTATGCGTAAAGTCGCCCAACAATTAGAAAAACAAATAGTTGATGGTGCCATTGAAATGGAATCTTTAGGTCAGCAAATTACTATACGAATTCGAGAAAATGGTTCCTTTTCTGCGGGATCAGCGTTTTTGCAACCGCAGTTCATCCCCATATTGCGCAAAATTGGCGCTTTGTTAGCTGATATGCCCGGTGATATTGAAGTATCTGGACACAGTGATAGTCAGCAAATTTCTAATGAACTTTATCGTTCTAATTGGGATTTGTCATCACAACGTGCAGTCGCAGTAGCTGAAGAACTCAGACGGGCTGAAGGTTTTGATGAGAGTCGAATGTCTGTTGTGGGTAAGGCGGATACAGCGCCAATGACCGATACCGATGATACCCAAGGGCGCAGTCGAAATAGACGGGTGGAGATTTCAATTAATCAGGGCAAACCTAAAGTATCTGATCCTATATCTGTTTTAGAGTAGGTTTCTAGTTATGTTGAGCATACTTTTCAAATTAGGTGATTGTCCGGTGATTTACTTTTTCGCTGTGCCATTTGTTCTAAGTAGTAAGTCGTTCTAATGAAAAGTGTTGCTATATAAAATATAAATTAAAACCTAACTGAACTTTTTGTAAAGACCCAAGTCTTATCTGTGTGTCCTTTATTTATATGTGTTTTTGTTTATGTGTGTTCTCTTTTATGCCTGATTTTATATCAGGCATTTTTTTGCCTGAAATTTACTAAGCCCATCAGTTTATTATGGCCTTGGTGAGCAATAGTCAGCGTACTTAAGTTAGATTTGTTCAAGTGAACTAACCGCACCGTAGCAAATCATCTCTTCCCTCATATATAATTACCTCAATAATCTATCGTTAAGTTTATAAAATAAATTCCATTAAAATCATTTAGAAGTCGATAAAAACGGCTAATTTAAAGCATTATTTGGGCTAATATATGCCGAACTATGTTTATTATGAAATGAAACTGGAGCTTCAACGATGAAAATCGCCCTTATGAACGAATTTAGCCAAGCATCAAAAAA
Organism: uncultured Paraglaciecola sp.; assembly: GCF_913020055.1. Taxonomy (GTDB): domain Bacteria; phylum Pseudomonadota; class Gammaproteobacteria; order Enterobacterales; family Alteromonadaceae; genus Paraglaciecola. The sequence goes on along the minus strand of NZ_CAJWCF010000041.1, from coordinate 15,725 downwards.
TACTGTTGTGTTGGAACAACTTAATGATGTAGCTGGGGGACTTGGTCACATCGTTTTTAACGTTGGAATGAGTGATGACAACGATCATCGACTAACCTATATCCACTTAGGTATTATTGCTGGCGTATTGTTAAATTCAAAAGCGATTGATTTTGTCGTCGCGGGATGTGGTACTGGCCAAGGTGCCTTAATGTCCTTAAATGCTTATCCTGGCGTAGCTTGTGGTTATTGTATCGATCCTGCGGATGCTTATTTATTCGCGCAGATTAATGGTGGAAACGCATTGGCATTGGCCTTTGCCAAAGGATTTGGTTGGGGAGCTGAATTAAATGTTCGCTATATTTTTGAAAAAGCTTTCACTGGTGAAAAGGGCTTAGGTTACCCGCCTGAACGTCGTGAATCACAAGTGACTAATGCTGGCATACTTGAAAGTGTGAAAGTAGCCACTACCAAACCATTTTTAGAAGGACTGAAAGCGATAGATCCTGAATTATTGAAAACCGCATTTGGTGGCGAACGTTTCCAAGCTTGTTTCTTTAATAACTGCCAGGATGATGATATTGCTGCTTTTGTAAAAAGCATTATCGCTTAATTGAAAAGTTAAGGACTACCACAAGGAAGTGGTTAAACTCATTGAATATAATGAGTTTATATTGAGGTTATTTTGAGCCTAAACTCGTGATAATTGGTGTCAGTATTTCTACTGACACTTTCTAACGGGTTTCGTTTTGTCAAAAAAGATAGATATCTCTGCCACAGTTACACCCAATTTCTTCATATAAGATCTATTCATTACTCGGTCTGTATCTAGCATAAACATCCAATCATCGACGAATAAGTCATATTCGGTGTCATCAACCGGTATACGTAAAGTATATTGCCAATTAAAAGCAGTGCCTTGTGAACCTCCACTGGCTTGACCTATCACATCAGCTGCACCACCTGTGACACTGCCATCTCCAGCAATTATTAAATCCCATATTCGAATTTGTTGTTCATCATTGTTATAGTAAAAGGTCTCATGTAATTGGCCTTTATTCCCTTGCCATGTCCCTACAATGTCGACACAAAAGCGTCTGGTCAGTTTGTTGCTATAGTCTTGTACTATGCCCCAGGCGGTGACTTCTCCATCAAAATATGTGGCTAAATCAAATTCAGGTGTAGTGTTGTCGTAATCATCAAGGGCGCTGCTACATGATAAAATAAAGGGAATGATTAGTACGAGCAATACATATTTAATTGAAATCATTTAGTTAATCCGATTAGTTTGTTGCGTACTTTGGGGTAACTACTATTTTCGTCAAGCCAGATGCGTAAAAAACTTTTTCCGAATGATTGGTCGTTAATTTTGCCAATTGTTTTGTTATTAAAGAAAAATTCACTTTGTTGGTCTTTATCAACGTTCAATAGAATCGTGTCGCCTTTTTTGATATTTGGAAGTATGTTGGTAAGTAGGGGCAGCCAAGGAGCATAAATTGCAGGGGCAAGTCCTAGCCTTTCCCATTCTTCTTGGGTTCTGTCTATTAAGTCTTCAGCGTCAATATCCCGCAAATAGTCAATTTTCAACACTTGTGGGAAGTGTTCTGCTTGATACTCACCGGTTTGATTATATAGGCTTGAATTGTAGACATCCCAAAACAACACTTTTAGTTTGCCTTCTCCTACTTTTTTTAAGTTAGGAAATGGGGTGGCCATAGTGGCTCCAGAATAAAATGAGGAAAATAAGACGGTTATAAGCCAAAAAATCAGGATGGTAGTGGTTTGATTTTTCATATCCTACAGTCCTTAACGACTAATGCTGTTTGAAAATGCAGGTTTACTGATGACTAATTGCACCGTACTGATGGTGCGCTCCAAGAAGCCGCCTTCGCAGTAACTAAAGTAATAACGCCACATATTCATAAATCGCTCGTCATAACCGTCTTTGGCTAGCGGTTCTTTGTTTTCGAGTAGTTTGTAATGCCAGTCTTGAAGTGTTCTGGCGTAATCTAGACCGATATCGTGCAAATCACGGATCATTAAATTAGTGTGTTTTCTTAAGTGTTGGTTAATCAATAATTGTGATGGCAAAAAACCACCTGGAAAGATATGTTTCTGAATAAAGTCGACACTTTTACTGTAACTGTCAAAGCGATGATCACTAATAGTGATTGCCTGCAGTACCATTAAACCTTGGTCTTTTAGCAGGCTCGAGCATTTTTTAAAGAAAGTCGGCAAGTATTCTTTACCTACCGCTTCAATCATTTCAATTGACACCAATTTGTCGTACTTGCCTTCGAGTAATCTATAGTCTTTTTTCAACAGGGTAATTTTGTCTTGTAGACCTTCCTTGTTAACTAAGTCCTGGGTGTATTGATGTTGTTCTTCTGAAATGGTGGTGGTAGTTACCTGGCAACCGTAGTTTTTCGCTGCATATATTGCTAATCCACCCCAACCAGTACCAATTTCGATTAAATGGTCTTCGGGGACTAACTGTAATTTGTCACAGATAGCTTTCAGTTTAGTGGTCTGAGCTTGTGCCAGAGTAGCGTCATGCGACGGGTAGATGGCGGCAGAATACATCATGCTGTCATCAAGAAAGCGAGTGTAGAGTTTATTGCCTAAATCATAATGTGCGGCAATGTTTTTCTTTGAACCGGTTTCAGAGTTTTTGTTGGCCAGATGACTAATCTTACGAATAGGAAAAGCCAGCCACTCCATTTTTGCTTCCCAATTGTCGAGTACTGGCAAGTTACGGGCAAAAATACGGATAACATTGGTTAGGTTAGGCGTGGTCCATAGACCTTCTGAGAAGGTTTCGCCCGACGCCACACTGCCACCAAACAGTAGCTTTTGATAAACGCTTAAGCATTGAATATCAATTTCAGCGTGTAAGTCAGATTCCTTCTGACCATAGGTTTTCACTAACACGCCTTTTTCTTTAATCATCATCTGACCTTGGGGCAAGCTGGCAAACACTTTTAACATAACGGCTCGGCACAATTTGTGTTGCCAAGATGAGCCTGAAGATTCAACTAATACTTGTTCTCCGTTTGGCATAATTATTTTTTACCTTGTTCTGGGTGTGAATAAAATGGCACACCTTTAATAAATAGTTTGAGTGCTTGCCAATAAATTCCGAACACGGTTTTTATCGTCATGCTAGGAATGCTAAGTAATACGTTACAAAGGCTTTTTGAGTTCAGTTCTATTCGGGACAAATTTAAACTGGCTACAAAGTGTTTCACCTCTTTATGACAAGATAAGGTTAATTTAAGTGATTGCTCTGGTTGTGAAATGTTCCACTTATATTGCATATCCATCGGGTTAAATGGGGAAACATGAAAAACCTTATCGCAATCTTCTTGTTTGGCTAAATCTACCAAATAACAGTGCCGATCATTCCAAGGGGTGTTGCTTACTTCGGCTAACAAATGACTAAAAGAACCGTCTTGTTGTTGTAAGTAATAAAAGTTAACTGGGCTAAAATACAGTCCAAAAGTGCGTGTTTGTCCGAGTAAATAAACGTTACCCACTAGCTGTTGTTCGGCCAGTTCCGACATCTTTTCTAATACCGATTGTTTTAACGGCTTGTCTGGGTTGCCAAAATAGTCACTGCGTTTAAACCTAATCGGCGCCCATGATTTTGCTGAAAACCCCCTGACCTCGGTTTCAAGCAAATTAATTTCATCGAGGTTGAGCCAAAGTAAAAATATTTGATAGGTAAACGCATGTTTTTGCGGCACAAATCGGCTGTGAAATACACTTCCCTTGTACAATGCGCTTTGCACTAGAGTTGTTCGCCAAATGCAGCGCACACATCTAAAGCACTGCGAACTCCGTCTTCGTGAAATCCGTTTAACCAGTATGCCCCGCAGAAATGCATCCCTTTTTTTCCAGATATTTCTGCCCATCTAGTTTGGGCCTCAATTGTTTGGTTTGTAAACTGAGGATGAGCGTAATGATAGGTGCCTAATATTTTTTCTGGGTCAATATCTTTTGTGTTATTCAGAGTGACACAAAAGGTAGTGTCTGATTGAATATTTTGCAGGATGTTCATGTTGTAGGTTAACACTGCTGGAGCTTGGAATTCTCCTTGGTATCCTTTTATTAAATAGTTCCAGCTTGCCCATGCCAGTTTTCTTATAGGCAGAACGCTTTCATCAGTGTGTAAAATGACTTCGTTTTTCGCATAACGGATATCGCCTAAAATTTCGTTTTGGCTTGCACTCGGCGCTGCAATAATGGCTAAAGCCTGATCGCTATGACAAGCAAAGATAACTTCATCGAATAAAAATTCGGAATCGTCCTGTAGAACTAAGAGTTTTTTGTTATCCCTGTCCGATACTGATTTTACTGAGCTATTAAGCTTTATTCTATCTTCAAAACCAGCAATCAACGGCTTTATATATTCTCTAGAGCCTCCTTTAATAGAACGCCATTGGGGTCTGTCAGTAATATTGAGTAATCCATGGTTATTGAAAAACCGCAGAAAAAATGTAAACGGAAAGGCTTTGATATCCTCTAAACTTGTCGACCAAATTGCTGCACACATGGGTAATATATAGTTGTAGGTGAAATCTTCACTGAACTGGTGTTGGATGAGAAACTCGTGCAATGTCTGGCGCCCAAAATCAGTATCTGCTTTGGCTGCTTGTTTACATATTTTATTAAACTTCAGAATGTCTCGGACAATCCTCCAAAATTTTGGGCGTATTATATTTCTTCTTTGCGCAAATAGGCTGTTTAGTGTATTGCCATTGTACTCAAGATTTTGAGATAAGTTTTTAACACTAAAGCTCATTTCGGTGGCTTGGGATTGAACGCCAATTTTGTCCATTAATTTAATAAAGTTCGGATAGGTCCAATCGTTAAAAACAATAAATCCTGTGTCAATTGCGTATTGTCTTCCGTTTACTTCAACATCTTTAGTTGCAGTATGTCCGCCAATATAGTTATTTGCTTCAAAAAAAGTCAGGTCGTGCTTTTTGTTGAGCAGGTGCCCACAGGTTAGCCCTGAAATCCCTGTGCCTATTATTGCTATCTGTTTATTCATTTTAGTCCTATGGCTTTTCCAAACATGTCGCGATACAAATCAGTGACATGAAGACTTTCAATTTTTTGGTATTACATACCTCGCTGCGCCATGAAGAGATCACTTAGTTGATAACTTCACAATTTATTTAAGATCTAAATCAGAGAAGTAGGCGTATCGAGTTCATTAATTACTCTAAGATAATTTTTTATATGAACGCTTGCTTCACTATACCTTTGTTTCCTCTTTCGGCGCACCTATTACCGGGCGGTAGGATGTCATTGAGAATATTTGAACCTAGATATGTACGCTTGGTTAAAGAAGCATGTGCAGCCGATACTGGTTTTGGTATTTGTATGGTGAATGCACAAGGAGACAGAGATAGAAATGAGCACATTTATCCAATGGGTACTTACGTCAAGGTTATCGATTTCAATTTGCTGGATGATGGTTTACTAAGTGTTACTGTTGAAGGGCAAAGGTGTTTTAAGATCTTATCAGTTACAACTGAAATTGACGAGTTGAGGATAGGTGAATGTCAGTGGTCAGATGAATGGACGGCCCAGGCTGTAAATCATCTCATATCGCCAATTGATGAAAGGTTAAAAGAAATTTTTGACAAGTACCCAGAATTGCAAGTGTTACACCAAAACCCTAAATTTAATGATCCAATATGGGTGATTTATCGCTGGTTAGAGTTATTGCCAGTCAATGCGGAACAAAAACAACAATTTTTGCAGCAAAAAGACTGTATTAAGGCTTTAGATTTTCTGACACAATTGGTTGAGTGATCCTTTAATCAAAACAACTAGTATCTATTAACAATATCAATTGATTGGTGGTGTAAGTACATGTTAGTTGGAATAACTCTGGAAAATAAACAAATTAATTCCATGAAGCCAATAGAATGCGCAGATGAGATGTCCGGCTATCTGCGCCTCGTAGCACAAGATCGCTGTAAGCGTTCATTCTCGAAGATATTCAATTATTTTGCACCTAGGCTGCGTTCATATGCTCTGAAGCAAATGGGTAACGATGCGCTTGCAATGGAGATGGTGCAAGACACCATGTCTAATGTATGGCAAAAGTCTCATCTTTTTAATTCAGAAAAAGGTTCGCCTTCTACTTGGATATTCACCATCGCTAGAAATATTCGATTTGACATGCTGAGGAAACAGCGAAATCGCAAAGAAGATGTGTGTTCAGATGACCTTTGGCCTATTTTGTGTGAACAAACGGCAGACGTAAATGAAGTGTCTTTAGATCATCAAGTGACCATGGATGAGATCGGACTATTATTTGAGTCCCTACCAGAAAAGCAAAAATTAGTGATTGAAGCGATATATATCGATGGTAAATCTCAACAAGAAGTGGCAGATGAATTGGATATTCCACTTGGTACAGTAAAATCTAGAACCAGACTAGCACTACAGCGTTTAAAAGAGATGGTACAAGACGATGATTAGTTTTCACCCCAAATACATAGATTTACAAGCGTTTTCAGCCGGAAATTGTGAACCTGCCATGGCATTAATGATTTCTGCTCATGTTGATATGTGTGCACAATGTCAGCAAGATTGTATCGAGATACAAGCTGATTTGGCCGGAGAGTTATTTGCTGAGCAAGCAATCATTAAACCATTAGACAGCGACTATCTTGAAATGATGTCTAACATTACACAGTTACCTATTGCTAAATCCCCGGTAGCACAAGCAAGTAATGCTTCGATTGAATTAGACGGTAAGTTTTTTGAGTTACCTAGAGCCTTAAGAAGGCAAGTGAAAAATACAGGGAATTGGTCGCGTTTAGTCGGCAAGATATGGCAAGCACCGGTTAATTTAGGTGGTATTGGTAAAGCCAACTTTATGTATATGGAGAAAGGTGGACGTGTACCGGAACACACTCATAAAGGCACAGAGATGACGTTGGTCATTGATGGCCAATACGGCGATGGGATTGCCGAGTATGACTGTGGTGACTTTACTGTTATGAATAATCAGCATAAACATTTACCGCACTCAGAAGCCGACGATGGCTGTTTAGTCTTTACCATTGTTGACCAACCCCTACATTTTACTGCAGGTATCGCGCGATTGTTAAACCCGTTTAGCCATTTGTTTTTTAAGTAAAATTGCTTTTTAACTTTGACATAAAAAAACGCGCTAAAAGCGCGTTTTTTTATAAGTTGATTTTATCAACTTATAAAACTGCTATTTGGATAATTCAGTTTAAGAGTTTTCATCGCGTTGTTTTTTAATTCATCTAGCTTAAGCTGATCGTAACATTCGACCATTATTTCAAGTGCTTCCTGCACATGGCTGGTATCAGGATAGTGCTCAATCACATATCTGCCTCTGTTAGCTGCTGCTACATACGCATCACGGCGCATATAATAGCGAGCAATGGCTATCTCGTATTTTGCTAAACGACTTTTAATATGCAACATACGTTTTTGTGCATCTGCAGCGTATTTACTATTTGGAAATTTTTCAATCAAACGTCTAAAGTCGTTAAATGCTTGACGAGAGTTACTTGGATCGCGGTCAGATCTGTCAATTCCCACTAACTCCTGGAAAAGATTACTATCTACTTCCATATTTGTTAGACCGCGCATGTATAAAGCGTAATCTACGTCTGAGTGATTAGGGTTGAGTCGAGTGAATCGGTCGATAGTCGCCAAAGCCTCATCAGTTTTGCCTACTTTGTAATAGCCATAAATAAGGTCTAACTGGACTTGATGTGATAAAGGTCCAAATGGAAAACGTGAATCCAAAGCACTTAATGCTTCTGTAGCTACGTTAAAGTTTCCAAGGCGCATTTTTTCTTTCGCGTCGTCATAAAGACTTTGGGCACTTCTATTACGTAGCACTAGATCGACATCTTCGTCCTCTGGGGCCGATGAACATCCAGCTATAACAATTAAAACACTGGATAATATAATATTTTTTAGGTTGATTTTACTGATCATATTGCTCTTATTTACTCTCATTTCAATTTCGATTGATTATGCATGATTCATTAGGGGTAAAAATCCGTTAGAATAGTGTTTTACCAAATCGATTACTGCAGCGCATTCTACCCCAGCAAATTGGGCTATGCACATATAAATCGTTACGAAACACTTTCAGGATGTTTAATACATGTCTACCCCACATGAAAAAATTCAATTACAGGCAAATGTGCCAGAAAACTTATTTGGCAAACGGTTGGATCAAGCTTTGGCCGAAATGTTCCCTGATTATTCAAGATCACGCATAAAAGAATGGATTTTGGCTGATTACGTTAAAGTAGATGGAGAAATACTGAACAAACCTAGAGAAAAATTGATAGGTGAAGAACTTATCGAGATTGAAGCTCAAATTGAAACTCAGGTTCAGCATAAGGGTCAAGATATTGACTTAAATATCGTGTTTGAAGATGAACATATTTTAGTGATTAACAAACCCATGAATCTAGTCGTGCATCCTGGAGCTGGCAACAGTGATGGAACAGTGCTGAATGCTTTGCTCAATCATGCACCAGAGATTGCTAACGTGCCACGTGCAGGTATTGTACATAGACTCGATAAAGATACGACTGGCTTAATGGTAGTAGCGAAAACTATTCCGGCACAAACTCATTTAGTAGAACAACTGCAAGCGAGAGAAATTAGCCGAGAATACGAGGCTGTAGTAGTAGGGACTATGGTCGCTGGTGGTACGGTTGATGAGCCAATAGGTCGACATGCTACGAAACGTACTAACATGGCTGTTCGAGAGTCAGGTAAACCTGCCATGACGCATTACCGCGTAAAAGAAAAATTTCGTGCTCATACCTACATTAGATTGAAGTTGGAGTCTGGTCGTACTCACCAAATTCGGGTGCATATGTCCCATTTGCGATATCCTTTAGTAGGTGACCAGGCTTATGGTGGTCGTCCTAAACCTCCCAAAGCGTGTAACGAAAGAATGGTAAACATGTTACGCATGTTCCGCAGGCAAGCCTTACATGCAATCCAATTGGAATTAACTCACCCAGTAACCGGTGAATGGTTAAGTTGGAAAGCGCCCCTACCAGCTGATTTTGTTGAACTTCTGGAAGTATTAAGAGAAGACAAATCTGAGCATGGTAGTGGAGAAGTGTAGTTTTGCAGCAGCCGACTTACATTCAACCTGATTGGCCGGCGCCCAGCAATGTTAAAGCCTTCACTAGTTGCAGACGTGGGGGGGTTAGCCTACCCCCTTACGATTCATTTAATCTAGCGCAACATGTCGGTGACGACCATAGATTAGTTGATAAAAATCGCCAACTATTGCCCAATTATCAAAACTTTACTTGGTTAAATCAAACTCACAGCAATATTTGTATAGATCTAGGTATGAACCAAGGTCTGGAAGATGCTGAGATGCAAGCCGATGCCTGTTTATCTATCAAGAAAAATCAGGTGTGTGCTGTGATGACTGCAGATTGTTTGCCCGTTTTATTGTGCGATCAACAAGGCACTTGTGTTGCAGCAGTACATGCAGGTTGGCGGGGATTAGCGGATGGTGTGATAGAAAATTCCGTGTTGAAAATGCCGGTTAACCCAGACCGGTTAATGGCTTGGATGGGGCCGGCGATTAGTCAAAGAAATTTTGAAGTAGGGGGAGAGATAAAAGAAGCTTTTATTCATTACCCACAAGCTTTTCGTCAAAACGCTCATACGACTCAAGATAAATATTTTGCTGATCTGTATTACATCGCCAAACAAAAAATGTTGGCTCTGGGAATAACACAAATTTTCGGAGGCGAATATTGTACTTATCAACAGTCTGACTTGTTTTTTTCTCACCGCAGGGCCTCTCATCAAGCAGCTAGTGATGATATTCCAATCGCTACAACAGGAAGGATCGTAAGCGCAATTTATCTAGATTGATGTTTGTACTTTAAACTTGATCTTCATCAGTAAATTCTTCTATTTTTCATATACTAATACACTAAATTAGAATCTAACCATGTAGCCTACTTTGGTTGAAATTTAATCCATGTTTTGGGTAGTGACTTTCTTTACCAGACTTGATTAGTATGTAAATTGTACCCATAACTGAACTATGCAAAATTCTAGTGGAGTAATTTTATGCGCTTAGATAGTTTTACCAGTAAATTTCAAATGGCCTTGTCAGAGGCTCAATCTTTGGCCTTAGGTCGTGATCATCAATATATAGAACCAGTACATTTGATGACTGCCTTGCTCAATCAGCAAGGAGGTTCTGTACGTCCATTATTTGATCAAGCGAATATCAACGTTAATAGTTTACGTTCAGCCTTGTCTGAAGCGGTAGACAAACTCCCTCGAGTTGATGGAACTGGCGGTGATGTACAGCTAGGCAAAAACACGGTTGTGCTGCTTAACCTCAGTGACAAAATAGCCCAAAAGCGCAAAGATGATTACATTACATCAGAAGTATTTGTTTTGGCGGCCTTACAGGATAAAGGCAGTTTAGGTCAGCTACTTAATCAATCCGGCGCTGACCAAGAAAAAATTGAGCAAGCAATTGAGAAAATGCGTGGCGGACAAAAAGTGACGGATCCAAATGCAGAAGATGTGCGTCAAGCGCTAGATAAATTCACAACAGACCTCACTGAGCGTGCTGAACAGGGCAAATTAGATCCCGTTATCGGGCGAGATGATGAAATACGTCGGACCATCCAAGTGTTACAACGCCGCACTAAAAATAACCCTGTTCTCATTGGTGAGCCAGGTGTAGGCAAAACGGCTATAGCTGAAGGTTTAGCTCAGCGCATTATTAACGGTGAAGTGCCAGAAGGATTAAAAAACAAACGGGTGTTGTCCCTTGATATGGGCTCTTTGATTGCTGGGGCGAAATTCCGAGGTGAGTTTGAAGAGCGCTTAAAAGCTGTGCTTAACGAACTAAGTAAAGAAGAAGGCCGAGTCATTTTATTCATCGATGAACTGCATACTATGGTTGGTGCAGGGAAAGGTGAGGGGGCTATGGATGCAGGCAATATGCTTAAACCAGCCTTGGCAAGAGGAGAGCTACATTGTGTAGGTGCTACTACACTAAATGAATATCGCCAATATATTGAAAAAGATGCAGCACTGGAGCGTCGTTTTCAAAAAATTATAGTAGATGAACCGAGTGTTGAAGATACTATTGCTATCTTGCGTGGCTTAAAAGAACGTTATGAATTACACCACTCTGTTGAGATCACTGATCCGGCTATTGTTGCAGCAGCTTCTTTGTCCCACAGATATATCAGTGACCGACAACTACCAGATAAAGCAATTGATTTGATAGACGAAGCTGCTTCTAGTATTCGTTTGCAAATGGACTCGAAACCTGAGGACATGGATAAGCTTGAACGTAGGATCATCCAACTTAAATTGGAAGAGCAAGCTCTGGCCAAAGAGAAAGACGAAGCTAGCCATAAACGCTTAGAAGTCATTGAACTAGAGCGTGAACAAGCAGAGCATAAATTTTCCGAGTTTGAAACCATTTGGAATGCTGAAAAACAGGCAATGCAAGGTACACAGACAATTCGATCTGAACTTGAACAAGCTAAATTAGATTTAGAAATTGCCCGAAGAGCCTCTGATTTGAGCCGTATGTCAGAATTACAATACGGCAGAATTCCAGAGCTTGAAGCTAAATTAGAACTCGCCACCGAGTCTGAAACGCAAGAAACTACTTTGTTGAAAAATAAGGTAACTGAAAGTGAAATTGCCGATGTATTGTCTCGCTGGACAGGGATCCCTGTTTCTAAAATGCTTGAAGGCGAAAAAGCCAAACTGTTATCAATGGAAACTGTTTTACACGAAAGAGTAGTAGGGCAGGGCGAAGCTGTGACAGCTGTAGCAAATGCTATTCGTCGCTCACGAGCTGGATTATCCGATCCCAACCGGCCAATTGGTTCATTTTTATTCTTAGGACCAACGGGGGTCGGTAAAACAGAACTTTGTAAAACATTGGCTGGATTCTTATTTGACACTGAAGATGCCATGATCCGCATCGATATGTCGGAATTTATGGAAAAACACTCAGTGGCTCGTATGGTTGGAGCGCCCCCAGGATATGTGGGGTATGAAGAAGGCGGTTATTTAACCGAGGCGGTTAGGCGTAAACCTTACTCAGTTATCTTGCTAGATGAGGTAGAAAAGGCCCATCCAGATGTGTTTAATATTTTATTACAGGTTTTAGATGATGGCAGGCTAACAGATGGTCAAGGCCGCACTGTCGATTTTAAAAATACTGTGATTATTATGACCTCCAACTTAGGCTCGGATATTATTCAAGAAGTCAGTGGCGAAAGTAACTATCAGCAAATGAAAGGTTTAGTGATGGGAGCCGTAGGCGAACATTTCAGACCTGAATTTCTTAACCGCGTGGATGATATTGTTGTTTTCCATCCACTGGGTAAAGAACAGATCACCGCTATCGCCAAGATCCAATTACGTTCATTACGCGAACGCTTAGAAGAAAAAGGCTACAAACTTGAATTAAGCCTAGCTGCTTTAGACAAAATTGCTGATGCTGGGTTTGATCCTGTTTACGGAGCAAGACCTTTAAAACGGGCTATTCAAACAGAAATTGAAAACCCATTGGCGCAAAAAATATTGTCTGGCGATTTGGCTCTTGACTCGGTTATTAAAATAGATGTTGATAACAATGGCTTAGTCATTCGCTAAGCCATAAATTTCTGTTGTAACTTCCTTCAATTAGCCTCTCTAAGGTAGGGGGGCTAATTTCCATACTGTTTTAATGTGAAGCTTAAAGTTCCAATAATAGGGACTGTGCTTGTGTTCTTTCCTGAAATATTTGCTCTGACTCTAAGGCTATTGTAAGTTCTGATTTAGCCTCTTGCTTCCTACCAAGTATATTTAATGTATAAGCCAAGTGGTAACGAATAGTAGGACTTTCAGAATTTAAGGTAAAAGCCTGCCTTAGAACATTTAGGCCTTGCTGTGCATTGTTATTTTTTGTTTACAACCACCCATGAGTATCTAGTATAGATGAAGAGTTTGGGTTTAAATTAACGGCTTCTTGAGCGTAAAACATAGCTTTCTCAATATCGATACTACTGAGGATATTGGCAAGGTTGTTATAGATATTCGCTTTGTTAGGTAAATTATCTATTAAAATTAACTTTTCATAATGTTTGCTTGCTTCAGAAATTTTTTGCCTTCCAAGAACAATAAATCAGCATATAAATGCCGTGTAAAATTGTCATCTGGTTTAGATTCAATTTGTTTACTAAAGATTGTAAGAATGTCCGCTCGATGCACATTTTGATTCGCCAGTTTATAAAGTTCTATTAATGCTGCTGTAAAGTCAGGTGATAGAGAATAGGCTTTATTATAATTTTGATAGGCGTTTTCTAACTCTCCAGTTTCTTTAAAATAATGTCCCTTTACTAAGTGTACATTTGCATTGTTGGGGAAAGATTTTTTCATTTTTTTGATAAATGGGTCTGCTTGTGAAAACGCCTTTTTTGCGAATAGAAAGTTAGCATATTCAAGCTGAATCATTAAATAATTTGGGGCGAGTTTTTGTGCCTTGATTAAGCTAGATTCAGCTCCTTTAAAATCATTGTTTGCCAATTGTAAGCGACTGAGTTGAACCAACTTTTCAGGTTGTCCTTCCCATTCGAAAAATAATAAGTCGAGCTCTCCCTTGGCTTTTTCTGATTGTTTTAAGGTGATATAAATCTTTGCCTTTTCATAAATGTATTCAGGCTCTGAGGGGCGAAGTTTTAATAATTGATTTAACTCACTAATCGCTAATTCTAAATTATCTTGTTGTTTATAAATGCTTATTAATAGTTCACGGGAGGAAGTACTAGTCGCATTGACTGTTTTTGCTGCAATAAGTTGATCTATTGCATCATTTAGCCGAGTTTGTTTAATTAGTATTTGGCCATTAAGTAACAGAGCTGAAAAATTTGCTTTGTCCATTTCGACTACTTTTTGAATACTTGCATATGCACCTTGCAAATCGCCAGAAGCAAATCGGATACGGCTCTTATGAATCAGCCCCGCTATATTATTAGGGTCTTGCAGCAATACCTTTTCCAGCAGTACATTGGCTCGTTCAAAGTCTTTCAACCTGATAAATAAATCAATATTTAGTAATTGATAATCCAATCTGTCAGGTGTGATTTCAAGTAGGCTTTGCGCATCTATTAGTGACTCTTCATATCTTCCTAAGCTTGCAAGGAGACTCGCTCTAAATAAAATAGTATCGATACTTTTGTTATCTGCAAGCGTGGTTTGCAAAATGTTTAATGCGTCTTTGGGATTTTTACGTCGACTAAGAATTTTAGCTTCTAGTAATAAAACGTCTGGTGCATCATTACCATGACGTAGCTTTAGTTGTTGAACCAATGAATCACACTTAAAAATTTTGTTTTTTGATAAATAAAGGTCGCAGGATAATGACGCTATTTGAATATTATCTAAAATTAACCTTTCGTGGCGCTCTAATAACTGTGTTGCTGCTTTAATCTCGTTAGTACGTATATATCCTTCTGCTAACATCGCTACTATTTCTGCAGACGGCTCTTCATTATCCAAGTAACGACGTAGTTCACGGACAGACACATCGTAATTTTTATTCAGGTGGGCAACAATCCCCGTCACTACACTAATCTTAGAAAGGTACTGCTTATTGGTCTTGTCTGAGAGACTTAAAGTCTGGCTTAATTCAGTCAATATTACATCAGCTTCTTCATTTTTCTCAGCCATGGCTAAAAGACGTGCCTTTAGTAATTTTGTTTGTAAACTGTCTGGGGTTTGTACTTCGATTTCACTCACAATCTCGCTAGCTTTGCTTATGTTTCCAGTTTGAGCATAACTATTGGCTAATGCACGCATTATGGCTGGATCTTTAGGTGCGTTTTGGTAAGCATTTTCAAACGCAATTAGCGCTTTATTATATTGCTTTTCAGCTTGATATATTAGCCCACTAAGTAGGTGACTCTGGGCATTTTTAGGTTTGATGACTAAAGCCTGAACTATTAACTTTTTCGCCTTAGGAAAATCATTATTTAACATAGCAATCTGAGCAAGGCCATTCATCACTCGGATATCATTGCTAAATTTTTCGCTAGCAAGTTGAAATTGTTTTTCGGCCAAAGAATATTCATTTTGCTGGATATAGGCGTTTGCTTTTAAGAGATAAATGTCAAGTTGAGTTGCTAGATTGGCATTGCTTGGAATGTCTAATTCAATCACTTTTTCATATTGCATATTCATCAAATAGGCATTGGCTAAAGGAAGGGCGACCAAATTAAGGTCTGCGCCGGCTTGTATAATTTCTTCAAATTCGGTTATAGCGGCATCTGGGTAGCCATCTATTAAAAAAATTCTACCAATTAACAATTTTGAAGGTAAATGCTCAGGTGTTTGTTGCAATGCATTCTTTAAATGTATGTAAGACTCTCTGAATTTTTCTTGATTGAATGATATTAGGGCTTTTTCATAGTCTTGTGCAGTGTCCGAATGTGCCATAAATGGCATAAAGAATAAGCAGATAAAAATAGAACGCTTACATAATACAATTGAATTCAATAGTGATTTCATCTAGTTTGAATACTCTTACGATGGGTGACATTTGAACTGAGTGTAATATTACTTTATTCAAAGTCATTTTTCTTAATGGCTATGTTTTTGTAAACTGTTGCAATACTGTATATAATTACAGTTAATAAGGAGGTGGTCTATGATCCCAGCAC
>NZ_CAJWCF010000040.1 GCF_913020055.1 uncultured Paraglaciecola sp. | reverse complement strand
CTGTGCTGGGATCATAGACCACCTCCTTATTAACTGTAATTATATACAGTATTGCAACAGTTTACAAAAACATAGCCTATAAAAAACTTAGATCTCGACTTCCAAAAATACAATTATCCATTACCAGAAAAATTAATAACCTTGAGTTTATGGCGCTGATTCTTATTGAACACTTAGTTTTTTCAATTCAAAGTCGTCTTTTTCACCCATTAATTGTAAATCTAAATGTTGTTATTAAATAGCAAAATGCCGTACAAAAGTACGGCATTTTAGTTTTACATGCAGCGGTATTCACTGCCTATTGCAACGTTATAAGTTTTCTACTTTTACACTACCAATCACTACGGTGCCGCCACTTTCAGTACGTAATTGTAAGAAAGATTGAGTAGTGGCAACGAAGCCTTCAATGATCAATGTACCAGGAGTTAAATTGGTAATTTGTTCAGCATAAAACTTGGAGCTACCACCATGCATAGATTTACTACTGCTGCTGGTGTTGTTATCTACATAGACTTGGAAGTTATTATCAGCATCAGGATCACTGACACTGATAATTTCAATTTCCACCTGATAAGGTTGACTTAAATCGAGCACTCCTCGCCCTTCAATATCATCACCAGACGTATCAGTACCAACCAAAGTATCACCTAAACTGAAACGAGCACTTGTCATGGTTAACTCACCATCAGCGATTGAGATACCGCTACCACCAACAGTGATAGCATAAAACTGTCATTCCGCACATAATTTAGAATTAAAATATCGGGTGTTTATTGAACAACATGTTCACTCATTGATCACTTGAACCCAATTCTTCAAAAATAAGTTGACGGCGATCCCCGTTCTTGATCTATTACTCACTTTTGCGAGTGATTTTCCATGCCATCAACTGCATCTTACACAACGAAAAGACTAGACCAACTTGGATTAGTTGCCAGATTTTGCCAGGAAATTGGTTTGGCCACTATCATTGATAATGCGTTGGGGACGTCAGAGCGCAGACAAGTAAGCTACGGTCAGCTTTTTACCGCCATGTTGTTGAATGGTCTGGGGTTTACCGGGCGAACATTACATATGTATAGCGAGTTCTTTGATGACAAACCGGATTCCCGACTGATTGGCGAAGGCATTGAAGCATCACATATCAACGATGATGCGTTGGGTCGTTGCCTTGATGCGCTCTATGATGAAGGGGTTTCTGGCCTGTACCAGCAAATTGCCGAAAAGGTCGTTGACCACCTAAAATTGCCCTGTGAATTCACCCATTTAGATTCAACCAGCTTTCATTACGATGGCAAGGCCAACTCGGACGAAGAAGCTCCAACCGCCATTCACATTACCAAAGGGGATTCCCGTGATCATCGACCGGAGCTCAATCAGGTTGTACTTAACCTGATATGCGAAAACCTCTCTGGAATTACCGTTTATATGCAGGCTCAAAGCGGTAATATCAACGACGTAGAGGGATTTAAAAAGATAGTAAAATCTCATGTCAGCAGCCTTAAAGCCGCCCAGAAATTTCGCTATTTAGTGGCTGATGCCGCATTGTATGTCAAGGACATACATCGTTGAATTGAATGCACTGCGCCAATTGTTTATTACGCGAGTGCCGCAAAAACTCAAAGAAGCAAAAACGCTGATACAAAGTGCAAGTTTACTGACATTTGAGCCCATTTGTGACGGCTACCAAGGTGTCTGGCACACTAGCCATTATGGTGATGTTGAGCAGAAATGGTTACTTATCCATAGTGAGCAAGCAACGAAACAAGAGCACCATACCCTAAATTCTCGGATGTTTAAGCAGGCAGAAGGGAGTCGCAAGACCTTCAAAAAATTATGCCAACAAGCGTTTGCTTGTCGCACAGATGCCCATACAGCGATTGAGCAATGGCAGGAAAAACAAGCCACACTGGCAGTCGAAGCCACAGTGCTTGAAGTACGGGTTTATAAAGGCAAGGGGCGACCTGGTACAAATCAACAACCCGTTCGCATCTATTATTAAATCAGCGGTGCGCTATACACGGCATTGGAAAAGCGCGATGAAGCCACCAAACAGCTTGGCCTGTTTATCCTTGCGACCAATGATATTAAGGGCTCATTGAGCATGGCCGAAATGCTCAGTACGTATAAATCCCAGCAAGCCGTTGAAAAAGGTTTCAGATTCCTTAAAAGCCCCGATTTTTTAACGTCGGCATTTCGCCTCAAAAAACCGGAACGTATAGAAGCCCTACTAATGGTCATGACGACGTGCTTAATGGTGTATGCAGCATTAGAGCACACGATCAGTGAGAAATTAAAAGCGCAGGATGAATACTTCCCTGATATGAAAAAGAAGCCAACGCAAACCCCAACGGCTCGCAGGGTATTCCAGTGCTTTGCGGGTATTGATCTGCTTACGATTAATGAGCAGCAAACGCTGCTATTAAATATTAAAGACAGGTAATCCGTCATAATTAAAATTTTAGGTATAAATTATCAGCGAATAGATTCCTAAAATGCTGCGGAATGTCGGATGCATAGTAACCACAGAAAAAGTTGTGGAAATTGTCATCAAAAAAAGAGTACGCTGTACCACGACCCCTTTTATTAATGAGCGGCTCATTATTATGGATGACCGGTTAATAGTTATGCCGAAAGCAAACCAGAAGTTAACATACGGCTCATGGATGTGACTCGAGCTCGTATAATATCAGTTTCAAAAGCATCTCGACCAAGAATATTACTAATTTGTTGTTCAATTAGAACTGGCCCTAATTGAAGGAATATAAATTGGAAAATTGCCCACGTTCGATCTCTGCCATCGGGTAATTGCTGAGTCACATCCAACCGCTCAACAAAGTTCTTGACCGTATTAAAGTAAACCTCGAATGAATCCTTCGCTTCTTTATCGTTGCTTATTGCGAGCTGACCAAGATATTTAAAGTATTTTATCTTCGGATACACCTCAACAATTAACCGCTGCGTCATTTTCTCAACTTGTTGGTCGGCTGACTCGAGAGCATTAACTTCAAAGACCACAGCGAAAATCGACGCGATTTCTCTCTGGACGGCCTTGTTACTCGCAGATTTTAAACCCGCTTTACTGCCAAAGTAGTGTCGCACTAAACCTAGCGACACATCTGCCCTAAGAGCAACCTGACGCAGATTCAGTGACTCAAATCCACCATCGGCGATTAAGTTAATCGCCGCTTCTAATAAATCTGCCTCTCGATTCGCCCGCTCGTTCGCCTTTGGCCGGCCAGCCGGGCGAATATCATTACTTTTACTATCCTGAGACATTTTTATATCGCCTGTTGATTTAATTATACAGCTGTATAATAATTGAAATCAGTTAATACGTAAAATTCATATGTAAAGGTAACACATAGTGAAGAACATACCTCCGACCAAACCTTCAGTATTTAGCGATGACTACCAATCTGCTCGTGAGCAATTTCTTAACGCTGCAAAAGCTGCGTCAGCAACGACCGAATCGTATATACATCCATCAGCGCAAGGCCCCGATGGCGAAACACTAAGTATAGATACAGCTTGGATCGGACCGCGCGATGCCTCTAGCGTAATGATCATGATTTGCGGAACCCATGGTCCGGAGAGTTTTACGGGAGCAGCGATACAACTTGACTGGCTCCAATCCGGCGCATATCTTCCGTCTTCGTCTATGAGTATGTTGCTTATACACGCAGCTAATCCATTTGGTTGGGCGCACTGCAGTCGCACCACAGAACACAATGTCGACCTGAATAGGAACTTCATAGACCATCCTAATAAATTAGCAGAAACCGGCTTAACGCGATCTATTCAAAACATACTGTGTCGCTCAACATCTCGAGGGCCGCGTTTTAATCACATAATGCTTAGCCTTGGAAAGCTTTTGGTCAGTACCGGATCGGCTAAATTACAGAATGAAATTTCGCAGGGTCAATATAGCTACTCATGCGGAATTGGATTTGGCGGTCATCGTGCTGAATGGTCTAACACTTCAATTAAGACCATTTTACACCGCAATCTAGAGCATGCGGAGCACGTAACGATAATAGACTGGCACACCGGTATTGGTCAGTATGGTGAACCCTGTTTTTTATGTTTTGATGAAATCACAACGCCTGAGTATCAGCGTGCAATAAAGACATGGGGAGAAAAAATAAGGAACAGTAATGCAAGCTATACATCTGGTGAACGCCCAGAATATCATGGTTTACTTATTAATGCTGCACGCGACGCAGTTAAAGCCTGCGGGGCAAAAGCAACGACATGCGTTATTGAATTTGGAACATACTCCAATTTCAAAATGCTAAAGGCTCTTCTGATAGACCGTTGGCTGCGCTTTGATGCGCACACTTCAAGGCCAAAAAGAAAACTCAAGCTAAAGGAGAAAATGCTCCGCTCTTTTTACCCAACCGATACGCAATGGCGCGCCAACGTGCTGCGCCATGGCGAAAAAATCATCGCGGATAGCTTGGCTGGTCTTCATGCTCAGGAGGTAAAGGCGTGACTCAATTAAGTTTTGACCATGCTGTTATTCTCGTACCTGATCTCAAAAACGCGGTAAGTCAGTTTTCCAAACTGGGCTTTGTTGTTACTCTAAGCGGTGAGCATGAACATACGTGTAACGCATTGATTATTTTTAACGATCAAACGTATATCGAACTTCTTGCACTAAAAAAATCATGGTCTCGCCCCTTGTTAAGAGCAGTAGCTAAAATTGGTGTGATCGATCATATTGCTCGCAGAAAGTCCGATGTATCCTGGCGATTAATGCGTTGGATTGGCTGCAGTTATGGAGCGCTTGATTGGTGTATTCGTGTTGACGATATGCAGACTGCGCGTGCTTGCTACCAAGCGAACGACTTGCCTCTCTTGGAAGATATTAATTACCAAAGGCTTCGTCCGGACGGAAAAGTGGCCCGCTGGCTGCTGGGAAGTGCCAAAGATCTTGATCTTCCTTTCCTTATAAAAGATCAGACTCCCATCGACATACGCATACCACTCGGGAAAAACACTGAGCACCCTAATGGAGCCTCAGGCTTTAAGCGCATCCATGTCACAGTAAAAGACGCAACCAACGTTGCTAATTGCCTAAACGCTTTTTTTGATTCTCAGACAATGGAGAAAGATTCAATGACTTCAGTAAGTAAATTAAAAGCACAAATTGTTTGCTCCGACAAAACACCTGCCAAACTTGGAAAATTTAGCTTAGAACTCGAGTATTCAGGTAAAGCAACCAAACTGCTTGACGTTCAAAGAACATACGGCACGCAAATTTGGTTGACGTCGTAAGATTAAAAAATCACAAGAAACGAAAAATAAAAATATTCCATAGGAAGTCTAAAGCATCGCCTCGCACGATCGCTCATTTTGTGCGGGTTATGCAATGGCAAAATCGGGCCAGAGCAGGGGCTTGCGTCAGGCTGTGCCGCAAATGTGGCAGGCTTCAGTCTCCATGCAGGTGTCATGAGCAACGCACAGGATAGGGGTAAACTCGAAAGGTTGTGCCGTTATATTACCCGCTCTGGGGTATCAGAAAAAAGTTTGGCAATACCGACTTACGGTAAGGTGCGTTACCAACTCAAAACACCCTACCGTGACGGCACCACCGGTGACCGGCGCAGTCATGTAATTTTTGAACCCTTGGATTTTATTGCCCGTTTAGCGGCACTGGTGCCCAAACCCAGAGTTAATCTGACGCGCTTTCATGGTGTATTTGTGCGGGGTGGCCACCACCAAACAGTCGACACCGCGTGAGAATAACGCCTTCCTTCCGAAATAAGGCTAAACAAGCATTGCCGACAGGGCAGGAAAAAACACGGGCACAAAAACACCAATCGATGACTTGGGCGCAAAGACTTAAAAGGGTTTTTAACATAGACATTGAAACCTGTGAGCAATGCGGTGGTGCGGTTAAGGTTATAGCGAGCATCGAAGACCCATTGGTGATCCAAAAGATACTCAGTCATCTGAATACAAAAAATGACGAAGTCGTCGAATTACTGCCCCAACAAAGTAGAGCGCCGCCTCAGATAAGTCTGTTTGAATAAAAACCGTTGAGTAATAGATCATAAATCGCAAGCTTTCACGCCCGGAAGGATATAAGAGAGAGTGATTATGGAGAATTTGAGGCATCATCTAATATCATGTTATAAAAATGATGTTGTATTTTATCCATCATCACCATTCACCCTTAATTTATTATATTTACCAATATTCCTATGGTTATTCTTCGGTAAATTAGTATGGCTGCCCAAATTATGGTCTTCACTGCGCAAAACATATTCGCTGTTAATGCCCTCTTCGCTCATTCTTGCTAATAATTCACTACTTAAGAAATCATCACCTAAAGCGGTTAAATAACTAACAGAAACATTGGCTGCGCAGCGATTTAAATAAATCGCAGTATTGTAGGTATCGCCAGCAAACCCTTTGTGTAACGTATCGCCTTGTTTAGAAACAAGTTCAACCATACATTCACCAAACACAACAACTTTTTTCAAAATGTCTCTTTCCCTAAAAGAACTGAAGTCAAAATAAATGCAAATTCACACACTTTAATCATATTAAGTTTTCTAATATTTGACTGAAATTTTGCTTATTTATTTTGGCTAATGTAACTACGTGTTGTTTAACCTGAGAACAAAAATGAGGGTTGCTCGACAATTCAGCAAACACACTTTTAAGATTTAGAATTTCATCCACAAAAGCCAATGGTTCAGTTGAATATTTATTCGCTAATTCGAGTAACTCTGGGGCTAAGGGATCGACTAATTGTTGCCCTTGGGAATGTTGTTTTAGAATAAATAATGACCAAGCGGCTATAGGCACACACAACAGGGAAATACTTTGTTTATTTTGTAGATTATCCCTAATAGTATTCAAAATTCTGAAAGGTAACTTTTGTGAGCCGTCCCAAGCGATTTGCGACAAATAATGACGAATGTGTTGGTTGTGATAACGCTGCAAAATGTCATCTGCATACTGGGCTAAATCCATCTCTTGGGTTGCACCAATTGAAGGTAATATTTCAGTTACCAAAAGCTTACGAATAAACGCTTCAAAAGAAGGCTCACTGATTGCTTGATAAACGGTTTCTAAATCACACAATCTGCCCACGTATGCCAAGGTTGAATGTGTACCATTTAACACACGTAACTTTGCTTTCTCGTACAAGTAAACATCATGGGTAAAGGTAACACCTACCTTTTCCCAATCAGGTCTAGGGCCACTAAAGTTATCTTCTATTACCCACTGGGTGAAGGCTTCACGTTGAATTGGCAAAGCATCTTCCACACCTAATTCTTTTTCTGTTTGCTGTTTTAATTCTTCACTTGTCGCGGGGGTAATACTGTCAACCATAGTATTTGGAAAACAAATATTGTTAGCAATCCATTCACCTAGTGCAGGTTCAATAGCCTCAGCAAATGCAACTACCGCCTTGCCTAGTTTTGTACCGTTATCTGACAAGTTATCACAACTAATAATAGTCAATTGGTCAGCACCGCTATTTTTACGTTCTTTAAGCACTGCCACTAACAAACCAATGGCTGAAACGGGTTTATCCGGTGAAATTTTGTCTTTTTGAATATCAGAATTAGACCAATCCAATTCACCTGCACTATCTAAACAGTAGCCTTTTTCAGTTATGGTCAAAGAGATGATATGCGTCAGTGCATCACACATAGAAGACATAACTTGTTCTCTTTGATCACCCAATACAAAAATATTATTAAACGCAGCAATCGCTTGGATATAAGGATTTTCATCTAAGATAACCAACGAATAAAGATTGTCTTGGATAGCAAGTTTATCTCTAAGATCTCGGCTACGTAATGACACACCATCAATCTTCCAGTTACCACCTGAAGCAGACATGGCCAAATCCGTATATACCGCTTGATGAGCACGGTGAAACGCCCCCGGACCCAAATGCACAATACCTCGACCGGTGCTTTTTACATCATAAGTAGGCTTACGTATGTGTTTAGGAAGATGGGAAAGAGATTGGATATTCAATTGCGACATCTATTTATTTCTCTAATTTATAAGCTTTTTTGGCTAAGTTATAGGACAAATCTACTGCTAACTCAGCAGCTTCATCTTCACTTATTCTGTGTTCAACCACTAAGTTAGCCAAGAACCGACAATCGATTCTTCTTGCTACATCATGGCGAGCAGGAATAGATAAAAATGCACGAGTATCATCATTGAAGCCAACTGTATTATAAAAACCAGCAGTTTCAGTTACTTGATGTCTAAAACGTAACATGCCTTCAGGACTATCGTGGAACCACCATGCTGGGCCTAGTTTCAACGATGGATAATGTCCAGCCAAAGGCGCTAATTCACGGGCATATACTGTTTCGTCAAGAGTAAACAAAATAACATTCAAGCGAGGATCGCTGCCGTATTTATCAAGCATAGGTTTCAACGCATTGACATATTCTGTTTGCATCGGAATATCTGCGCCTTTATCACGACCAAACTTAGTAAATAAGTTGGCGTTATGATTTCGAAATGCGCCAGGATGGATTTGCATTACCATGCCATCTTCCACACTCATTCCGGCTAATTCAGTTAACATTTGCGCACGAAACAATTCTTGCTCTTGTGCAGTTGATTGACCACTCAAGCAGCGACTAAATAATGCTTCACACTCACCTAGGGATAAATCCGCTGTAGCAGCAGTTGGATGACCATGATCTGTTGCTGTTGCACCATGGCTACGGAACACTTCACGACGCATGCGTAATGCTTGTAAGTATCCTTGCCAATCGGTGGTATTCTCACCGGTCATTCCGCCTAACTTAATCACATTATCTTCAAAGTCAGCTCTTGATGCATCCACTACATCATCAGGACGAAAAGACGTGATAACGCGTTTATCCCAGCCAGTACCTTTCAATACTCCATGGTGAGTTAGGGGATCCAATGCACCTTCGGTAGTTGCAATCACTTCAATATTAAAACGGTCCATCAATGCTCTGGGTCTATATTCGGGTTTAGCTAATTCGCTAGTAATATGTTCGTAGTATTCCATGCTATTGCCACTACACAACATGTCGGTCATTCCGAACACATCTTTAAATACTGTATCTAACCACATTCTAGAGGGGGTACCAGGAAACAAATGATAATGTTTGGCAAACAATGACCAAATTTTACGTGGATCGGTTTCGCTCTCTCCGCCATCCCATCTTGGAATACCTAAAGATTCTAGGGAGATACCTTGGCTATATAGCATTCTAAACACATAGTGATCTGGGAGAATGAGCAATTCAGTGGCGTTACCAAAACTTTCGTTATAGGCAAACCAGCGAGGATCTGTATGACCATGAGGACTAATGATCGGCAAAGAACGAACAGATTGATAAAGATTACGGGCGATATCTCGCGTAGTTTTGTCCGCAGGAAATAACCGATCTTCATGTAATAATATTGGTTTCATATCAATCTCTTAATTATAGGGTAACGCCACGTTTCCAAATGGCTATTTCATGGCTGCCATTTTTCTCATTGCAGCTCAATTTTCCTGAAGCAGTTTCAAGACAAAGTTGGTACAACTGCATTGCACAGTCATCTAAAGACAAACCGTGTAACACTTGACCTGCGTCGAAATCTATCCAATGTGGTTTTTGTTGTTTTAACTTCGTATTGGACGATATTTTCAGTGTGGGTACAGGGAACCCGAGCGGTGTACCACGCCCGGTGGTAAACAAAATAATATGTGCACCGCTTGCCGCAAGAGCAGTAGAACTAACAGCATCGTTGCCCGGTGCTTGCAATAGCGATAAACCAGTGGTTTGTAATGATTGCCCATATTTAAGCACATCACAGACTTGAGCTTGCCCGCCTTTTTGCACGGCACCTAAGGATTTTTCTTCTAAAGTTGTCAACCCACCAGCTTTATTACCCGGCGATGGGTTTTCGTAAATGGGTTGGTTATTATCAATAAAGTACTGTTTGAATTCATTAATTAACTGAACAATGCCCTCAAACACACCTTTATTTACTGCTCGGTTCATTAACAGTTGTTCAGCCCCAAACATTTCTGGCGTTTCAGTTTGTAGTACTGAGCCCCCCATATTGGTCATTAAATCAGTCATACGACCAACCAAAGGATTAGCGGTAATACCACTAAAAGCATCACTTCCACCACACTTAACACCTATTACAAGCTCTCTGGCTGGAATGGTTTCTCTTTTATCATTGGCGACTACCGATAATAAAGATTCAACTAATTGAACCCCCTCTTCTATTTCATCCACCACTTCTTGGGAATTAAAATATCGTAGTCTATTTGCGGGTTGTTCGACTTCTTCAATTAGCGATGAAAGTTGATTGTTTTCGCAACCTAAACCTACTACCAATACAGCACCAGCGTTTGGGTGGGAAGCTAACGCCGCAAGTATAGATCGAGTATCATTTAAATCATCACCTAATTGTGAACAACCAAATGGGTGTGTATAAGAACGAAAGCCATCACACTTGTCGGAAAAACGTTTTTCGCATTCTTGGGCAATACGTTCGGCGGTGCGGTTTACACAGCCAACAGTGTTGATAATCCAAATTTCATTACGAATACCCACTTTGCCATTTTCACGGCGATAGCCTAAAAATGTATCGGTTGAATCGATGCTTTGATTGGCCTGGTTAATAGGTGAGTAAGAATAAGATTCTGCGCCACTCAATCCAGTACATAGATTGTGACTATGAACATGCTCTCCGGCTTTAATAACCTGAGTAGTTTGACCTATGGGATAACCGTATTTATATACACTTTTGTTTGCTTCAAGATCGCAAAGGGCGACTTTATGACCAGCAGGCACGTTTTCTCGCAACAAAACGCCGCTAGACTTGTCCAATACCCCTTCAGCTAAAGCTGAGGTACAAACGCCAACATTGTCATTTGGATGAACGCGAATAATCTGAATCTGCTGTTGCATGTGTTACCTAAAAGTAATAATTAAAATTAAATAAATGGTTGTATAAACACCAGCCAAATCATTATGCCACCGGTGGCATTTTAGGTCAAGAAGGGTTTTAGTTCAATAGATTAAAGGGATTTTTTATACTCTTCTTGTGGACTCTCGAATAATAAGGTGCGGTTTAACTAAGTATTCTTCCTCTATGTCCAACTTCGCACCTTCGATTGCCGCTATAATTTTCTTTGCAGCAAGTTGGGCCATGTCAGATACTGGTCGTTGAATCGTAGTAAGTGACGGGATCACTCTAGAGGCCAATAAGTTATCATCGAAACCAGCAATCGATAATTGCTCAGGTACACTGATCCCCATCTCATGGGCTACTTTCAATACCCCTGCAGCCATTTCATCGGTATTAGCAAAAATAACTTGCGGTCGAGGACTTTGAATTAACAAGCGACGGGCGCAACTTATCCCACTCTCATAGCTATTTTCACCTTCAATAATGCGTTCTTCGGGTATCTCAACCCCAAGTAAATTTAGGGTTTGGCAAAAGCCTTCTAAACGTTCGATTGATGAGCAAAACTGTTTAGGCCCACTAATAACAGCCATATTGCTGTGTCCAAGGGAAACTAAATAACGAGCTAAATCGCTGAGGGCTGCACGATCATCAGATACCACCATATTCGCATGATCATCTAAATCAACCGATGCCATTCTGACATATTTTATTTTTTGTTCTCTGAGAGAGGACGCCAATTCCTTAGATTCAGATACTGGCGAAAGAATTATCACACCGTCAATATTCGAACGCTTAACAAAATTACTGCAATCATCTATAAAATCATTATTACGGTAAGTACAGGGGTGTACGAC
This sequence comes from uncultured Paraglaciecola sp., assembly GCF_913020055.1. Classification (GTDB taxonomy): domain Bacteria; phylum Pseudomonadota; class Gammaproteobacteria; order Enterobacterales; family Alteromonadaceae; genus Paraglaciecola. The sequence continues at coordinate 28,143 of NZ_CAJWCF010000040.1, read as the reverse complement.
CAATTCGTAGCCTTTAGCCGAGCAAATTTTTAATACCCCACGTTGTACTTGGTCAATAAACATTGCATCTGGGTTGTCATATATCAAACCCAACAAATAAGAACGATTAGCAGCTAAACCCCGAGCTTGTTTATCTGGGGAAAAGTTTAACTCGCTAATCACTTGATCTATTTTTTCACGCGTGGCTTTACCAACGTTGGTTGCACCATTAATAACTCTAGATACAGTGCGTTTTGAAACACCAGAGAGTCTAGCTACATCATTTATTGTGGGGCGTTTTTGCATTCAATATTTCACTCATTATTATTATTCTCTTAGTATGAATTTATCAACACCAAGAAGCTATTTAACTATCACGCTAGAGCAGGTGCTTTCTCACTCACACCTAGCGCCAAGTTATGCTGTATATACCCTACTTAAGAAAAAACAACCATGCATTGCCAAATATGTTAACGCTCAATAAATCCAAACATAGCAGGAATAGCTTCACTAAACCAAGGGAAATACGTGACTAACATCAAAACAAAAAACATTGCGACATATAGTGGCAGCAAAGGTTTAATGATCTCTTCGAGTTTTGTTTTGGCAATCGCACACGTTATGAATAATACCGCTCCTACAGGTGGCGAACATAGACCTATTGATAAATTTAAAACAATCATAATACCGAACTGAATGGGCGACATACCCAATTGCTCTGCTACAGGTAAAAAGATGGGGGTAAATATCAATACAGCCGGGGTCATATCCAAGAATGCGCCAACGGCAATCAGTAACAAATTAATCAGTAACAGAATAATGATAGGATTGTCACTAATATCCAACATAAACTCACTTAAGGCTTGTGGAATATTTTCAATAGACAGTACCCAAGACATTGCAGTAGAGGCGGCAATTAACAACATCACAATAGCCGTTGTTTCAGCCGATTTTAATAAAATTTCCGGCAGCTCTTTTACTTTGACTTCACGGTAAAACCCAACAGACAGCATCAATGCGTATACAACAGCAATCGCCCCAGCTTCTGTTGCAGTAAATATACCGCCAACAATTCCACCTATTATCAAGAAGATCAAAAATAGACTAGGAATAGCAGCTAACACTTTAGTTGCAACAACCGACAAAGGTAGTCTGTCAGATAAAGGATATCCCTTACGTTTGGCATAGACATAACACACCAACATCAATGCTAACCCCACCATAATCCCTGGTAAGTAACCGGCCATAAATAACGCGGCAATAGAGACGCCACCACTTGCGATAGCATAAACAATAAGAATGTTACTGGGAGGAATTAACATACCAGTGGTGGATGCTGCAGCGGTCACTGCGGCACTAAAGTTTGGATCATATCCGGCTTTTTTCATTTCTGGCAGCATAAAACTACCAATGGCTGATGTTGCTGCCACGGCTGAACCAGAAATGGCACCAAATAACATACAAGAAACAACATTAACCAAAGCCAAACCGCCTGGTAAGGCGCCTATCAAAGCCATAGCACATTCAATTAGACGTTTTGCTATGCCTCCCCTGCCCATTAATAAGCCAGACAACACAAAGAATGGGATAGCCAATAAGGCGAAACTATTCAAACCGCCGGCCATTCGCTGAGCAACGGTTGCTAAAGCAGGCAGTGTGTCAATATTGATTAACATAACCAGCATGGTAGACAATCCGATACAAATCGATATCGGCACGTTAATTAACAATAGTGCAAAAAATACGACTACTAAGACAATAGCTGTCATTTCCATTATAAAGGCTCCTCTGGATCAGCTATCCACAAATTATAAATATTGATTAGGCTATAAAATACAAACAATGCGCCAGAAATAGGCAGAACGGTATATATGAACCCCATACGTATTCCCAAAGAAGCAGAAATCTGATCGAGATCCAAGGTAATAATGACTAATTCTTTGCCGCCGACGATTAAAGCTAGTGCACTAAATGTGATAACTAATACTTCTACTATTGTCAGCAACATCCTGCGAGTCGCTTTAGTTTGTCTATCAACAATTAGATTAAATCCAAGGTGGGATTTTTTACGATAAGCATATGCCGAGCCCAAGATCCCCACCCATATCAAAATAAAACGCGACAGTTCTTCTGTAACCGAGGCGGGATCTTTAAGAATAAAACGAGAAATAACCTGCCAAATAACCGTTAATAAAATGGCTGACATGGCACAAATTAATGAAAACCCTAGGCTTTGATCGACTAATTTAATAAATTTACGCATAGTTACATCGCCCCAATTTCTGCCATAAGATCACCTACAGGTGAATTGGCAAAACTGTCATGAAAAGGTTTAACTGCGTCGACAAAAGCTTGTTTATCAGGATAAATTACTTCCACACCGGCCTCTATTACTTTTGCTAAGGAGTCTTTTGTGGATTGTTCCCATAATTTACGTTGATAGATAACTGAATCAGCCATTGCTTTTTCAAGCCACTCTTGTTGTTGAGGATTTAAACTATCCCACACGTGTAAAGAGCATAAAAGCACATCAGGCACAGCCGTATGTTCGTCTAACGAATAGTAACCAGCAATCTCATAGTGACGAGAGATATAATAACTAGGAGGGTTATTCTCCGCACCATCTACCACACCTTGTTGTAAGGCGGTATATAATTCCCCCCAAGACACTGGCGTAGCGGCTGCCCCCATAGCTCTGACTGTTTTCACTGCAGTAGGACTATTCAGTACCCGTATTTTTAGCCCTTTAAGATCGGCTGGCGCATGAATCGGTTTGTTGGTCGTATAAAAACTGCGACTCCCCGCATCGTAATATCCCATACCTTTTAGTCTGAAAGATTCCAAACCTTCAAGTAAAGATCTGCCGATATCACTATTAAGTACTTTCCAAAAATGCGCATTATCCCGAAAAACATAAGGAATACTAAAAATTTGCATGGCTGGTGCAAATCCTTCTAATGGGCTTGCAGACACTTTAGTCATAGCCAGTGAACCAATCTGTAGTAGCTCAAGCATTTCGCGCTCAGTACCTAACTGTCCCCCAGCATATATTTTAACGGTCATCTGGCCATTCGAATATTCAGTTAATCGCTCTCCTAAAAACACCATAGCTTTATGCACTGAATGTTGCACATCCAGAGAGTGACCTAAACGCAACACCACATTTTCATTCCTTTTTGTACTACCACCGCAAGAAATCAGCATCAGAGTAAGTGTCAATAACATGGCTTTTAACCCATACTTATTCATCTGGGACATTGATATCTCCAATAACTAACGTAAATCACTAGCAAGAAATTTATCCATATCGTCATAGTCAAGATTTTCACCCGTCATTCCCCAGATAAATGCATAATTTGATGTCCCTGCTCCGCAATGAATTGACCAAGGTGGCGAAAGCACAGCTTGTTCATTACTAACAAAAAGATGTCTAGTTTGTTTTGGTTCGCCCATAAAATGGCAAACTGCTTGCTCTGGCTCAACGTCAAAATAGAAATACACTTCATTTCTACGATCATGTTGATGAGCTGGCATAGTGTTCCAAATACTGCCCGGTTTAAGCCGGGTAAGGCCCATTTGTAATTGGCAGGTATCAACTACAGTGTTAATAAGTAATTGATTGATGTCTCTTTCGTTACATGTTGCCGGTGACCCCATGTGCAACACATTAGCCTCTTGTTTTCCGACTTTTTTACTCGGATAGGCATGATGAGCTGGTGCTGAATTAAGATAGAACTTTGCTGGATTAGCCGCATCGTTTGAGTAAAACGTAACGTTATGTTCACCTTTACCAATATACAGGGCTTCTTCTCGCTCTAATTGGTAAATATCACCATTTACCTCAACTTTACCGCTGCCACCCACATTAATAATGCCCAGTTCTCGACGAGCCGTGAAAAATTCAGTTTTGAGCAAATCAGAGATGGTATCTAACACTAGCGGAGAACCTGTAGGCACTGCGCTACCCACCATAAAACGCTCATAATGGCTGTAGACCCAATATATTTTACCCGCCTGCATTAACTTATCCGCTAAAAATGCGTCTCTAAGTTGCTCAGTATCGTAAGCTTTCGCTTCATTTTGTCCAACCGCATAACGAACTTCATAATCTTTATTCATATCAATGTGCCTAAAATTTTATTTAATTTAACGAGCTAGAAAACCACCATCAACAGCCAAAATATGACCATTGACATAGTTACTGACTTCACTGGCTAGAAATACTACTGCACCTTTCAAGTCTTCAGTTTCGCCCCAACGTCCGGCTGGGATGCGATTACAAATGTCTTTGCTGCGTTGCTGATCATCTTGCAGAGCTTGAGTATTGTCAGTTCGAATATAACCAGGCGCAATGCCATTTACCTGAACATTAAACTGGCCCCATTCGTTAGCTAAGGCTTTAGTCAATCCTGCAATAGCATGCTTACTAGCTGTATAGGCGGGTACGGTAATTCCTCCGCTATAACTCAACATAGACGCTGTGTTAATTATTTTTCCGCTGCCCTGCTTAATCATGGCTTTGCCAATTTGTTGACTTAATAGGAAGGCAGAATCTACATTAACTGTGAGCACTTTTTGCCATTCTGACATAGGAAAGTCCACGGCAGGACTACGGAAAATGGTGCCACCGTTATTCACCAAAACATCAATACCACCGAACAATCCCAGCGCATCATCAGCCAATTTTTGCACGGCTTGCATATCTGACAAATCAGCAAATAATTGCACCGCCTTCTGCTGTTTGAGCTCATTTATTAATGCAACCGTTTGACTACAACCATTTTCTGATGAGCTTGCACAAATTACCTGCGCACCAGACTCTGCAAGTGCAATTGCCAAAGATTGGCCAATTCCCCTACTTGCCCCTGTAACCAGTGCCCGTTTGCCAATCAAGCTAAAATTTGGCATATGATTTCTCCGTAAAATGATTCAAATACAATTATCTATCTTATTTTTTAACGCCATTTCCACTGTTAGGTATAGCAGCGATTTTTACAATCTTAACAATTAATTAAAGCAAATGCTACCGGTGGCATTTATGAAATTATTAGTGCATAGTTATGTTATTAGGTTAGATAATTTAGGGGGTTACATGAATAAATTTAAATTAGCATTAAGTCTATCAATCATTCTTTCAACTACGGGGTGTGATTCCCCTAATTCACAAACCAAACCAGACGTTATGCTTAAAAACCCTGCAGACGGTGGTGCAATTACCCAGTTAATTTCAGTTAGTGTTTCGCCTGAGAAACTAAAAGAGTTAGGCCAATTAAATACGCTAGGTTTTGACTCTGAATGGCGAACGTTGGCAAATGGAGAAAAGGTTTTAGATATATTAGTCGACCTTGCTCCCGGAGAAGAAAAATTAGTTTCCTTATCTTCTAACAGTCAAACGGTCGAAGATGTGACCTATGCCGAATTAGCCGTACGCACCGCTGGGCAATGACAAGGAACAGAATACAAAGCTGATGGATTTTCATTTCAAAATGTCGAGCAGTTCGACAGCCCAGAGCAACTTACTGACCATTCTTATTACCTACGTTATGAAGGGCCAGGATGGGAAAATGATTTGATTGGTTATCGTTTATATTTAGATTGGCGAAATGGTATTGATGTGTTTGCAAAAACTGGCACAAAGCCAGTCCTAGCTGGCGTGGGTCAAAATGGTTATGACAGCTACCATGAATTAGCAGATTGGGGCGCCGATGTACTAAAAGTGGGTCCATCACTTGGTTTAGGCGCGCTTGGACGTTTAGATAGTGACAAAGTCATGCATTTTCAAAACGTAGATAACACAAGTTGGACATTACTTAATGACAATAAACTCAGTGCGAGTTTTAACGTTAATTACCAAGGTTGGTCAGTTAAAAATAAAAAGGTAGATGTCAGTACTGACTATATTATTCGTGCCGGCGACCCTACAACTTTAATCGATGTCACTTTATCCGAACCCCTTGACAATTTAGTTACTGGACTTGTCATACACCCGAAAACTCATTTCATCAAACATCAATATAAAGAGTGGGTGGTGATTGCTACCTACGGTGAACAAAGTGTTGCCGCTGCCGGTGATGAGTTAGGTTTAGCGCTCTTTTATCAAACAAGTGAAGTGCTAGAGCAATACCAAGGACAACACGATTATTTAGTTAAATTCAAACCCTTAACCCAATTAACTTATGGGCTAATGGCGGTTTGGCCACAACACCCATCAAGTCCCAAAACCCAACAAGAATTTGAAACGTTATTAAATGAGAAACTGCATGCTTTGGCATCCCCTGTCGAGGCTACAATCAGTTATTAACCTACACAGATAATATTTTGAATTAAGGATGTATTTGTAGGCATAAACATTATTGCTGGTTAAGTTGAGAAGATAACTAATCAGCATTTAATGCCCTACCTTATTCTATAAAAATTAGGTAGTTCACCTCTCATGACAATGAGATACGGTATTTCGTGATGTCTAACTATATTTAGTTAGGCATCAATTTTTCGTTCTCTATTCCTTATCTATTTGTTCATTAATTGAGTAGAAAATCATTTCATCCGTCGCTCTACAAATCAGGTTTTATATGACTTGTAACAAATTGTAGGCCCAGATTACAAATTTGATACAGAGTTGGACTCTTGATTGCAGTACAGTTTTCATTATTAGGATTTAATGGAAATATTTATCATGTTTGGTTATCTAAAAACACTGTTCGTAGTCTTCTTTTTAGTAAGTAGTCAGTCAACATTTGCACAACAGCAAACGCCCCACCAAGTGATAGTCGGTTTAGGAGACAGCCTATTTAAGCGTTTATCTGAAGAGCAGGAAAACCTTAGTACCCAGCCAGAATTAGTCAGAGAAATTATTGAACAAAACCTCATGCCTCATGTTGATTATCGTTATGCCGCCTATAAAATTCTTGGAAAATACATTAGAGAAATAAGCAAACAAGACAGAGAGGAATTTGCATTGGCAATGCGGGATTATTTAGCGGTTATCTATGTCAACGCTTTGAGTCAATACAAAAACCAAAAAATCACCTTCCAACCGGCTGGGAAAGAAAAACCAGGTAAAAAAATTGCAGAGGTTAAAGCGTTAATTACCGAGCCGGGCGCACCTGATATTGCGATTGACTTTAAACTTCGGCTGGATAAAAAAACCAAACAGTGGAAAGCCTTCGATATGGTTATTGAGGGCATTAGTTTAATCAACGCTAAACAAACCGAAATCGCCTCCAGAATAAGAGCGTCAGACATACAAACGGTGACGTTAGAAATTGCTAAACTAGGCAATCGGCCCTAGCTTGAATATTCACCCAACGTCCAAAAAACTAGGGCACGCATTAATTAGCAAAGTGCTCTAGTACATACCTCTAAAGGCATTAGAGTGGTGACTTCTGTTTTAAGCAGCCATTCCTACAAAATGAAATAGTCTACAAAGCATGGTTTGTTAGTTTAGTTTTTTATATCTGGTGGCGCAAAAGCATAGTCAACAGCCTTTACCTATATCACCCTTTATCGTTATAGTTAATGTATAAAGATTTCAATCACTTAATTAGGACACTATGACCACCCTTTACGGCATTAAAAACTGTGACACCATCAAAAAAGCACGCACTTGGTTATCTGCAAATAATATTGATTATACCTTCCATGATTATAGACAAAACGGGCTCGACTCAAACTGGCTAGAACAAACCGAACAAGCCTTAGGTTGGGAGCTAATGCTGAATAAACGCGGCACTACTTTTCGTCAACTAAGCGAAGAACAAAAAGAAGGGGTCGATAAAACAGCCGCCCTAGCACTTATGCTTGAATTTCCAGCCATGATCAAACGCCCGATACTTATCCATAACGATAACTATTTTATCGGTTTTAAAGCAGATCAATACGCAGAGGTGTTCGCATGAGCCGCACCCTTGAGCTAACCAAAGACTTGATCAACAGAAAATCAGTGACTCCTGAAGATGCGGGTTGTCAGGACATGATGGCTGATATCTTAAAACCTTTAGGTTTTGAAATAGAAGATCTGACCTTCGACGACACTAAAAACATCTGGGCTCGCAAAGGTACAGAAGGCCCCGTATTCTGTTTTGCTGGACACACAGACGTAGTACCTTCCGGACCAGAACAAAATTGGCAAACCCCGCCCTTTGAAGCCACAGAAAAAGATGGCTTTATCCATGGCCGTGGCGCAGCCGATATGAAAGGTAGTTTGGCCGCCATGTTAGTGGCCACCGAGAAGTTTGTAACAGCCAATCCACAACATAAAGGTTCGATTGCTTTTTTAATCACTAGTGATGAAGAAGGTCCATTTATAAATGGTACCACTAGAGTCATCGATACCCTTGAAGCCCGTAACGAAAAAATAACCTGGTGTTTAGTCGGCGAACCATCTAGTACTGACGAAGTGGGTGATATCGTCAAAAATGGCCGTAGAGGCTCACTTACCGGTGATTTAATGGTTAAGGGAATCCAAGGTCATGTCGCCTACCCACATTTAGCCAGAAACCCGATTCACGAGTCAACGCTCGCATTAGCCGAATTGGCTAACACTCAATGGGACAAGGGCAATGATTCATTTCCCGCCACTAGCTTTCAAATATCCAATATTAACGGTGGCACGGGTGCGGGTAATGTTATCCCTGGTGAATTAAAAATCTGTTTTAACTTTAGGTTTTCAACCGAAGTAACAGACCAAGAATTAATCGCTAGAACCACAAAAGTGTTAGACGCGCATAAGCTCGATTACGATATTGATTGGACCTTTAATGGCCAACCATTTTTAACTGATTCAGGAAAGCTAGTTGAAGCCACCCAACAAGCCATCAAGCACTGTACGGGTCGAGAAACAATACTGTCCACCGCAGGAGGCACATCCGACGGTCGTTTTATCGCACCAACCGGCGCCCAAGTAATTGAGCTGGGCCCAGTTAATGCCACTATCCACAAGATTGATGAATGCGTAAAAATAGACGATCTCGATACTCTCGCTGATATCTACCAAGACATCTTGCAACGGCTACTAGCGTGATAACCGAAGCACACACCTTAGGTAAAGACGACAGTCTACTAGTCGAATGCCAAAATGGTTTTCGACTATTGCCTGAAGTGTGTGAAGCCTTTAAACGTATGCAAGCAGTAGCGGCGCAAGATGGTGTAGATATACAAATTGTCAGTAGCCATAGAAACTTTGAACGCCAATTGCAGATATGGCAAAACAAGTGGTCTGGGAAAGCAACGCTATTAGATGCAAGTGAAAACAAACTAGATGCCACTACCCTGTCTGATATACAAAAAATACAAGCCATCCTCACATGGTCTGCACTACCAGGAGCCAGTCGTCATCATTGGGGTACCGACTTAGATGTATATGACAAAAAGTCTGTAGAGCAGCATCAACATGACTTTCAGCTAGTGTGCAGTGAATACGATAACGGCCCTTGCACCCAGCTCAACAACTGGCTAAACGAACACGCCACACAATTTGGCTTTAGTAGGCCCTACGCTGAATATAAAGGCGGAATTGCTCGCGAGCCTTGGCACCTAAGTTTCCAAGCCAGCGCCGACAAAATGTTATCTCTAATGGATGAACAAGTTTTACTCGCTAATCTAATCAAGTCAGATATTCTAGGTTTGCATAGCATCATTGCTAACATGCCTGACATATATCAGCGCTTTGTTTTAAACAGGGGTACAAAATGAACATTTGGATAGTGGTGGTGATTATAGTCTTGGTTTTAGGCCTGATAATCGGCAACATATTATTGTTAAAACAAACCTCTAATCAAAAGCTGCCTAAACCGACTAAAGATAACAATGAGTCGTATGATCGATTTGAGGATAAGGATGATTGAGTCAACTCGACTGACTAATCATTAAGCCAATTTTTTGTGTAAATCTAACGCCCCAATAACAGGCTAAAATTGTGGACTAAAATGAGCAAAGCGAACAACCCACAGTGTTTAGTCCTTATAGATTTTTTGTTATACCTATCTTTTAGTTTTCACGATGTCCGTAACTTAATGCTCGTGTAATTTCCCACTTATTATTTACATTGCGCCAAACCATAACAAAATCGGCTTTTCCTTCGCACTTTTTAGTTTTGTTTCGCAAAAGACATGGACGCCTTCAGTGATTGCCCCAAACTCTTTAATTGGATAAGCCTTGAAGGAATCAGCAACAAGTTTGCGCGTATAGTTACCACATGCATTATTTTTAGTATTTAAAATCATAATGTCACGATCCCAAGTTACACCGCCATTATCATGGTAAAACTCTACGTCAGGAGAAAAATAGCGGGCATGTTTATCCAATTCTTTAGGATTGTGACATTGATTAAAAGATTCAAAAAGCTCGGTATCAAGAGCTTTCATTTTGACTGTTAGAGGAGCTTCATTAGCCAGTGATGAAAATGAAATAAAAGTGAATAAAATCATGCATAAAGTTTTCATAGAGCCTCAATATTATTGTTTAGGTATAACCATTTATTAGACGACATCATATCGCCTATGACCCGGGCCATTTATTTACTCAGCCTCTACATTGTTCTTTGATAAATATTCTCTTCCAATCAGAGAAAGGCAATTAAGCAATTCCTCGCGGGAAGCGGATCATTGCAACCTGCAAAAGTGAGTAAATTATTGGATGAAACGTTTTGTCCTCGAGAGGACTATTTTGCTTGCAGAGCATTCTTTTTGGATAAATATGCTACAGCTTTAGCTGGTCTGAAAGGTAAAGTGCAAGGACTGACTTTATAAAAAAAGTAAGTCGCACAGAAGGGTTTCTGTGAGAAACCAGCCAAGCATGCCAGTGCCCTCTAGGGCATTAACCAAAACTATCTGCTACGCCTACTTATCAACATACTTCACAGCGGTACCACTAATACTCACCATCAACATACTGCCGCCTTTACCGACTACCTCATAGTCAATATCCACACCAACAACCGCATTAGCACCAATAGAGCGTGCTTCATGTTCTAATTCCTGAAAACCAATCTTCCGAGCTTTGGTTAATTCGTCTTCGTAAGCCCCTGAACGACCACCCACAATGTCGCGAATTGAAGCAAATATATCCTTAAATAAATTAGCGCCCATTACGGCTTCACCAACAACAATACCTAAATACTGTTCAATTTTTTTGCCTTCTAGCTGATGAGTTGTGCTTACTATCATTTGTCTCTCCTTGCTTCAATTTCAGTTTTAATTAAATTAACTTGTTCGGCTAATTGCTGTTCGGAATAAGTCTTAGGTGGCACCTGCCCCCATATCGGGTTAGGCCAACTTACGTCATGTTGATAACGTACAATATGGTGCAAATGCAACTGAGGCACGATATTACCCAGGGCTGCAACATTCAACTTATCAGGTGTAAACAAATGTTTAAGTGCTCGGCTAACCAATGCTGACTCTTGCCATAAAACATGCTGTTGGGCATCACTCAAGTCAATCACATCTTTTATGTCAGCAATACGCGGTACTAATATAAGCCAAGGATAGTTAGCATCCTTGATAAGTCTTACCGAACATAATGATAATTCAGTCACTAGTTCACTGTCTGTGGCTAATTGCGGATGTAAAATAAAAGTAGTCATGTAAAAGCCCTAAATTTCAGTCGGTATAACAGTTAACAATGCACGTTGACCAATTTCAACATCGGCGTTAGGAAACACAATCGCCTCCCCTTCAAATTGAGCACGGTATTCGCAGCCACTTTCATAAGCTAATAAATGATCTTTAGCAAAATCACTAAAGTTAGGTGCGTCTTCGGCAAAATTTAGCGCAAAATCTGCCTGCTGTTTATTGATCACTTGGTTCACTTCATAGATCAAAAAGTCTTCTGCACAGTAAGGTTTAAGGTTTAACTCTGTAGCACAAATAAGCGCGGTCAAAGTAGTCACTACCTCACTAAAGTTGTCCATGTTATTTTGCCCAAATGGCATGACTTTACCCAATTCAACGGTAAACGCTTGGGCGTTAAACTCAGTGACCGAATAATAACTAAAAGTAGTAGTAGCACTGCCAGACAATAAAATGGTATTTACACCACAAGCTAACAAAATTTGTAGTTGATATTTGTCCCAAGGTTTACCATTTTGAAATGGATAGACTGCAAACTTGTCATTTTTCGATGCGCGAATAGCAGTATGTAAATCATAGTGAAAACGGCTTCTAACCTGTTGTGGACTTGCGCCCAAATAAAAGTCTTTAACCGCATCTTCTAATTGTTTTGCTCGGCGTCGTTCAGCATTTATTTGTTGCCCTGCAGCTAGATTTTTATGTTCACCACTAAACAAACGATTCATGTTTTCTTCAATAAAACGTTCGGCAATATCCATAGCGGGTAAATTTCCAAATAAAAACAAAGTACGTTGTTTGACCACTATTTTGCACGTCAAAATAGCCTTGACTAAATCGTCGCAGATTTCTATTGGCGCGGTTTCGTTACCGTGTACACCACAGGAAAGCACAATATCCTTGTCGCTATCAGCAATTGGTTCAAAACTGATAATGCCCTCGGCTAATACGTTAACTTGTGTATGTTCATTAATAGTAAAATCAAATGGTGTACTAAAAAGTGAAGCTTGAGTACGCGATAACACAAGAAAGTTACCTTGTTGCTTTAACGTTTGTATGGTGTTTTGTATAGATGTGTTGAATTGTGTTTGCATAATGAGCTGGTATGAGTCGCAGGAATAATTTCTGAAGCGCTAATATTACGCTAAACAGAATCTTAACTCTTGTATTTTAACAAACGCTTATTAGTTAAGCAGTTTGCTGTGTGCGCACTAAGGATGTGCCTACTGCCATGTCTTTGTTAGCTAGCTCTACAAAATCATGGATCGAGATCGCTTTAGAAAACAAAAATCCTTGGCCAGATGTAATGCCAATTTCACGTAAAATATGCAGATGTTGAATACTTTCAATACCTTCAGCAACTAATTCGCAATTCGCCGCTTCGGCAATCAACTTGCTGGCCTCGACTATCGCGCGATTAACTGGGCTTTGATCAATCTGCAAAATAAACGACTTATCAATTTTAATACTGTCTATTTCAATATCACGTAAATACGCTAAATTAGAATATCCCTTACCAAAATCATCAATCGCAATAGTCGCGCCAAGTGAACGAATTTGTGACAATTGTTTTTTAACTAAAATTGAATTAGACAAAGCGACATCTTCTGTCAGTTCTAATTCAAACTGGGATAATGCCACCTGATGTTTTTTCGCCATCGCTTTAATATTGCTAGCAAACTTTAAATCATATAATTGAGAGGGCGACATATTGACTGAAATCTTTAAATATAACCCCACACTATTTAGGTATGCAGCCCCTATGAACGCTTGCTCTAAAACCCAATAACCAAGCTCGTTCATCATATTGTACGATTCAGCAGCTTCAATTAACGCACCTGGAAAAATCAAACCGTCTAATGGGTGATTCCAGCGCAATAAACATTCTGCCCCTATAATCTGTAACGTATTCAACTCAATTTTGGGCTGGAAGTAGATTTCGAGCTCATTTTTTTCCAACGCGCGAGTGATATCTGCTTTAAGTGCTAACGCTCTCCCTGTGGTGACATCAGCTAAATTTTGAGCATACTGAAAATTATCAAATTTATTGTCTTTTGCTTGTTTTAACGCCGTTTCTGCTAAGGAAAAAAAATGATTAATATCACTATTATTTTTAGGGTTTGATGCGGCTCCCACATTAAAGTCAGCGATAAAGGCATGGTCATCGCATTTAATAGGGATTTTGAAATGTTGAACTAAGTGGCTGAAAAAATCATGTAAGTGTTTCTGCTGGTGATTGCCAGACAGAATCACCCCAAAAACATCACCACCAACACGGCCAACTAGTAAGTTATCGCTAAACAAAAACGCAATTCGATTGGCAATTTCTAAGAGTATTTTGTCGCCAAACTCAAAACCAAAGCTGGTACTCACATCAGAAAAGCGCACCACATCAATTAGCAATAAAGATTGCTCAGCATCTGTTTTCAGAAGTTGTTCTATTTCCCCCAAAAACGCATAGCGATTTGGAATGGTTATTAATGATTCATGTTGCATTGAAAAATACTGCCTCATTAAAAACTAACTGAACACATTAAGTAGACGTTAATATTAACCTAATGTAAACAAATACAGATTTCGTTTACAAACAGATCACATTTATTAAGGTTGACTAACTATATAACAACAAAAGCCCAAACACTTGTTTGAGCTTTTAAAAACATAACTGTAATTACCATTATATTGGATTTAACTAATCTAAGGGTACAGATTTACTGGACTGAACAAGGCTCTAACTGCCAAATTTTTCGCACATAATCTTTAATCGAACGGTCTGAAGTAAACTTACCCATACGTGCGGTATTAAGGATCGCCATTTTCGCCCAACCCGCCTTATCACCATAGGCCTTATCGGCTTTTTGTTGTGCATCTGAATAAGACTCAAAGTCAGCTAAGACTTTGTAAGGATCTCCTCCTTCTAACAAACTATGCTTGAGTGAAGCCAAAGCACCAGGCTTGCCCGGGGTAAAATAGTCTGTTTCAAGCCAATCCAAAACCGCTTTGATTTCTTTGTTGTTGTAATAGAAGTCGTATGGGTTGTAGCCAACCTTATCAAGGTCATGAACTTCATCGACATTAAGACCAAAGATGAAAATATTTTCGTCGCCCACTTCTTCGGCAATCTCAATATTAGCGCCGTCCAACGTACCAACGGTCAACGCACCATTTAACGATAACTTCATATTACCAGTACCGGATGCTTCTAAACCTGCCGTAGAAATTTGTTCAGAAATATCCGCCGCTGGGATCATTTTTTCAGCCAAACTGACACGATAGTTAGGTAAAAATACCACTTTAATTTTGCCGTTAACCCGTTTGTCATTATTCACTTTTTCAGCCACTTGGTTGATGGCATAAATAATGTCTTTGGCTAATTTGTATCCTGGCGCGGCTTTAGCACCAAATAAAAATACTCTTGGTTGCATATCGTAAGTCGGATCTTCTAATAAACGACGATACAACGCCATAATATGCAACAGGTTAAGATGTTGGCGTTTATATTCATGTAAACGTTTTATTTGCACATCAAAAATAGCTTTAGGATTAATTTCGATTCCCGTTAAAGCCAATACTTCTTTAGCCAAAGCTACTTTGTTTTCATGCTTAATTTTCATAAATTGTTTTTGAAACTTAGCATTGTCAGCAAACTGACTCAGTTGCTCTAACTTTTCTAGATGTAATGGCCAATCATCACCAATTTTGTCATCAATTAGCGCCGACAGTTTAGGATTACATGCCTTTAACCAACGACGTGGGGTAATACCATTGGTGACATTGGTTAACTTCTCAGGCCACATTTCATGAAATTCTGGGAACAGGTTTTTCTTCACTAATGACGAGTGTATTTCAGCTACACCGTTAACCGCAAAAGAACCAATCACCGACAAGTTGCCCATGCGGATCATTTTTTCGTTGCCTTCTTCTATTATCGACAACTTCTGTTTAATGGCATTGTTACCTGGCCATACTTTTTCTACTTCACTCATAAATCTATGATTGATTTCATAAATAATTTCTAAGTGCCTAGGCAGAATTTTTTCAAACATACGAGCAGGCCATTTTTCTAGAGCTTCAGGTAGTAACGTATGGTTGGTATAGGCAAAAGTTTTACTGCAAATGTTCCACGCACTATCCCAATCGAGTTCAGCTCTGTCGAGTAAAATTCGCATCAATTCTGGGATGGCAATCGCAGGGTGGGTATCGTTCAATTGAATAACCACTTGGCTAGCAAATCGGCTCCAATCGTCTCCATGGGCTCTTTTATAACGGCGAATAATATCTTTTAGCGAACAAGCACTAAAGAAGTACTGCTGAATTAAACGTAATTCTTTACCAGCTTCAGTTTCATCATTGGGGTACAACACTTTAGAAATGGTCTCGGCTTGCACGTTTTCTTTTTGTGCGTCCACGTAACCACCAGCATTAAATACATCCCAGTTAAAATAATCAGACGCTTGGCTTTGCCACAAACGCAAAACATTCACCGTTTTACCGCCATAACCCACTACTGGAATATCCCAAGGTAATCCTTTAACAATTAGTCCAGGATGCCATTCTTTTTTAATACCTCCGTTCTCACCATATTTGGTTTCAACATAGCCATACAAAGGAATTTCTTGAATTGACTCAGGACGACATATCTCCCAAGGGTTTCCATAATCGCGCCAACTATCTGGGCGCTCTATTTGTTCGCCATTTTTGATTTCTTGGCGAAACAAACCATGTTCATAATGCAAACCATAACCCAAGGCCGGAAGGTCAAGTGTGGCTAACGAGTCGATAAAACAAGCGGCTAAACGCCCCAACCCGCCATTACCCAATGCCATATCAGGCTCTTCTTCCATAATATCGGTGAGGTTAACGCCTAATTCCTTTAACGCTTGGTCAGTTTGTTCAAATAAGCCTAAATTATGTAAGTTATTAGACATCAAACGACCCATTAAAAACTCGGCAGAAAAATAATGCACGGCACGAGTATCATTTAGATAGTGAGACTTTTGGGTTTTACGAAGTTGTTCTAGCACATGCTCTTGCACTGAGGCACAGGTTGCTTTCCACCAAGCATGGTTATCGGCTTTATTTTCGTCGGTACCTAAAGAGCAATGTAGATGTCTAACAATTGCATCTTTAATTGCTTTTTTTGGTAACGCAGACGTTTTAGAAACTGGCTTTTTTGCACTCATATCACACCTCAAATTCGCTTTATTCAGATGTCACTTATCCTGATGTATTTTGGATTTTTCAGGTTACAAATGACGTAATAAAATTACAGATAAATTTAATGAGGTAGTTTTAGCAGGATTTTTTGCCTAGGTTTGTTAAATAAACGTTAAATAACTACAAAAGCATACGTATTCACACAAAAACACGCATACTTTTTACGTTATTTTAACAATTTAGATGTGCTTTTTATACACTTGCGACTTTAAACACTTGTTCGACCAGTTTTTTCGCTTCTTCTACTAATAGGTCGAGATGTTCAGCACCGTTAAAACTTTCTGCATATATTTTGTATATTTCTTCAGTACCAGATGGTCTTGCTGCAAACCAACCGTTTTCAGTGCTGACTTTTACTCCACCAATTGCTGCATTGTTGCCTGGTGCATGAGTTTGAATATTGGTGATAGGTTCACCTGCCAATTCGGTGGATTGAATAACATTCTTATCCATTTTACTTAATACTTGTTTTTGCGCGTGATTTGCAGCCACATCAATACGTGTATACACAGGTGCAGAAAACTTTTCGGTAAGGTCTTGGTAATGCTCGCCAGGATCTTTACCTGTTACCGCAATAATTTCAGCCGCCAATAAACATAAGATGATGCCATCCTTGTCAGTTGCCCAAGGTTTGCCATTACGACGTAAAAATATGCCGCCGGCACTTTCTTCGCCAGCAAAACCAATTTCACTATTCAACAAACCTTGCACAAACCATTTAAAGCCTACTGGCATTTCAGCCAATTCACGTCCAAGACCTTTCACCACTCGGTCGATCATACTGCTTGATACTAAGGTTTTACCCACTTTAATATCTTGCGGCCAATCAGTTCGGTGTTGATACAAATATTGAATAGCCACGGCTAAATAATGGTTAGGATTCATTAAACCGCTTTTTGGGGTCACTATGCCGTGGCGGTCAAAATCAGGATCATTCCCAAATGCCACATCAAACCTGTCCTTTAAATCAATCAAACCCGCCATGGCATAAGGTGATGAACAATCCATGCGGATCTTTCCGTCTTTATCGCGGCGCATAAAACCAAATTGCTGATCAACATTACGATTAACCACTTCAATGTTTAATCCATAACGTTCAGCTATTCTGTCCCAGTAACCTAAGCCCGCGCCACCTAAAGGATCTGTGCCTAGGACTAAACCAGCTTTAGCGATAGCTTGCATATCAATTACTTGGTCAAGTTGTGCAATATAGTCTTCAGCAAAATCAATTTCTTTAACAAAACTAGATGCATAGGCAGCGGCCAAACTCATTCGTTTAACTCCTGCCATATCATTACTTATGATCTCATTTGCTCGTTGCTGAATAAGGTTGGTGACGTCGCTGTCTGCAGGCCCTCCATGAGGTGGGTTGTATTTAAAACCACCGTCTTCTGGTGGATTATGTGAAGGCGTAATCACCACACCATCAGCTTGTTGTTTCGGCGAATCAGCATTGTGCTGCAAAATCGCATGAGAGATAACAGGTGTTGGGGTGTATCCACGATTTTCTTGCACCACTAAAGACACACAATTAGCAGCTAAGACTTCAACGGCTGTTGAAAACGCCGCTTCAGATAATGCATGAGTGTCCATGCCCATATACAAAGGACCGGTGATGCCTTGATCTTGCCTAAACTCAGCCAACGCCTGACTGATTGCGGCAATATGGTTTTCGTTAAAGGTATTTAAAAATGCGCTACCACGATGGCCTGACGTACCGAAAGACACAGCCTGAGTACTATCACCTTTTGTAGGCTGATTGGTGTAATAGGCACTAATCAACTTTGCAACGTTGACTAACTGCTCTTTACTCGCGGGTTTTCCTGCTTCTGGATGTAGAGCCATAGTGATCCTTATGCTTTATTAAATATGTTCAGGGGCAAATATTGTAATCAGTTGTTCAATTTCGGATAAGCTAAAGCCAACTTGCTCAGCCACCTCTTTGAGCATATTGATTTTCTTAGCGGTATTGTTATTGGTTATCACCCAATAATCAGAGCCAGGCACATTCTTAGGATTAGTGCTGCTGCCAGTTGCTAAGAGTGTGTCTTTATCAATAGCAAAATAAGTTCTATTTCGTCCACTCATGCCCAACACTTTACTAAATTGCTGAGGATTATGTTTATGGATAATCGATAACACTAACAACCATCTTTCTACCATTTTGGGGATAGCTTGTAATTGTTGCCCTTCGAGTTCGCTAAACACTGCAGAGGACTGACAAACTAGGTCCGCGATTTGTGTCGTGTTGTTGTCATTATCTAATGAGTCAACAGTATTAGTCTCATCGACATTGTTATTTTGCTCTGGGTTCAAGAGCGACTCGGGCATCACTAAACGGCGTAAAATATCTGAAGCACTTTCTCCGATATCTTGAGTCTGTGAAGCTATATAGTGGTAAAGATCATCTTCTATTTGAATACTTTTCATGGAATCATTTTATTAAACGGTACACGTACCTAAGATTATACTTATTGACGCAATCAATTCATCGATTAATTCCATTTCATACACAAGTATTAGCTAAACCAACAAAAAACCTGCCGATTTGCGCTAAAATAATAGTTCTTCTAATGTAATCAATTGTTCGGAAACAACTCCCCTATGCTGCATAACAAACTGGATATGGCCATTGAACAATCCTGTCAGGTACTCATTGGCAAACAACAGCAAGTTAAATTAGCACTGACATGTTTGTTAGCTAACGGCCATTTGTTAATCGAAGATTTACCCGGTATGGGCAAAACCACACTGTCGCATACGTTGGCTAAAGTATTAGGCCTTGAATACTCCCGCATCCAATTCACTTCTGATTTATTGCCTGCAGACATGTTAGGTATCAATATTTTCGATAACAACGAACAAACGTTCCGTTTTCACCCAGGGCCTATTTTTAATCAACTTGTGCTTGCAGATGAAATTAACCGAGCAAGCCCTAAGACCCAAAGTGCGTTACTTGAGGCTATGGAAGAAAGGCAAGTGAGTTTGGATGGTAAAACCCGACCACTGCCCTCACCTTTTTTTGTAATAGGTACACAAAACCCAATGCATCAATCAGGCACTTACCCTTTGCCTGAATCCCAATTAGACAGATTTTTAATGCGTATTCAGTTGGGTTATCCAGACAAAGAAGCAGAAAAGAGCATGTTGAAAACACAACTGGGTAGTGTTCAACATGAAGTTAAAGCTGTGATGGACATTGCCCAATTCATTGAATTACAAAACGAAGCCTGTAAAGTACATGCTTCAGATGAATTGCTTAATTATATTTTGCGTTTGGTCACATTTAGCCGCGAAAGCAACCAATTTGCCAATCCCTTGTCGCCACGCGCAACTAAAGCCTTACTCAGCTCAGCTAAAGCGTCGGCCTTTATTAACAATAGAGATTTTTTAATCCCAGAAGATGTGCAGGCCATACTACCAGCAGTGGCTGAACATCGATTGCGCAGCGCTTCTAGCGACTTCAGTGCCCAAGGTAGTTTAAGCAAATTATTGCTTGAGGCTATCGACCCGATAGCCGCTTAGGCAAGGTAATGGCAGTCACCCAAAGTTACTGGAACAAATGGCTAAACAAGCGTATTCCTGAAGCGGCGCAGCACCATTTAAACCATCAAAACATTTTTATTTTTCCGGCTAAGTTTGGCCTGTTGTTTTTGTCGTTATGTGTATTGCTGTTTTTACTTGGCACTAACTACCAAAATAATTTGATGTTGTTGCTATGTTATTTTTTGTTGGCGATATTTTTAGTCAATTTATTGGCCAGTTATATCAACTTTGCCCGTATCAACTTACAAATTGGTAAATGCTCCGAGGTGTTTGTTGGCGACAATTTACATATCCCCTTATGGTTGAATGCCAACAACGATGGCACGCCACATGCCAATGGGCTTTTACATTTCAAATTCAAAACCACTAAGGGTAAACCCAGTAAAAAGAACAAAATATGCAATGACCAGTCAGAGACTATAGTCGATGCAGACGCATTTTCTAATCCAATAAATTTAAGTCAGAAGTGCCAGCAACGAGGAAAATTAACATTATCTAGAGTGACCGTAAAAAGCTTTTATCCATTAGGCTTATACCGTTGTTGGACACATTTAGCTTTTACTCATGAAATCACCGTTTTTCCGAAACCTTTGCCTTGTGAGATAAACCTGCATGTAAGTGAGCACAATAGCACGAAGAAAAGTGGTGAAATGACTAACCAACAAGCAGGTCATGATGACTTCTCTCACCTCAAAGCATATCAAATTGGCGAGTCTTTAAACCATGTCGCATGGAAACAGTTGGCCAAAGGCCGAGGTATGGTCAGTAAACAGTTTTCTTCGGTTGGTAACCACATTGGTTGGTTAAAACTATCAGCTGAGAATAGGAACAAAACCTTATCCGCTCACAACGCAAAGATAGACTCCGTATTAGAAAAAGAACTTGGAGAGTTGTGTTATCAAGTCATTGAATTAAGCCGCACCCAGCGAACATTTGGCTTAGATTTAGGCACCCAATGTATTGCTCCTAACAATGGTGCGGCACACCGACTTGCTTGTTTACATGCGCTAGCGTATTTCGAAGAGGGTCGATAAACATGTTTACTCGACTGAAACAAAGATCAAATAGCCAAACAACTGCCCAGCCTTCTAGAAATATTGCTTTGTTATTATTAGCCGCAGTATTGGTGTTTGTTAGTTTTAGTCTTATTGCATCGGTACTCACTTGGATATTGTTGTTGGTAGTTTGCGGAGCAATAATAAGAGGCGCTATATATTTTAATTACTACAAACATTTACCATCAATTCGCACGTTAAATTTATTAGCGATATTAAGTATATTAGGTTTAATTTATTCTGCTTTAAGTGCCGGTTTACTGTTTGGTATGGTTAATTTATTGATCCTCGCCTGTGCCTTAAAACTAATGAAAATGCGCAGCGAAAAAGATGTATATCAGTTAGTCATAAGTCTACTTTTTTTGATTGGCTGTGGGTTTATTTTTAATCAATCAATCGGATTTAGCCTATTTTATGTGTTGCTAAGTTTGACCCTTTTATTAAGTTTAGCTTGTTATCATGCCCCTTCGATAAACATCCAAAAACAGCTAAAAACCATTTCAACACTGAGTGTACAAGCTTTACCAATAGGCTTATTGATGTTTTTGGTGCTGCCGCAGTTGCCACCGCTTTGGCACACACCAAAAGCAAAAGGTGCGCAAACAGGATTGTCGGAACAAATTACCCCAGGTGATATCGCAAGCCTATCTCAATCCAGTGAGTTGGCTTTTCGGGCAACCTTTTCAGAAACCCCACCCATTGCCAGACAACGCTACTGGCGAGCGATAGTGATGGAAGACTTTGACGGAAAAACGTGGAGGGTGCATCCCTACCGACAGAAAGTACGAGAATTTCAGTTAAAAACCAAACAACAATTTAAGCCCAAGTTAACCGGTTCTTTTTTTAATTATGAAGTGATTGCCGAGCCGACTAACCAGCCTTGGCTATTTGCATTGGATATAGCCGTGCCAGCAAATGCTCAAAGCATTAGAAACATCATGCAAAGCGGTGACTTTTTACTCTTTAATCAACAACCGATTGTTAGTAAATATCAGTATGCAGTGCGTTCCTACCCTGAAGCATTAGCCAGTCAAAGTCTAACTGCAAACGACAAACGGATAAATCTTACCTTACCCCAAAAAGGTAATAGCCGAACTCAAGAGTGGATAAGCGATCTACGCACAAAATTTCCAAACAACGATGATTTTGTAAAAGCAGTATTGGATTATTTCGTCAATCAACCCTTTGTGTATACCTTACGTCCGGACGTCATGTTGGTGGATCCCGTTGATCGTTTCTTATTCGATAATCAAGCCGGCTTTTGCAGCCACTATGCTAGCGCTTTAGCCTATGCGCTACGACTGGGCGGCATTCCTGCGCGTATTGTTACTGGTTATCAAGGTGGTGAATTAGTAGAAAATGCTGGGCAGTCACCTTATTTGAGCATCTACCAATACGATGCTCATGCATGGGTAGAAACATGGCGTAATAACACCGGTTGGCAACGAGTCGACCCTACCGCCCTAGTATCGCCAGACAGAATAGAGTTTGGTTTACGTCAAGCGATGCAAGACGAAGGCAGTTTTTTAGCTGACTCGCCCTTTGCCCTAGCTAGACTCACTAATATCCCTTGGCTAAATAACATCAGACTGTTTTTGGCAGATTTGGATTACAACTGGAGTCGCTGGGTTTTGGGCTTTAATAGTGAAAAGCAGCGAGACCTATTCAAATCGATTTTAGGCAAGTTAACCCCTGAACGTTTATCTATATTAGGCGTAGGTGTGACTTTAACTATTGCCCTATTACTGAGTTTGTTTTTTCTCCCTCATTGGTTGCAAAATAGACTGGGTACAACCCAACATCTATATCTACGAGCACTCGGTGCATTTGAAAAAGCAGGCACCCAAAGAGAAACTTGGCAAGGACCCAGTGCATTTAATCAACAAATAGATGAACATTATTCTGAAAAAATCAGTCAACCATTTACGCAAATTACTCAGTTATATTTGCGCTTAATTTATCAAAATAAACCAGATGCTGGAGCGTCGGTACTAAACACTAAACAATGTCATCGAATGATGCGTCATCATTTAGCGCTCTTAAAAGCCGAGTTGTCAAAAAAACCAACCTAATATCAATCTGCATTAATCTTCAAAAAGAACCGTCGCCCCTTAGCGATATGGTGTTTTTTATGGCATAATCCGCGCCGAATTTTTGCCATCTATGCGCCACTAACTAAGGCCGCTTGAAGGCAAGCAATAGTTGAATATTAATACTGGGGAACCGACCTTGCTAACAACTGCAAATATTACCATCCAATTTGGCGAAAAGCCGTTATTTGAAAATGTCTCAGCCAAATTTGGCAACGGCAATAAATATGGCCTGATTGGCGCAAATGGTTGTGGTAAGTCAACCTTTATGAAAATCATTGGTGGTGACTTAGAGCCTTCTGGCGGAAATGTCTCTGTCGACCCTGGTGAACGTATTGGTAAACTGAAACAAGACCAGTTTGCCTACGAAGAATGCAGCGTTATCGATACGGTTGTTATGGGCCACGGTGAGCTTTGGAAAGTAAAAGAAGAACGGGATGCTATTTATGCTAATCCCGATATGACTGAAGAAGACGGCATTAGAGTGGCCGATTTAGAGTCTGAATTTGCTGAAATGGATGGCTACACAGCAGAATCCAGAGCCGGTGAACTACTAATTGGCGTGGGCATTCCTGTTGAACAACATTTTGGTCCAATGAGTGAAATCGCACCAGGTTGGAAGCTCAGAGTATTACTCGCCCAAGTGTTATTTTCTGACCCGGATATTATGTTATTAGATGAACCCACCAACAACTTGGACATCAATACTATCCGCTGGTTGGAAACGGTACTAAACGAACGTAACTGCACCATGATCATTATTTCGCACGATAGGCATTTCCTAAATTCTGTGTGTTCCCATATGGCCGATATCGATTATGGCGAAATACGTTTATTCCCCGGCAACTACGATGAATATATGACAGCAGCCACACAATCTCGTGAGCAACTATTGTCAGATAATGCCAAGAAAAAAGCACAAATATCTGAGCTTAAGGCTTTTGTAAGTCGTTTCTCAGCCAACGCATCAAAATCAAAACAAGCGACATCACGTGCTAGGCAGATTGATAAAATTCAATTAGATGAAGTTAAACCTTCCAGTCGTCAAAGTCCGTTTATTCGTTTTGAAGAAACCAAGAAGTTACATCGCTTGGCCTTAGAGGTAGAAGGTTTAGCCAAATCATATGATGAAGAGCTTTATAAAAATTTGGATTTGATGATCGAAGTAGGCGAAAGAGTGGCCATTATTGGTCCCAATGGTGTGGGTAAAACAACCTTACTAAAATGTTTAGTAGGTGACACTGACCTAACTGCAGGCAGCGTTAAATGGTCAGAAAACAGCAACATTGGTTATTACGCTCAGGATCACGCAGCTGATTTTGAGGAAGATAAAACACTCATGGAGTGGATGTACCAATGGGCGCAAGAAGGTGACGATGAACAAGTTATGCGCGGCACCTTAGGAAGGTTGTTATTCTCACAGAACGACATCAACAAATCAGTCAAAGTGATTTCGGGTGGAGAACAAGGCCGAATGTTATTCGGCAAGCTAATGCTACAAAAACCGAATATTTTGTTAATGGATGAACCTACCAACCACTTAGACATGGAATCAATTGAGTCTTTGAACTTAGCCTTGGAAAATTATAAAGGCACGTTACTTTTCGTCAGCCACGATAGAGAATTTGTTTCTACAGTCGCCACGCGTATTATCGACATTAAACCAGATGGTATAGTTGACTTTAAAGGTGACTACGAGAGTTACTTAGCTAGTCAAGGCGTGTAAAACAGACTCTCTATAAGAGTTGAAACTTACAAACTATAAAACTGAAAAAACCGGATTGCTCCGGTTTTTTTATGTGTTTTGAAACGTGGTTTATTACTTAATATTAAGTAACCAAGAGACAAATTGTTTTGCTTCAGAGGTGTTTGCGAAGGTGCCCATTTTTTGGCCACACTTATCGGCAAATGCCACTTTGTGTTTGTTCACAGAGATATTGTGCACTGGGCACATTACTGAAATCTGTGTTCCGTTATATGTATAAGACATAATAAAACTCATTAAATGCGACTATTTCGTATTTCATAAAAATGAAGACATAAATAGTCAAAACTAAAAATAAGCTCATTACAGTTTTGACGATACTACTTAAACTATAAGTTTCTTTTCGATGAGACATCTGCAAATGTTGTTTGCTACGATGCTTAATACTCACTAATTCGTCGTACGATAATTCAGCTTGTTATTGTAATTCAAAAGGATATTACCCAAAGATTACGTTTTTAATGTTGGCTGACTGGATCAAGGAAAGACATAACATTGAAGGTTTGTTTGAGAGAGAATCAACAAACCATGAAGCAATGTACTTGGCTTTGGTTAAATAATCAACCATTAATTAGACTAAATGGTCTACTAGCAGAACATTTCACCCATGATGAAAAATGTTATCATCAAATTCATTAAATATTACAAGTGACTTACTTTGGATAAACTCGCCATCTTTGTTGATGTACAAAACATCTACTATACCACTCGTCAAACCTACTCTCGCCAATTTAACTACCGCAGGTTTTGGCAACATATCAATCACCAAGGTGACATTATATTAGCGAATGCTTACGCGATTGATAAAGGTGATGAACAACAACAAAAATTCCAAAGTGCGCTTAAACATATTGGTTTTGATATAAAACTTAAGCCCTATATTCAGCGCAGTGATGGCTCTGCCAAGGGCGACTGGGATGTAGGCATTGCCATTGATGTCTTAGAAGCAGCAGAGAATGCCGATACTATTATACTATTATCAGGTGACGGGGATTTTGATCTACTACTGAGAAAAGTAAAAGAAAAATACGGATGTAAGACTCAAGTGTATGGTGTGCCTCAACTCACAGCCACATCACTAGTGAATGCTGCAGATGAGTATTTCAAAATAGAGTCAGACCTTTTGCTGTAATTGTAAGGCTCTAATAGAGTCTTACAATTTTGAGCGGTTTTTCAATTGTCACAATGCTAGCAAAGAACAACGGTTATTCGACCTACCTCTGCCGATCGCCCCCTTTGCCCAAATGATGCAGCCAGTCAATTTATTTTGTTTTAGTCTCACGTGAGCGATCAGCAGGGATAGCATGTTCGGCTGGTAATTTTCTCTTTGTGTGTATAACTGAGGAAGAAGAGGCTAAACGTGATTTCTCTTTCTGACCTAAAGCGGACATTCGAACGCAAAACCTGACGGTGAAGTTTGTGCCAATACTCACCATTCGGTGTCACTTCAGTTACACTGATTTTAGCGATAAATTGTCAGTCTAGTTTGCAGCCCAAAAGGGGAGCAAACGACCTAAATAGACTGTCAGTCATTTTGTATTTAATGACAGCAGGTGTGTCATAGCTGTTCTAGCGATGCCGATTTTTGGCCAAAAAATTAACATATTTGCGAGAAAGCTACTGGGATCAATTATCACGTGCAACCTTTAATGCGTCGTGCCCTGAACGTGTTTATCGACAAGATACTTGTTGGTGAGTTATCGGAAGAGAATAAGGAATCCCTCAGTGTCAAATTAAGCTTTTCTACAACTTTTCCCTATTTCCTAGGCGCCTTTCGCCATCCTAGAGGTCGCCCTCTTTGTGCTTCTCTGAGGCGTTTTCCCGTTATCGCTTCAATATCTGCTATAAAATGCTCGTTACCAAGTGCTAAACCTTTATTACTTGCTTGCCTAATATCCTCCAATAGTTTGCCTTCAACATGATATTGAAACAGGGATCGATAAGATAACATCCTCCGCTTTTCATCCATACCCAAAGCCAAAAATAGAGGGTGAGGAGTCAACAAGTCTGTCTTTTTGCCTAACGCGTTACATTGATAGCTCGACCAAGAATAATCGGCTGGGTCGTTAACCATACCTGCCCTGACCGGATTCAGTTCAATATAACGATACAGTTCAAGTAGGTAGGTTTCTTGTTGCACTAGACATGATTTGTAGCGCCCTTCCCATAACGTCCCGCTGCGGTGATATTGTCGATTAAAATACAACACATACATACGCCCCAATGACTGCATCATTTGAGAAATACCGGTGGCGGTGGAGGGTGTGCATAATAGGTGTACGTGATTGGTCATCAATACCCATGCATGAACGGATACTTTATATTTCTTGGCATACTGCTTTAACCAAGTCACATAGGCTTTCATATCGTCTTCATTGCAAAACACAACTAGGCGATTATTACCCCTCTGGATAATATGCTCTGCAACGCCAGCAGCTGATGCTCTTAACTTTCTTGCCATGGGAAAAAACCAAAAAATGACCATTCCTAACAGTATAGTTCATTTAAATTGACTCTGACCCCTTTTATTTCCAGGAAGGGGTATGTTTAATTAGTCGAAAAACAAAACCCTACGCAGCAAGCTGCGGGGAATTAAACCCATAGAGATTAAAAAAAGAAAAAAGAAGGAAAGAAGGGGACACCCAAGATTTATTGAAGAAATAATTCATCTTTACTATGGTTAATGAAACACTCGCAAATAAAAGTGAGTGTCCTAGATAAACTAGATAAATGTTTACTTCGTTAAAGCAAATTGTCAAAGTAGAACAACTTGCAATAGCTGAGTCGAATATATTCAAGCAGAAGTTTTTTGAACAAACAGTGATAATTTGGATCTAATACACTCTTAACCTTGCTATCTTATTCGTATTGGTATAAAAAACTAGGGCGCATATTATGAATGAAAAAATCATTAAAGAGTTTAT
>NZ_CAJWCF010000039.1 GCF_913020055.1 uncultured Paraglaciecola sp. | reverse complement strand
AAAGCGTAATTCATGCTGAAAATCAGCACGAAGAGGCAGGTATTACGTTGACATCACGGGAGCGTCCATATATGTCACTTAACCAATTTAATTTAGCGACCAGATCAGTATTCTCGGCAGCACTGCCTTTTAGAGGTTCTCCCGCATCTTTCTTTTGTGCTTTAAACGAATAACCTAAACTGTCTACCGAGCCCGAAATACCTGCGCCATAAGTGTAATAGTCGTCACTACCTATAGTTGCAAAAGCGTTCACTTCGGTTTCACTTCCCGGCTCCATGGTAATTATATGAATCACACCTGCCAGAGCATCAGAACCATAAATCGATGACTGGGCACCGCGAATAATTTCAATACGTTTAATTGATTGAATATTAATCTGGTTCAAATCGACAGAACCACCACGGGTGTTAGTTGGGTCGTTTAATTGCACGCCATCCACTAAAACCAAAGTGTGATTACTTTCGGCTCCACGCATCACAATTGAGGTTAAACCACCGGGACCACCTTGTGATTCGACCCATAAACTCGGTACTTGACGTAAAGCATCCACTACAGTGTGAAAACTTAACGCTAATAAGGCGTCGCGCTCCACAACCATTGCTGACGAAGTTATTTGTGCTTGCTCAACTGCACTATAACTTCCTGTGACGATAATGTTTTCAATATTAGCGTTTTCTTCGGCTTTAGCCGGCACGCTTATAGCCAAACTAACAGCTAATCCTAAATGGTGTAATTTCAATGAATACCTCAAAACTATATACAATGAGCCAACCGAAGCTGGCACTAAAAACTAATAAATATTCAAGACTGATTAACGCATCACCTAAGTAGGATTCACGCTCTAAAGGTTTGGTGCTACCAGTAATCACAAATATTGAATTGTCACTCGCAGTAGCAGATGCAATTTGTAGTTTATTGTCGATTGCACTAACTGCACTGGCAGCTGCTCAGTGCTGGATTTTGTATAAACTGCTACGAACCATCTGCGACTACCAGTAAATCAAGGCTCTTTATTTATTTTTTATAATTTTCTTAACCAAATATTACGAAAGCTGACTGGGTTTCCATGATCCTGTAAGCGAATCGAATCGCAGCCATGAGCGCTATATGTAGGCGCCCCAATCCACTCAGTAACACCTTGTATTTCGACGTTATTTTGCACTAACACACCATTATGCAAAGCTGTCATTTTTGCTTTGGACTTTAACTTCCCAGACGCATCAAACACCGGAGCAGTAAAAATAATGTCATAACTTTGCCATTCACCCGGCGCCTTAGTGGCGTTGACCAGTGGGATATGTTGTTTATACACAGCACCAGCTTGACCGTTGGCATAAGTTTTATTGTTATACGAGTCGAGTATTTGAATTTCATAACGTTGCTGGAAGAAAACGCCACTGTTATTGCGACCTTGTCCAGTTAACAACTCACCTTTTTCGTTAGTGATTTGAGTCGGCATTCTCCACTCAACATGTAGTTGCGCGTCACAAAAGGTCTCTTTGGTTTTAATATCACCCGTGCCCGCTACTACCGTCATAGCTCCGTCTTTAAGCAACCACTTAGCCTCGCCTTCTTTGGCGCTTTGCCATTGATTTAAAGACGTGCCATCAAACAATACAGTTGCGTCAGAAGGAATATTATTTTTATCAAGGGTTACGACTTCTGGTGTAGGTTCCCATACTTCTGTTACTTCAGCTTTTTGCCAAGGTTCCATTTCTGCTGCGGTGAGTGCCATTGGGCAGATTAAGGCACCGATAAGTAACGATAATTTAAATTTGGTTTGCATTGTCTATCCCCTATTGCCTTTTGGTGGGTTAGCCCGCCTATTTAGCAAATAATTTATTTTAGTAAGAAGTAACCTTACCTTTAGATACCGCTAAAGTGAGCAGTAAGTTACATGAATTTAACAAAACACTAAGTGTATAAGTGAACATAACTAACCACGTATAAAAAATTCGGCTAACAGTGTGACTATTTCAGCGCTGGTTGTTTTTTAAAATGTTTACTTTTACAGGAGAAAAATCAGAACGTTACTGCCAATAGGGCACTAACGTTAGATGGTTTTAATCTTTGCAGTAGGATTAATTCGGAATGGTATTAGTTGTAACAACTGAGTTTTCTGTCTACTTTTTAACGCCTGACACCCTCGCCCATTCACCATCAATAGCAATAGGTTGCATATCAAAGGTATCGCTATACAGGGTGTTTATCTCTTCTGCTTGATTATCTAGGATACCTGACAGCACTAACTTTCCACCGGGTTTGCAGTATCCACTGATAACGGATTTTAACTCCCTTAAAGGACCAGCGAGAATATTGGCAAGCACGACATCAGCTTGAAGCTCTGGTTGATGTTCTGGCAGATATAATTCAATTTTATCTCCCACATCATTACGATTTGCATTGTCTTGGCTAGCCAATAACGCCTGAGGATCGATATCAATTCCTACTACCCGCTTAGCTCCTAACTTAAGTGCAGCAATACCCAAGATGCCCGAGCCACAACCAAAATCAACCACAGTAGCCTTAGACAGCTCTAAACTATCAAGCCATCTTAGACATAAACTAGTGGTTGGGTGTGTGCCTGTACCAAAAGCTAATCCCGGATCGAGCATCACGTTCACTGCGTTTGGATCTGGAACATCTCGCCAGCTCGGGCAAATCCATAACCGCTCACCAAATTGCATAGGGTGAAAATTTTCCATCCACTCCCGCTCCCAATCCTTATCTTCAAGTTGGTCTAGCTTGTGATTAAAGTTTTTACCTAACAGCTTGGATTTACCTAATTGGCTAACCACACGAGACATATTGTATTCTGCGTCATACAAGCCGACTATTTGGGTGTCTGGCCAAAGCATCACTTCTCCGGGCTTAGGCTCATACATAGGTGTATCTTTAGCATCAACAAAAGTCACAGCTTGCGCACCATTGGCCGATAACATTTCGCCGATTTGTTCGGCGTGTTCAGCCTGGCTGTTGATTTTTAATTGGATCCAAGGCATTAACAAACTCAATATTAGAAATTTTATGCAGTATAACATTAGTCAGGGGCAGCTATGTACAGGCATAAAAAAAGAGCGATAAACGCTCTTTTTAATGGTGTTTTTTGTTCTTATGACAACTTAATGACCGCCCATACCTAGCTTCTTCTCTAGGTAATGAATGTTCGCGCCACCAGCGGCGAAGGCTTCATCGGCCATTATACTTTTTTGCAGATCGACATTAGTTTTAATGCCACCAATGACCAATTCGTCTAATGCATGACGCATTCTGGCTATGGCCACTTCTCTGGTCTCACCATAAGTGATCAATTTACCAATCATTGAATCGTAGTAAGGTGGCACAACATAATCAGTATATATATGCGAATCCCATCTCACGCCCAATCCACCTGGCGAGTGAAACTTAGTGATTTTTCCAGGACTAGGAATAAAGGTTTTTGAATCTTCGGCATTGATACGACATTCAATCGCATGACCTTTAACTTGTACTTGGTCTTGAGAAATCGTCAACGCATAACCTGAAGCAACCCGCAATTGTTCTTTGATTAAATCAATACCAGTAATCATTTCAGACACTGGGTGCTCTACCTGAATACGGGTATTCATTTCGATAAAGTAGAATTCACCATCTTCAAACAAAAACTCAAAGGTACCTGCACCGCGATAATTGATATCAACACAAGCTTGGCAACATCTCGCACCAATAGCTGCACGCATTTCAGGTGTAATGCCCGGCGCTGGCGCTTCTTCAACTACTTTTTGGTGACGACGTTGCATAGAGCAATCTCGTTCACCTAAGTGTATGGCGTTACCTAGACCGTCTGCTAATATTTGAATTTCCACATGACGAGGGTTTTCAAGAAATTTTTCCATGTACACAACATCATTATTAAATGCTGCGCCGGCTTCACTTTTAGTCATTGCGATAGATGAAATCAGTTCGCCTTCATGGCGGACAACACGCATACCACGACCACCACCACCACCAGCAGCTTTAACAATGATTGGATAACCAATCTCACTTGCTAATTTTTTATTGAATGCTTCGTTCTCACCAAGAGGCCCATCAGAACCAGGCACACAAGGTACACCAGCACTTTTCATCGACCTAATCGCTGAGACTTTATCACCCATTAAATTAATGGTGTCGGCAGTTGGGCCAATAAAGGTAAAGCCACTTTTCTCAACAGCTTCAGCAAAATCAGCATTTTCAGCTAAAAAACCATAACCGGGATGTATAGCATCAGCGTCTGTCACTTCTGCTGCAGCGATAATACGAGGAATATTAAGATAACTTTCTGTTGCCGACGCTTTACCAATACAAATCGTTTCGTCAGCTAATAACACATGTTTGAGTGACTCATCGGCAGTCGAATGCACTGCCACAGTCTTAATGCCTAACTCTTTACAGGCACGCAAAATACGCAGGGCGATTTCGCCGCGATTTGCAATAAGGACTTTTTTTAACATTGTCATAGACCTTTTATTCA
Source organism: uncultured Paraglaciecola sp. (assembly GCF_913020055.1). Taxonomy (GTDB): domain Bacteria; phylum Pseudomonadota; class Gammaproteobacteria; order Enterobacterales; family Alteromonadaceae; genus Paraglaciecola. The sequence continues at coordinate 35,608 of NZ_CAJWCF010000039.1, read as the reverse complement.
ATCACAAACATAGGTTGGTCGAATTCAACTGGCTCTTGATTTTCTACTAAAATTTGGGTGACAACACCGGCCTTGTCAGATTCAATTTGATTCATCATTTTCATCGCTTCGATAATACAAAGCGTATCGCCTACATTAACTTTTTGGCCTACTTCAACAAAAGATTTAACGCCAGGAGATGAAGAACGATAGAAAGTACCCACCATAGGTGAACACATAGTGTGGCCATTTATGACTGGTGCAGCTTCTGGAGCAGGTGCAGCGGGTGCTACTTGAGCAACAGGCGCAGCCAGCTGGGGTTGTGGCGCATATTGCATTGGTACAGCCTGAGCAGCTGCGCCACCACGGTGAATACGCACTGATTCTTCACCCTCAGTGATTTCCAATTCAGATATGCCAGACTCTTCTACTAGCTCTATCAATTTTTTAATTTTACGTATGTCCATTTTTTTCTCTCTAATCAGTTAGTCAGCAAGCAAGTTTTGCTGATGTTTATTTTGCTAAATATTGTTTGGCCGCCATTAAAGCGAATTCGTAACCTTGAGCGCCTAATCCACAAATTACCCCTTGGGCAATGTCGGATAAGTAAGAATGCTGCCTAAACGCTTCTCTGGCATGTACATTGGATAAATGCACTTCAATAAAAGGAATGGACACACTTAAAAGCGCATCTCTTAATGCAACACTGGTATGCGTAAATGCACCTGGATTGATAACAATAAAATCTATTTGTTCAAAGGCTTGATGGATTGTATCAATTAACTCATGTTCAGCATTTGACTGCACATGGGCTAAACTCAAACCTATCGAATCTGCATAGATGTTTAGATTATTGACAATTTGTTGTAAATTTTGTGAGCCATACGTTGCGGGCTCACGTTTACCCAACATGTTCAGGTTTGGGCCATTGATAACTAATACTTTCACTGGTTTACCATTTTAATAACTAATGATTTCATGCAGCGTTTCTGAATACGAAACAGTACATTTAAAAATCATTTTTAGTGTAATAAACACACAATAACTTAAATTATCCGACCATTATAGAGAGCAAATAGAAATTAGCAGCAAAATACTGGTCTTATCAGCGAAGATTGCCGCAAAGTTGACGAATATTATGTTTTTGTTAGGGCTAATTTACCACTTAATCGGGGCACCTGTTTAATTTGAACTACATTGCACATATTCATATTGGCTGCCACACACAAACGAGTTTGTTAGGAAATTTTCTTGGTGACTTTGTCAAAGGCAGTCAACTGCAATATTTACCTTTTGAAATTGAACAGGGCATCCGTTTGCATCGAAGTATTGATGTATTCACTGATTCACATCCATTAATCAGTGAGTTAAGGCAAAATTTGCCTCGTGATATTCGAAGGATGGCAGGCGTAATCATCGATATTTATTTTGATTATCTGTTAATGCAAACGTGGAATGATTACTCTAGCACTGACTTTAACAAAGTATTCACCCAGTTTTACCAACAACTTGAACAATTTTCGCTACCTAATAATTCACACTTTAATAAACAGGCCGAACGCTTAAAAACCCACCAATGGTTAAATGAATATATCCATATTGAAACTTGCTACCGAGCATTTTTAAGTATTGAGAATAGATTAAATAATAGAATTATATTTGCCGACAAGGCTCAGTCTTTTATACTCAAACATGGCGAACAACTTGAGTCTAGCTTTGAACAGTTTTATCCTGAGTGCCTCGATCACGGGCTGCAATTTGTTCAGTCTTACGATCCTTCCTAATAACCGCGAGAAATAAAGTATGCCCGTATACGAAATTCATCATCCTTTGATCCAACACAAAATAGGCTTAATGCGTGAACAAGGGATTAGCAGTAAGGACTTTCGGGAACTAGCCAGTGAAGTAGGCAACCTATTAACCTACGAAGCCACTAGAGAGCTGGAAACTGAGGTGGTCGAGATCACCGCTTGGGATGGGCAAAAAATACTGATTAAAAAAATAAAGGGCAAAAAAATCACTGTTGTGCCTATTTTGCGCGCGGGTTTAGGCATGTTAGACGGTGTATTGAGACTCATACCCAATGCCAAAATTAGCGTAGTAGGTTTGTACCGTGATGAAGATACTCTGCAACCCGTCGCTTATTTCGATAAAGTGGTAAAAGATGTACCAAAGCGTACGGCACTAATTGTAGATCCTATGCTGGCTACTGGTGGAACCCTCATCGCCACCATTGATTTACTTAAACAAAAAGGCTGTAAACACATTATGGGGTTGTTTTTAGTTGCCGCACCAGAAGGCTTAGCAGCAGTGAAAAACGCACACCCAGACGTTGAAATTTACACTGCAGCAATCGATGATAAACTGAATGAACAGGGATACATTTTGCCAGGGTTAGGTGATGCCGGCGATAAGATTTTTGGTACTCGATAATACCAAAAAGCATACGCTTTCTGAAATATAAGATATATTAGTGTATAAGGTAGTGTCTTTTGCTTTTTGTTTGTGAATCTAATTAAATATGCGCATATGCAAATCGATAAATAGGACTCACTACGGGCCAATGAATTATTATCTTTTAGTTCCTCTACTATTACTTTTAATTCCATTTATGAGTACTAGTGCTCCATTGATTTTGGAGCCAACCTTCTCCCGCTTATCCACAGAAAATGGTTTAACTCAAAATACCATCAACTCACTATTATTAGATAGTGAAGGTTTTTTATGGTTGGGTACTAGTGAAGGATTAAATCGATTTGATGGATATCAAAACCATCAAATAGTGGGGCCAAACAATGAGTTTAATGATGCACCAATAAGTTATCTGTTTCAGGATTCGAAAAAAAACCTTTGGATTAGTAATTCAATTAACGGTGTCCATCAATACAACCTGAAGAATAACACCATCAAGAAAGTGATTGACCAACGGTTGAAGTATGACAATCAATTTGTCCAAGATGCGAGTTACATCAGCGAGGATAAGGAAGGCAATATCTTGTTTTCAATGGATGAGGGAGTGTTTTCTTACTCATACGTTACCGATCAACTTTCTGTTGAGTATTCGCTGCCAGATGAAATGATTAAAAACGGAGATTTTGTTAGAGCCCACTCATTGTCTCAAAACATTCTTTTTATCGGAACAACAGTGGGTTTATATGCTGTTGTAAAAGGACAGAAAACACCTCTTTTAATTAACCACCTCCACTCTGTTGAACAGACAATAGATAACATGAACGTCAAAGTATTATTTGCAGGCGACAAAAATACATTATGGATTGGAACAGTTGAGGGACTGTTTAGTTTATCTATTTCTCAAGTGAAGGCCTTTATCCTTGGAACTCACCCGGCTCCAGAAGCTAAGCTACATATTAAAAGTCGAAATATTTGGAAATTAGGCCTCTTCAATAACAATGTATTTTATGTCGCCACAGATAAAGGGCTGTTTAGCTACCAAACTGAAAGTGAACAGTTACAGCATATATTCCTACCCACTGACAGCCGAGACTATATATCCAGCGACGTTTTAAGAGACTTAACAATAGACAGTAACAATAATATTTGGGTGGGCTCCGAAGCCGATGGCGCTATCTACTGGACTCCTAAAACCACACTTTTTACCAATATTTATAACACTCGGGGAGGAAGAGAGAAAAGAGTCCTCAGTCACAACAACGTCTGGAGTATGCTCCAACAAGATGAAGATACACTGTGGATTGGCACACGAAATGGCCTTAACTTATTAAATCTAACCGACGGTTCTACACAGAGGTTTTTAGTCTCTAGTGATGAAAAGGCGCAATATTCATCCTCCTCAATTAATAACATCGAAGCTGGCAAAGACAATCAACTTTGGTTAAATACCGGTGCGGGGCTGTTACGATTTGATAGTAAGACTGGGAAAAATCATCCGCTAAAAATAAACAGTGTTGAAGATGAAACCATTCTAAATTCAAGTGTTTGGGACATTTTAGCTACATCAGAAGGTGAGTTGTTGCTGTCTGCTAACGCAGGTTTTTTTCGTTATTCGCCAGATACCGGTAAGGTCAACAAAATCGAGCAACTATCTGCATCTGTAGATTCACGCAATTCGGTTGGTTTCATTGATGGCGTAAAACCTAACACTATACTTATTAGTGCACATGGACAATTGTGGCAGATGGATAACACTACGAGCCAAATGACACTCATTCATGAAGCTCCTCTAAAGCAATTAAAAGCAAGAGTTTACCCTAATGATGTGTTAATCGATGCTAATGATATTATGTGGATTACTTATCCAGGTTATGGATTGGTCGGTATTGACAGCCTGACATATGAAAAGAAGTTTTTTTACAATCAACAAAACCTCCTGCCTACTAATTCAGTCTTCGATATGCAACTAGACAAAAAAGGCAATATTTGGTTGAGCACCAACTCTGGACTAATTAAGTTTTCTACCGAAAACCACCACATACAAAAATTTGATCACGAGCAAGGTTTGACCAATAGTGAGTTTAATGCAGATACAAGTCTCTCTTTGTCAGATGGGCGTCTGGTGTTCGGCTCTCCAAAAGGGCTTATCTTTTTTGATCCTTTTAAAGTAGACGCAGAAAAGAATACTGAGATTAAAGTCGCCATTACAGACATCATGTTAGTCTCTAATAAAGTAGATATGCCTTTTGCAAATTTAGACGGGCATTCTATTCAGCTCAATCACGAAGATGTAGGACTTTCGATACATTTTTCTACTCTTGAGTATCACAACCAAAAAAGCACTCGATATCAATATCAACTGACTGGCAAAAACAACTTAGTTTACCCAATTACCACAAACCCTGAGGTGATGTTTCCTAAACTCGATCCCGGTCAGTATGTTTTCTCAGTCTTAGCATTTAATTCAGAAAGCGGCGCTAAATCTAAACCTGCAATAGTTAATATTAAAGTCAATTATGCCCCTTGGGCATCGCCTTTGGCATACATGCTTTATTCTATAATTGGTTTAATTGTGCTGTTGTTTCTTTGGCAGTATCGCCGCGCCCATAACTCTCGATTAGCCACCGCACATTTAGAAGCCATTCAAAGTAAAGATAAGCTGACCCTCGCGTTAAATGCCAGTAATAGCGGAATTTGGGAATTTCAAACTAAACAAGATGTATTTCTTATTTCTAAAATGGGCGACGAGATCTCCAGTAAAAAAGCCATGAGTTTTCAGGAGCATCTATCTGTTATTCATAACATAGACAAAACTCGGTACACGTCAGCGTGGAAAAACTTTTTAGCTGACAAAAACTCCACACTCGATATTAGCTATCGAATGGCGACTAAAGATAATACTTGGTTATGGTTCCGAGACGTAGGCAAAGTGGTCGACACGAGTAAAGAAGGTAAGCCCCTTCTGATAACGGGTACTTATACTAATATTACTGAATCCGTTGTCGACCAAGAGAATTTGCGTTTGTTTGGAGAGGCGTTCAAACATACTTTGGACTGGGTCATTATTTACAACCACAAATATTATCCAATCGCTTTTAATGATGCATTTAAGAAACATTTTGACCTTGCAGATGATGCACATGCGCCAAAAGAGCTGGTTAATATACTCAAATTACAGACGCCTGAAACCGCTAAGTTCTGGAAAAAAACGTTTGCTGTTGAAGCGGGTCAACATTGGCATGAGGAAGATAAAATACTTTTACCTAATGGCGACACTCGCGATATTACTGTGCATATTCATGCCGTAGCAAGTGTTCACGATAAGACTAAAATTGAAAATTTTTTAGTCATTATTGCTGATATTACTGAACAAAAAGCAGCGGAAGCAAAACTTTTAACTTTGGCAAATTACGACTCTCTTACCGGCTTGCCTAACAGAGCCTTACTCCTAGATAGAATCGAAAGAGGCTTAGAACATGCCAGAAGAAACACCAAAAATATGGCAGTGTTTTTTGTCGACTTGGATAAATTTAAGCAAGTAAACGATAGCCTAGGACACAAAGCAGGAGATGAGTTACTTATCATTATTGCTAAGCGTCTTGAAAACAAGCTGCGTAAAGAAGATACGGTTGCGCGCTTAGGCGGAGATGAGTTTGTCATTATGATAGAAGATGTTATTTCAGCACAGGACATCAGTGCTTTAGTGACCGAGATTAGCGATATAATTGATAAACCAGTTACCTTAAACTCACAAACCGTAAGTGTATCTTCTAGTATTGGCATTGCCATGTATCCTGGTGATGGACTTAGCGCCGAAGAACTGCTCAAAAATGCAGATATCGCGATGTATCATGCTAAAGAACAAGGCAGAAGTAACTTTCAGTTTTTCACCCAACAAATGGATGAATTAGTGAAAAGTAGGCTTAAATTAGAAAACCAGTTAAAAAAAGCACACCAAGCCAAAAAGTTTGAAAATCACTACCAACCTATATTTAATTCTGACAGCCAAAAAATAGAAGGCTTTGAAATTTTGATGCGCTGGCCAACTCGCAAAGGCATGGTGCCCCCAGATGAGTTTATTCCAGTTTCAGAAGAGCTGGGATTAATAGAGCAAATGACCTTAGATGCTTTTGAGCGGGCTATGCCAGTACTCAATGGATTGCGCCAAGATGGCTTTAGCGGGTATCTTTCGGTAAACCTGTCGGCTAAACATTTTGATAATCAAACTTCAATTGATAAAATCATGCAGCTCCTGGAGCAACATGACATGCCGGTTCAAGCGATTCGTTTTGAGATTACCGAAAGTGCCTTGATGCGCGATTATCACAAAGCGCTAACCTTTATGACGCAAATACAACAAAAAGGCTTTTTAATTGCGCTGGACGATTTTGGTACCGGATTTTCATCCCTTAAATACCTTAAAGAGTTCCCAATAAATATCATAAAAGTCGACAAAAGTTTTGTTGATGACATAGGTACAAATAAAAATAATGAAGCCATTATCCTCACGACGCTAAGCATGGCGAAACAACTCAACATGAGCTGTGTTGCTGAAGGTATTGAAACGAAGGAACAGGTCGAGTTTTTTCACAAAAACAAATGTCGTCATTTGCAAGGGTATTACTTTTCTAAACCTGTTCCTGCTGCAGATATCCCGGCACTGTTGGTAAAAACTTGGGAAGTCTAATTAAATATAAAAGGTAGCGATTGATACTTTCCAAAGGGTTTAGCCTGATAAACGGCAAAGTGTAAATGTGGTAAAGATGAAAATCCGGTGTTACCCGAATAACCTATTTTTTGGCCCGCTTTTACAACCTCTCCCCGGGTAACCGTAACGCCATTTTTTTTCAGATGATAATATTCACCTGTTGTATCATCCCCATGCAAAATCACGACATAGTTGGCATATTTAGCGTATCTTCGACTCGCACCTCCTCGCGTATTCTTCTCTACTAAATCAATCACTACTCCCGCTCTGGCGGCGTATATGGGGGTGCCAACAGGCATGGCAAAATCAACTGCATATTCAGATGCACCTCTATGACTAAAACCACCACCAAACCCCTGCACTATAGGATAATAATCATCCTCGGCATAAGGATATTGATACACATAATCCACTTGGTGCACCGCCAGCATATTGCCAGGAGCCCAATAAAAAGATTCGTCATACCAGATTTTTCGATTTGTATTGATGGCTTGCAAATCAAGTACTTTCACTCGCTGATGGCCCTGCAGTACTTGGTTTACAATATGTTTGCGTTGGTTTGAGGAGGATGTTTTTAAGTTACTGGTATCAATTTCTAATGTGACGGTCAGCACAAAAGGTTTTTTATTGTAAAGCCAATAACTCACTTGTTTATTCTTTTCTATTTTCTCAACACATGCCCAATCAGCCATGCAGTATTGACCTGATTTCGCATAAGAACTAAAGCTAATAAACATCCAAAATAGTGGTACAAAACATTTAACCAAAGAGCGTAATGTTAATGAACCACACACAATTACACCAAGCTCCGCTTAGTTAGAAAAAAGGTTATTTACGTGTTGGGCAAAAGGCTCTGCACGCATAAAACCTGTCACTCTAGCTGAGCTTATTTCTTGTCCTTGAGTATCAAAAAACAGTATTGTTGGCAAACCTAATACTGAAAAATGTTGTTGAAATGCTATGTTAGAATCGGTGCTATCAGTTAAATCAATTTGCATCAAAACTGAGTTACTTAAGGCAGCAACAACCTGACTATCTGAAAAGGTATATTTCTCAAATTCTTTGCAGGCTACGCACCAATCAGCATAGAGATCTAACATCACTGTCTGACCTTGAGCATTGGCCTCGGCTAATGCTTGATTAAAGTCTTCGAGATTAGTGACTTTACGAAATTCTGGGTGGGCTATGCTGCTTTTGCCCAATTGAGTCACACTATTGTCGTGACCTATAGTGTTGATTGTTTGGTATCCGTAACCAGCCGAAACGAACAACCCAATAAATATGAGTAATGCACGCAGACCTTTATAAAAAGTGGTTGGGCTGTTTTGATTCATTACATAAAAATAAGTAAAAGTAGTTAACCCAAGCAATGCCCATGCAATATCGGTAGCAACATGGCTAACTAAACGTTCTACAAACATAATGGCCACTGCTAACATCATAAAGCCAAAAGTGACTTTAACCACATTCATCCAGTTACCTGCTTTGGGCAATAACTTACCACCGGTAATACCAAATAAAATCAAAGGTATACCCATACCTAAACTCAGCACATACAAGGCACTAAATCCCAACACCAAATCACCACTTTGGGCAATAAATAACAAAATCCCTGTTAACGGCGCCGTAGTACAAGGCGAAGCTACCAAGCCAGAAATGGCGCCCATAGCTAATACCCCTAGATAACTACCACTGGTTTGTTTATTACTCATAGCATTGAGTTTTTCTTGCCATGAAGAAGGCAATTGCAACTCATAAGCACCAAACATCACCACTGCCAACAACACAAAAATTACAATCAAAGCAATTAAAATAGCAGGATGTTGTAAGCCTGCCTGAAACTGCACACCAGCCGAGGCTACTATCAGCCCCAATAGCGAGTAGGTAATTGCCATTCCCTGTACATACACAAATGACAAAGTGAAAGCACGAGATGTGCTAATGGTTTTACCTTGACCAATCACAATACCAGACAAGATCGGATACATAGGGAACACACAAGGGGTAAATGCTAAACCTATACCTAGACCTAAAAACAATAACAGAGTAATAAACAAACTTTGTTCACTGGACAATAAACTAGCTAACTCAAACTGCTCTGAAATTGGTACTTGAGTGGTTGATTCATCACTATTACTTGCCACATCTGGTCCAGACTCAACTACCGAATTCGAGCCAACTTGATTCAAATATACTTCTTTAGTGGTCGGCGGATAACATAGTCCCGCATCTGCACAGCCTTGGTAACGTATCTTAACTATGCCATCTTGCACCGACGACACAATTGCATAAGAAATATTTAGTTGCCCACGAAATACGTCCGACAAACCAAAAAACTCGTCTTCAACTTGCTCGGCAACAGGGAACACAGGCAAACCCAGCTCAGCTTGTTTAACCACTGTTTTGAATTGTTTTTTATATAAATAGTAACCTTCCGCTATTTTCCAGCTGAGGGTGACTTGATCACCGTTTTGCACAAAGTCGAACTGGAATGCCTCATCAACTTGCAAAAATTCTGGTTCATCAGCAAACAGATCAGCCAAGGGATCGGAAGTTTGTGCCATACTCGAAAAAGAGAAAAAACCAAAAGTAAGCAGTAAAACTAAATATCTAAAACTAAAATTCATCAACAACACTTCTTATAAAAGGTAGCTTGGCAAAATACCAATGCGGATTGGTTAAACTTTAATGGATAAACCTTAACAAACAATTAAGACTATTATACCCATATCACTTTGTGTAGAGACCCACACTTAGTCAGGCAAATTTCACTAATGAGTTAAATAACCCAAATTTAAGATAAACATACTCTAGTCAGTAAACTCGTTAGACAAACCAAGCAACACTCTGTAACAATGCGTCACTTGGCTTTTGGATTTTTAGTCCCAGTATCATAACAAATACAATTACATAAATAGGGTATACATAAAGCTTACAGCGTATACCTCAAATAACGAGGCATCTTTGTTTAAACTATTTTTATTATTCGCCATTTTACCTATTGTCGAAATCGCCATATTGATCAACGTGGGCGAACAAATTGGTGGTTGGTACACTGTGGCCATTGTTATTTTAACTGCCTTCGCTGGTGCGCACTTAGTCAGGCAACAAGGGATCAGCACTTTGATGCAAGCCCAACAAAAAATGCAGGTAGGCACTATGCCTGGTCAAGAAATGGCTGAAGGTTTATTATTGGTGATTGCAGGTGTGTTATTAGTCACCCCCGGCTTTATCACAGACGGCATAGGTTTTTTATTGAGTTTACCTATGACCCGTCCATTAATTGCCAAAGGGTTGCTCAAACATTTATCCTTAAAGGTCGTGAATCAATCTTTTGATGGAAATTTTACTTCGTACCACCAGCAATCGCATTCGACGGAACAATCTGAGGATATCATCGAAGGTGAGTTTGAACGTAAGGATAAACCACCAGAAAATCCAGCTCTTAAGGATGACTTAAGAAAACCAAAGTAGTCTTAAACTTTACCGTTTCATTTAAATTAGCTGATTGTCCTATTACCGCTCTTTGAGCTAAGTTGTAATCCACCGATAAGAGCCAATGACTGCTATGCGAATTTTATTAGTTGAAGATGATTTGCCACTCGCCAGAGCTTTGCATCAATCGCTGAGAACTGAGGGGTTTATAGCTAACCATGTCGCTGATGCTAAATCGGCACTGCTGACCATAGATACCAATGAGTGTGACATGCTTATCCTCGACTTAGGTTTACCTGATATGGATGGCCTAGCGTTACTCAAACAAATTAGAAAAAAAAATGTCGCATTACCCGTACTGATATTAACTGCTCGAGACTCCATTGAAGACAAAATCAAAGGGTTAGATCAAGGGGCAGATGATTACCTGAGTAAACCTTTTGATGTAAACGAACTGATCGCCCGTTTACGTGTTATTGAGAGAAGATTAGGTACGGCAACCAGCTCTACCATTACTATTGGCGAAGTAAACTTAGACTGCGCTTCTCATGAATTAACTGTTGCAGGTCAGTTAATAGAACTATCCCGCAAAGAGTTTATGTTGTTAAAGGTACTCTTAGAACAAGCTGGACGAATACAATCACGAGAACAACTGGAGTCTAAGTTATATGAGTGGGGTGAAGAAGTAGCCAGTAACGCAGTTGAAGTACATATTCACCACCTGCGTAAAAAGCTCCCAGAGGCTTTTATCAAAACTATCCGCGGTGTAGGGTACAGTATTAAAGCTTCTACCAATATAGAGTCCTAAGTTTGTCTATACGCCGCTATTTAACCCTGATTTTATTGTCGGTGATTACTCTAGTCACTTTTGCAGCAGCCATTCAGGGTTACCGTAGCAGTATGGCCAAAGCCACCAGCGTATTTGATAATGAATTACGTTCATTGACCCATGTATTGATCAACATTACCGACTTAAGTACCCAATCACTAGCACCACAACCAAACGCGGCATTTGTGTTTCAAATATGGCACCAAAACAAGTTGATATTTAGCTCTCATCCAAAGTTGAAAACCGCAATTAGTGACTTCAAAAATACATTCTCCGAGCATAACTTTTTAGCACAACGTTGGCGTACTTATGGGCATTTTTTTGAATCTAACAACAAATGGGTTTTAGTTGCTCAACCTGTAAATAGACGTTTTGAGCTGGCTGAACAAATGATTTTAGCTGCTGTCACTCCACTTGTACTGTGTATTCCACTGTTAGCTATTATTATATTTTTATTGGTCAGTTCAGGCTTGCGTCCATTAAGGCTTTTGTCCGAGAACTTGCGGACAAAAAAAACCGACGACCTTAGCCCAATTTTGCAGCAAAATCAGCGCAACGAACTTAGCCCAGTGTTAGAAACGTTAAACCAATTATTTGAGCGATTAAACGCTGCGTTTTCCCGAGAAAAACGCTTTGCCTCTGATGCAGCCCACGAATTACGCACCCCACTAAGCGTGTTAAAAATTAATGCTCATAATTTGGCAATTGAACTTAAAAATAACCCTACAACACACACCAACATACAATACCTGCAACAAGGTATCGAACGCATGAGTCATGTAGTAGAACAAATATTATTACTCAATCGCACTAACCCTGAACAATACCAAGGCCAGTTTAAACAACTAAATACTGCTGCACTTTGCCAAACCGTTATTGCCAGTTTATTCCCACAAATTGAGGGCAAGAAACAAGAAATAGAACTAGTCGGGCAAGGTACAAGTATTCAAGGTGATGAGTTTTCACTCGGCATACTGCTACAAAATTTAATCTCCAATGCGAGTAAATATTCGCCACAGGGCTCGTTGATTAGAGTGACATTGAAGACAGTGGATAATCAGGTGGTTATTCAAGTAGAAGATGCGGGTCCTGGTATTGAGAAATCCGAATATCAAAGAGTATTTGAACGTTTTTACCGAATTGGCGGCGACCGGCATAGCAGTAAAACACCCGGGTGTGGTTTAGGGCTAGCCATTTCAAAACATATTGCTGATTTGCATAAAGCCTCTATAAAATTAAGCCGTTCAAAACAATTATCGGGCTTATCGGTAGAGCTGTTTTTGCCACAAGGTCAGCCTAATGCATAAGCTAATAAGCTACACCACACTATCTATTGGCACATTATGCGTCTTGTTTTGTTTCCCCACTTTAGCAGCGGTTACTGAATATCATGTTCAGCTCAAAGATCACCTCTTTTTTCCATCGCTTATCACCATTCCAGCAAACCAAAAAGTCAAATTGATAATTGAGAATCAAGACAACACACCAGAAGAATTTGATAGTTTTTCACTAAACCGAGAAAAGGTTATTTTTGCCAATCAAAAAGCAACAATATTTATTGGCCCACTGAAGCCCGGGGAATACGATTTTTTTGGTGAATACAATCCCCACACAGCCCGAGGCATGGTAATTGTCGAGCATCAACAGGAGCCGCTTAATGTTAATTAATACGGTAATTTTGTTTTTGCGCGATGCTTTACCCATTTTTGTATTGATTGTGTACCTATATGAGCATCTTCCAGCTAATAAGTTGTGGTTGTTAAAAAGCGTTATCGCTGGTGCCCTTTTGAGCTTTTTATATATCAATCAAATTAATATAATTAGTCAGTGGTTTGATGGTAAAGGTATCGAATTATTCCTGTGGGTGTCTCAATCTATTGTCTACTTTTCAACCCTTATTTTGGCCTATGAATTAAGCCGTAATCACTCTACAAACAGGCTTTTTTTGCATTGGGTAGCGGGTCTAATGATCAGCTTAACCATGGTGTCTAAAGGCAGTAATTTTGTCTTGTACCTTGATGGCTATTTAAACCAAAGTAATGTACTGCAATCCATATTAATCGGCACATTTTTGGGTCTAGGTATTTGTCTAAGCTTAGCCACATTACTGTATTTAGCCGCACAATGGTTAAAGCAACGTTGGGGTCCATGGGCAACCTGGTTACTAGTACATATTTACGCTACTGGTCAATTCGCCAATGCATTGCCTTTATTGATACAGGTCGATCTTATTGATACTTCAGACACAGCATGGAGTAGTCAGTATTTAATTAGCAATGAATATGAATTCGGTCATCTATTTAACGTGTTATTTGGCTATCAGGCATCACCCTCTATTGATCAAATAATTGTTTATTTGCTAGCGTTATTTACTCCGCTGGCAGTTTTTTATTGGCTTGAGCTAAATTCAACTTCCCATCTAGGTAACAAACAATGAAAGCCATTTCTCGTGTCTCCATCGCGCTTTTTTACTGTCTTTTTAGCGCATCACTAAGCTGGGCTGACGGTATCCCTGTAGACAAAGTTTATCATCCTTACGTTTTGGCCAATGAGCGCGAATTGGAATGGCGTTTTACCTCTAGACAAAACGACGATGGTAATGTTTTAGCGCAACGCTTTGCATACGGACATGCAGTCTCAGAATACCTGACAATTGAAGGTTACATAGTAGGAGAAAGGGACGAACACGGCGATTTTGGTTTACAAGCCTATGAAATAGAGACGCGCTGGATGTTAACTGATCAAGGAGAGTTGTGGGCAGATTGGGGCATATTGTTTGAACTTGAAAAACAACATAAAGAGGACGTTTACGAATTTACCAGCGGCTTGTTATTCGAAAAAGAATTCACTCAAACTAGTTTAACTATCAACGCATTATTAGTTTATGAATGGGGTAAGGATATTCAAAATGAATTTGAAACGGAGTTTAGACTCAAGTATCGCTACCGATATTTGCCGGCCTTACAACCTTCTATCGAAATATACACGGGAGAGGATTTTGTGGGTGTTGGACCAGGATTTATGGGTATTCATCGGTACGAAGGGCAAAAACAATTAAAATGGGAATTGGCTTTCATTGCAGGCTTAAACGGCGATTCTAAAGACCACACCCTAAGGTTCGCTCTTGAATATGAATTTTAATCCAGCTTCGCCCCATTAATCTTTTTCGTCTACAATAGCCCAATATTAAATTAGCTAGAAAAATCCCATGAAAGCCTGCGCCTGCCACATATTAGTCAAAGACAAAGCCCTAGCCGAAAAACTAAAAAGCCAACTCGACAAAGGTGGAAACTTTCACCAGTTAGCCAAAAAACACTCCACCTGCCCTTCTGGTAAAAAAGGAGGAGACTTAGGTGAGTTTAGCCCAGGTACTATGGTCAAAGCATTTGATAATGTGGTGTTTAAAAAAGAAATATTAACCGTACACGGCCCAGTGAAAACCCAGTTTGGTTATCATTTAATTAAGACACTTTATCGAAGTTAAACTAGGTTACTGCCAAATAAATAGTCCTCACTTAAAACCAATTTGAAAGAAAGTTTAACGCAAAAACCTAGGCACTATCGATAACACCAAAATTTTATACCCTGATCATGCAAAAAAGACTCAGAGTTATCGCCTTGCAATAGGGCTAAAGTCGCGAGTAATCCAGCTTGGATACAGTGAGGAGCAGCAACGGTCACGGATCTTGCGGCATTTTCAATCGGATACCCTGTTTTAGGATTAAGAATATGACTGTAACGTTTACCATCTTTTAATAGATAACGCCTAGCATCTCCACTAGTAGCAAGGCCGCCATTGAAAATTTTTAAGGTGCTAATAGTACCTTGATTTTCATCTGCACTTTCAATACCGATATACCAAGGCTGCTTATTTTGACGTGGCCGAGTTACTTGAATATCGCCTCCAAAATTCACCACGACTGAAGTAGTTGGGGCATATTCAGAACATATCTTGGCCACACAATCCACAGCATACTCCTTACCTATGCCGCCAAAATCCAACTCCATTGACTTGCTTAATAGGATTGAAGTCTTATCATATTTGACTTTCTTCCAACCGATATAAGGCATGAGTGCTTTTACTACTTCAGGCTTCGGTAAATTATCTGAGCCATCAAAGTTCCATGCTTTTCGCAATACCCCAGAGGTAATGTCAAACATGCCTCCACTTAACTCAAAACAGCTTTTAGCGAATTCCAGCAAACGAAAGATTTCATCGTCTATGGCAACTGGCTTACCACGACTATTATTAATTTCGCTCATAGGATTACTGGGTAGATAGCGACTAAATTTCTGTTCAATACGTTTTGTTTCATCAAAAGCGAGGGAAGTTAAGCGATTAGCCAGTAAGCAGTCCTGCGTTTCAATTAGTAAATCACAAGGACTGGCCATAGCAGAAAAGCGACCAATAATATGGTCGCCTTTTTGCTCTATTGAAAAATCGCTAACTGACAAGGGCAGCCCTTAAGATAAAAGACTAGATTAGAAGCTATAACTAACTTGTGCAATTATCGCTTTAACACTTGGATATAAATCTAACTGCTGCAACGCTCCAGGCGCTTCAAATCCAGGGTTTTTAGTATCTTGTTGATAATACTCCAACCTAAATGCCCACTCATTACCACTCGGCATTTTCATTCCATATTTTAGGCCAACCGTGTAAGCGGTCATTTCACCTAAACGATAATCTGCACTAGCAAAGGTAGGTAACGTTGTTCCTTCCAGTAAGAATGGTTTATAAAACTCAGCAGCTCCTTGTTGATAGTACCTAAAATGTGGCTGAATATAAGTATTGCCAGTCAAATTAAAGCGTAATCTAGAATCAATTGTATGGGAATTAATCTCCCAGTCATCTGTAGCGTATCGATAGGAAATATCGGCAACACCGCTATCCAAGGCGTACTTTGTTTGCCAATAAAAACTATGTCGGGTGCGCTCTGTTGGTCTGTCCTCATGCACTAACGACTGAGTCAACCCTTGATCGTTAACCACACTCAACACCTTAAAGGGGTCGGTGTGATAGCCATCAGACGTTGAGAAGCCATAGTTAAATTGCATCAACATTCGTCGATTGATAATTTGCGTCACGCCAAGCATCAAATCTATTGTGCTTTTATCGTCTGTATCTGTTTGCCTTGTCGCGTCAAAAGCGGCTTGATAGGCTTGCTCATTAGCGAATTGACCTTGGTCGATAACCATTTCAGAAAAAGCTAAGGGGCGCCCACCTTCAGGATCGATAGTGTCATAAGCTAAAGATAATCCGGCAGAAACCGTAGTGTTTTTCTGATAAAAATCTTTGGCGAGAGAACCATTAACCGAAATAGATAGGTAGTCATACTCTTTCGAAAGGTGTACCCCAGTGCTACCACGCATATCGTCCCAAAGTGGTTGAGTCCACTGTGCTTCTAGTTGTACACGGGTATCCTTAAATGTGTCATCTAAAGGTATTTCATCCGCTTGAATATCATATTGACCTTTACCTGAGGGACGAGTAAATGTTTGTGCGTTTGGTTGAGCAACGGCTCCTGTTGCAGAAGCTCCAGTAAGTGAATCAAGAACGATTTTTCCAGAGAAAATGTGCTCATCGCCAAAATCTTTTTTTGCTGACAACACACCTTCAACAGCGGTGACTCTGTCTGTTTCACCGTAATACAACAAAGCTGTATCCATTTCCCACGCACCTTCATCGGCTTGCACCATTGGAGTTGTGCCTAACAACGCGCAAGTCGCTGCGGCAAGCGCAGTATTAATATTAGCTACTTTTTTGGGTTTATTGGTTATCTTATTGTTTGATGTTAATTGCATCCACAACCTCCACCAGCAAATGCACGACCACCACTAGTGGCTTCTTTACTAAAATAAATATGGTCATCTAAACCAAGATCGTTACCATCAGCGTCCAAAGCCATTTCTTCTTTGGCTAATAAATCGCGTTCCCATGGCTGAACTCCAAGGTTTGCACAACCTACAAGCTGGGTGCTTAATAAAAATGCGAGAATAATGCGGGCTTTTTTAAACATAACTGGCTACTCCTGTTCGTTAAGTAGTAAAACTAATTCTTGTTCGTATAAGGGTTCGCTGCGGGTGAAAAAACCTTTATGAGAAAAACGGATATTTCCCTTTTTATCAATTACGTAACTGCTAGGCATACCCAACAATTGATAGTCGCTAGCGATCTTGCCTTGAGGGTCATAAATGACTGGGATCTGAGCTGGTACTTTGTCTAAAAAGGCTTTTGCCAACGCTTTTTCAGTATCTAAATTGATGGCAATAATCTGCAAACCTTGTTCAACATATTTTTGCTGCATCTGGTTCATCCAAGGAAAAGATTTACGACAGGGCTTACACCAGCTAGCCCAAAAATCGAGATAAACAACCTGCCCTTTTAGAGCAGATAAATTGTCAGGTAACTGATCGTTCGAAATTACAAAGTCAGGAGCGGACATCTGCTGTGCAAAGCTTAGAGATAGCGGTGCAAAGCTAATGAAAATTAACAGTATACTTAAGCGGAGATGACGCAAAATATTTACCTTCTAAATAACATGTAGCCATTCTAGATGTTAAATCTTAAGTAAAGCTTAAGGCAATAAAAAAGCTCCCGAAGGAGCCTATTTAAATTCTTAGATAAAAAGTGTTATGAATCTACAGAGCCGCAGAAACGATAACCTTCACCATGAATGGTCACAATTAAATCGTCAGCGTTCACTTCTGACTCAAAGTGTTTACGAATACGGCGGATAGTCACATCAACGGTACGGTCATTAGGGCGTAATTCACGACCTGTCATTTCCATGATCAGTTGTTCACGCGTTAGAATTTTACCAGGGTTATTTAAGAACAAATGTAACGCTCTAAACTCACTACGTGGTAAGCGAAACTCTTTAGTGCTTGGAGAAATTAAGCTTCGACTATCGCCATCTAATATCCAACCGTTAAAACTTACTCGACTAGGTAAGTCATCATCTTCACTCGTATTAGAGGTACGAGCCAGTAAGTTACGCGCGCGTATTGTTAACTCACGAGGATTAAAAGGTTTAGTAAGATAGTCATCGGCACCAATTTCTAGACCTAAGATTCGGTCAACATCATTGTCTCTTCCAGTCAAAAAGATTAGGCCTATATTTTTACGGCCTCGCACTTCGCGAGCCAAAATCAAACCATTTTTGCCGGGTAAATTGATATCCATAATGACCAGGTTGATGGTGTTGTTTTCGAAGATGTCGTGCATCTGTTCGCCATGTTCGGCTTCAAATACATTATACCCTTCAGCTTCAAACAAGCTTTTGAGGGTAGTACGTGTGACTACTTCATCTTCAACAATTAATACGTTAGGAGTCTGCATGTTTCAGGCCTGATTAGGAATTTGTGTAAAAGCTTATCAGAAAATATCTAAAAATCAGGGTTTTATCTAGCTAAACTTGCATATCTAAGCAAAATTTATGCATTTATTCCATTTTCAATGATAATTACATAAAAGAACCGTTAGGTACTTTGTTAATATCCACCTTTTTAACAGGAAAGAGAATTCTAAACTGAACGCCCTGATCGACTTCACTGACAATAGAAATTGACCCGTTCAAGGCTTGAGTCACGAGATTGTAGACTAAATGCATACCTAGACCACTCCCTCCCTGACCACGCTTAGTGGTAACAAAAGGATCAAAAATACGTTTACGTAAATGTTCTGGTATACCTTTTCCGTTATCTTTAAATTCAATGCAGATCTTAGTGTCATCCATAAACTCAATAGTAATATCTATTTGGCCTTTATCTATGTCTTCAAATCCATGAATAATAGAATTCATTATTAAGTTGATCATAACCTGGTTAATCGGCCCAGCTTTAGATTCAACCACCAAATCTGGAGCACAATGCACATTTATCTGATGGTTAACCTTTCTTAGTTTGGGCCGCATCGACATCAATATTTCGTCCATCAACTTAGAAAAAGAGAAGATACGATTATTTTCTGAAGACTGATCAACAGCGACTTGCTTGAAGCTAGAAATCAACTCAGCGGCTCGATTCAAATTACGATAAATAATATTGAGGTTTTCTTCGCCTTCGGCAATAAATTTTGACAACGAACTGGCTTTAAGTGTTTTGTCTTCAAAAGATCTACGCATATCAGACAATCGATCTAACATCATAGTGGATGCGGTGACACCAAGACCAATGGGAGTATTAACTTCATGGGCTACGCCGGCAACCATATCTCCCAAAGATGCCATTTTTTCATTTTGTACCATTTGACGTTGAAATTGATGGAGTTTTTCTAAGGTTTGGATTAATTCGCTGTTAGCCTCTTTTAAGGCCATTGTGCGTTGTTGTACTTTTTCTTCCAAACTCAAATTTAACTTTACTTGCTCGGCCTCTGCTTCGGTTTGCCGCTCCATATGCTCTTGGGTGCGTTGTAGCATGTTATTGAAAGCCCCACCAAGAATATCTAATTCTCTAAAGCCATGCATTTCAGCTCGGCTGGAATAATCCCTTTGCCGCGATATACGCTGTACTAACTTAACCAAAATATCGATGGGTGTTGTAATCGCATTTTGTAGTTTTAAAGTCAGGAAAAAACAAATGAGCAGACAAATCACTAACACACTAATGGTCGTCCAAATTGACTGAGTTATCAGGTCTTCTAATGTATCAGCTGAAGCACGCAAATATACATACCCCAATATGTCATCATTTTCACAATCTTCAATAACACAAATAGGGCGAATCACCTCTACCGCGCCTTGGACGGTCTTAGGTTGATTGAGAGTGTTCACCTGTTCTAATTTAGGATTGACCGGTGCGATGCCTTTTTTGTTATAGCTAGCAAAAAAGTCAGGTTTGGACTGGCCGGTCATTTTATAGATATGCACATTTTCAATCAGTTCAGATGCAACGAGGGTTTTGAGATTTTCATCTTGAGCTGAGCCTTGATCTCTAATCATAGGTTCTATGGCGCCGCGACCAATCATATCCGCATAGATAACGACATCTTTTTGCAATGTTTGTCGATAAGTGCTGATTTGACTATACAAATTGACACCAGAAGACAAAATCAGCGACAAAGTTGTTATAGCCATAACTACCCATATAATCAGGCTTTTAATCGATAAAAATTTAATATCTGAAGGCATATTACTTGTAACGTATTCCTTGGTCAGATGACTTTTCACTAATGATACTGATACAAAAGTGGGCAAATTGAAACTAGCAGACTAAATTTACTCAGTTTTTCTCAATTAGAAAGATTAATAATTAATTAAAGTGACCATATCCTGTTCAGTTAACTGGTGTTTTTCTGCCAGCCGCTGAAGGGTAACTTTTTGATTTATTTGCTCAACTTTACTCGTTGTTTTTTTTGCCCTTTAAGATCACTCAAACAAATACAAATTACCTCGCCTTTTTCAACATCTAAAACCGCAACTGACAACGCGGCCTTTTTATACATAACATGCGGACAAGCTTTTTGCTTTTCCTCAACCTGCAAACATTTGGATGGCAATGCTTGTACTACTGTTGCCAGCCCGACCAACAGTAATAAACAAAAAACAATCATCACATTTTTCATCATTTTTTCTAACTTTGGTAGAGTGCTTGATAGTCTTGTGCTGCCGTTTCCCATGTAAAGCGGCTCTGCATGGCCCGTTGCTGAGTTAACGCATACACCTTAGGTGCCTCATGATAAAACAGCAAGGCTCGCTGTATACATGACAATAATGCGCTGCTATCAGGTTGTTCAAATATAAATCCCGTTGCAACATCTGGATTTTCTGCCAAATCTACCACTGTGTCTTTAAGCCCGCCAACAGCTCTAACAATCGGTAAAGTACCGTATGCCAAACTGTACATTTGATTCAAGCCACAAGGCTCAAACAAAGAAGGCATCAAAAAGAAATCACTACCCGCTTCAATCATATGTGCTTTACGTACACTAAAATCTTCTATAAACGCCAATTTCTTAGGATATCTATCTGCCACGTCTCGCAGAAACTGACTTATTTCAGGGTCGCCAGTACCAATGATGGCAACTTGTACCTCATGTTGCATCAACTTGTCTAACATAGGCAAAATAAAGCCAAATCCTTTTTGCTCAGTTAAACGACACACCATACCGATAACAGGTACACGCATTTTTTTTGGTAAACCTAATTCTTTTTGTAATGCTGTTTTACAGGCTTTTTTGCCGGATAAATCTGCATGATGATAATTTTTTGCAATATGTGGATCATCAATAGGGTCCCACTGACTATAGTCGCAACCATTTAAAATACCCGACACATCACGTCTTCTGTTTTGAAATTCATTAAATAAATGATGAGAGCCTAAAGGTGTCAGTAGTTCCTGCGCATAATTAGGACTAACAGCATTAATTTTATTGGCGTACCGAATTCCCATACGTACAAAATTTAGCGCATCACCATCCAATTGACTATGTAATTGATAATGGGGTTGTAAGTAAGCAATATCTGAAAATTGATGTGTACCTTGGTATGCACCGTTGTGAATCGTAAAAACCGTCTTTGTTTGAGCGAAAAACCCAGATTCGTCAATGCTTATAAAATAAGGCGTGAGCGCTGTGTGCCAGTCATTACAGTGCACGACATCAGGTTGAAACCCGGCCGCCTTGGAGGCTTGTAGTGCCGCGTTTGCGAAAAAGGCAAAACGCTCAGCATTATCTGGATAGGCGTGATAATCGTCAGAATAAAGACCTTTTCGGTCAAAATATTCTGGATAGTCCACGGCTAATACTTGCAGTCCCTCTAAGCTCAAACTTTTAACCGCAAACTCATAGGATTTATGGCCTGCTTTTAAAGTTTGAATAGCACAACAGTCAGCAGCATTAAATTTATCAGCTAACTGTTTGTAGTAGGGCATCACTATAGTCACATCATGGCCCAACTCTGCAAGTGCTAAAGGTAGGGCTTTACCTACATCAGCTAAACCACCAGTTTTAACCAGGTCTTCAACTTCAGACACAACAAACAATATTTTCATTCGAGCAGCTTACCTTCTTCTATTTTATTCGAGCACACTGGTAGAGCGTAAATTTAGTAGTTTGAGCCATTGGAATAACAGCACTAAAGCGTTGTTCAAGTAACTCAGAGTAACGCAAAAATTTATTCGCCACCAATGTCAGTGAACCACCTTTTGTCAAATATTGCTTTAGCTGCGCAATAAAATTCTCGGTAACAGAATAATCAGTCACAATTCCGGTATGAAACGGAGGGTTGGTATACACAGCTGAGAACTTACCTTGTACATCCATTAAACCATTTGAGGCCACGACTTTAGCGTTAAGGTTATTTAGCTTGGCACTTTCTTTTGAACAATGTATCGCCAAGGCACTAACATCACTCATAACCACTTCACTTTCGGGGCTTTTCAACCCAAGGTAACAACCAATTACACCGGCGCCACAGCCAAAGTCTAATAGTCGCCCTGTTTTAACGTCTGGTAAATTATCCAATAACACTTTTGTACCTAAATCTATTGCTCCATGGTTAAACACACCAGGTAAAGAACAGATTTTATAATTTAAACCACCCTCTGAAATATCAATTTCACTCTGCCACTTGGTCAGCTCAAAAAGTTTTACAGGTTTATCAATTTGCGCACCGAATAATGCACAATGACGTGCTGAATCCACTTTGTTCACTTGAGAACTAATAGTCTCGAGGAATTTAGCCGCACTTTTTACGCCACCTTTATTTTCACCCACAAGTAAAAGACTGGCATTTTCATTTAGACAAGCAGCAACATTGGCAATCAACATTTTTGCCTGTTCTTTAGACTTAGGCATATAAATAACCGCACCATCAAACTTTTCATCAGTAGGATACGCAGCTGCAAAAGTGTGTTGATCGGAGTTACCGGCAGCACAACTTTGTTGGTAAATATCAAAATATTGATGAAACACTTTGATCTCGGGATTGTTTAGTTGTTGTGCAATTTGGCTGTCAGTTGGGTTGACCAATAACCATTTACCTTGTGCAATGGTGTCTTCACTGCGCATCAATAACTGACTAGAAGCAGACAACATTAAGAGACCCTCTCAAACATTAAATCCCATACACCATGGCCTAATCTATGCCCTCGCTGTTCAAACTTAGTCAGCGGGCGTTGCTCTGGTCTTGGCACATAATCGTTAGTCTCTGATTGATTTTTAAAACCTTCAGCCACAGACATCACTTCTAACATATGTTCAGCGTAATTTTCCCAATCGGTGGCCATATGAAAAACACCGCCAATGGCCAATTTACTTCTCAGTTTCTGTACAAAATCTGGTTGTACAATACGTCTTTTGTGATGGCGTTTTTTATGCCAAGGGTCAGGAAAAAATAATTGCACGCGAGCCAAACTGTTTTCGGCGATACAATCGGCAAACACTTCGACTGCGTCATGCTCATAAACTCTTAAGTTGTGCACATTCTGTTCAGCCGCTTCGCTTAGGCAAGTACCCACTCCCGGGCGATGAACTTCTATACCAATAAAGTCCTTATCTGGCTCATTCACAGCCATTTCAACCAAGGACTTGCCCATGCCAAAACCAATTTCTAAAACAATGGGCGCTACTCGGCCAAAAGTATCTGCGAAGTTTTGTAAACCGCTTTTATGTTCTAAACCCATCGTTGGCCAGTTTTGTTCGATAGATTTGGCCTGACCTGTGGTTAAACGCCCTTCTCTTTTTACAAAACTCTGAATTTTACGAATATACACACCAGATTCGGCGGCTTCTTGTTCAGATTTAAACTGACTCATATTAGGATCTCTTCTTCAATTATTGCTTATTTGTTCTCAAGCATAGCTGCGGCGCATTATCCGGCGACACAGCCTGATTGCAAGGCAGTCTGCTTAGTTTATTCAATTTTTGATGCTAAATATTCAGCTAACAACTTAGATTGTTCAATTGGCAGCATATGCCCAGCGTTTTCAACTATCGTCAAGTCACTATTGGTTAACTGTTTGTGCATGCTACGTAAAGTTGATTCACTCAATAAGTTATCCTGCTCACCACTAATAATATGGATTGGAAAAGAGCATTTTGATAAAACACAAAGCAGGCTTTTTCTGGATTGAGTGGCACTAATTTGTGCTGCTAAAACACCCGCACCTAGATCCTGCTCCATTTGTTTAACGATATTGAGGTACTCATTTTGCTGATGATGACTTTCGTGAAAAAAGCTTTTTAAACGCTTTTCAGTCATGCCGGCATGACGTTTATTTTTAATTAACTTAAGCAATTGTTGCCGCTGCTGAATTTCATCTTTTGGTAATTCTTCACACGCACTGCCGATAAGTGTCAGGGATGCAATGCCACTTTGATTTTCTAGAGCGGTCAGCGCAGCTATATACCCTCCCATAGAAAAACCAACCAAATGCACTGGTTGCTCAAAATAGGCTAGTCGGTCTGTGCTTAACATCTTTATTTGGGCTAAATCTTCGGCCCATTGCAAAGGCACAAATGCACGCATGGGAATGTCTAGATATTGCCAGCATAAATTAAAAATTCTTTCATCACACAATGCTCCGGGGAAAAACACTACAGGCTGATTGATTTGATAAGTTGTATCGTTTGTTTTAGGCAATCTATTCTCAACTGAACTATTTCAAGTTTGTTAGGGTATTATCCGGTAATTATCTCAAGAACAACAGAACCCCATCCAATGCCAAGACATAATAAATCTTTTAATGAAAAAATATTAGCTTGGTTTGACCTTAATGGTAGAAAAAACCTGCCATGGCAGCTAGATAAAACACCCTATAAAGTTTGGGTGTCTGAAATTATGTTGCAGCAAACGCAGGTTAAAACAGTTATCCCTTATTATCAGGCTTTTATGCTGCGTTTTCCTGATGTACTGAGTTTAGCAAATGCGCCTCAAGATGAAGTGTTACACCATTGGACTGGTTTAGGTTATTACGCACGTGCGCGCAATTTGCAAAAAGCAGCGCAAATAATCAGAGATGAATATCAAGGTCAGTTTCCTGAGCAGTTAGAGCTTTTAATCGCCTTGCCTGGTATAGGTCGATCTACAGCAGGCGCTATTTTATCCTTAGCTTGTGGGCAACATCAGAGTATTTTAGATGGCAATGTTAAACGAGTACTAGCCCGTTATTACGCTGTTGAAGGCTGGCCAAGTAATAAAAAAGTTGAAATTGATTTATGGCAGTACGCAGATAAGTTAACCCCAAAAGATAGAACCGCCGACTACACCCAAGCTATGATGGACATGGGCGCAACACTTTGCACCCGCAGTAAACCACAATGTGAGATTTGCCCTGTGCACAATGACTGCTTAGCCTTTGTGCAAGGTCGACAAACTGAGCTTCCCCACAAAAAACCAAAAAAGACGATCCCAGTCCGTTCTACCATTATGTTAATTCCTATGTGGCAAAAGCAGCTATTGATATACAAACGCCCACCAGCAGGACTATGGGGAGGATTATGGGGGTTTCATGAAGTAGAACACGCAGAACAAATAGTTGGGCGCGCTACGACTCTGGGGTTTGACGATATTCAGCAACAACCACTTAACCCTTTTCGCCACACTTTTAGTCATTTTCATTTAGACATTCAACCGGTATTGCTACATTTAAAACAACAACCTATTGGACAAGTAATGGAAGACACACAAATGTGGTATGACTTAGCCGAACCGCAAAATATAGGATTAGCCGCGCCAACCAAGAAACTATTTAGTACAATCAATACATCATTTTAATTAGGGTGTACTTTAAGTACCGCCCTCACCATTAAATTAGAGCATTATGAGCAGAACAGTATTTTGTCAGCGATTACAAAAAGAAGCAGATGGCCTAGATTTTCAACTTTACCCTGGCGAACTTGGTAAAAAAATATTCGACAATATTTGTAAAGAAGCATGGACCGAGTGGCAAAAGAAACAAACTATGCTGATCAACGAAAATAAGCTCAATTTGATGGAACCTACAGCTAGAACATTTCTAGAAACTCAGATGCAAGCATATTTGTTCGAAGGCAAAGAGCCTGATATCGAAGGTTATGTTCCTCCTAAGAGCTAAAATATATTGCCTTTAAAGCAACTGTTAGCCAGAACTTGGCCGTTTTAGTAGAGATTTTGTGCAATCTATACATAATCTGCAAAATTTCACTAAAAAGGGGTTGACTTAAAAGCGCTAAATCCGTTTAATACGCACCCTCAGCGAAACGGACGCAGTCTTTAAAGACAAAATCTTGTTAAGTTGATGCCCAGATAGCTCAGTTGGTAGAGCAGAGGATTGAAAATCCTCGTGTCCTTGGTTCGATTCCGAGTCTGGGCACCATTATTCATAGAAGCCCTGAACAGAAATGTTCGGGGCTTTTTGGTTTCTGGTAACTAGGAATGATCAATTCTTGCTTGGGCTAGGGCAAACAAATCTCTTATAGGTTTCAATATTCAGAAATAACAGACTACTTGTAAAGGCACGGTGCGTTAGATAAGTAATACCGGTAGCCACGATATTACTTATCTAGGCTTGTTTTTATTTACTAGGGACTATTTTAAATATCCCTGAGCCATCAGTGGCCACGTAGATATACCCATCGTCACCTTGCTTCACATTGCGTACTCGGCCTATTCCGGGAAACAGCGTTTCTTGGCTGAGTACTTTATTGCCGTCTAATTCAAGTGCGACTAAATAGGCGAATTTTAACGAACCCACTATCACTTTACCTTTCCAATCGGGATAAACATCACTAGTAACAAACGTCATACCTGAAGGCGCTATTGAGGGCACCCAGTACCAAATAGGTTGTTGCATGCCTTCTTTTTCAGTTAAGTCAGTAAAAGACGTGCCGCTATAATTCACGCCATAACAAATAACAGGCCAACCATAATTTGCTCCTGATTGGATGATATTAATTTCATCACCACCTTTAGGTCCGTGTTCGTGTGTCCAAATATCGCCCGTTACCGGATGTTTTGCCATGCCCTGAGGATTACGATGGCCGTAAGAATAAATGGAGGGATTTGCCTCTTTTTGCGCAACAAATGGATTATCTTGCGGAATGCTGCCATCACTGTTTATTCTATGAATTTTACCTGCGTCGCGATCTAAACGTTGTGGGTTAACGTCACGGTTTGCACGATCACCACTGGATATATACAAATAACCTTGATTATCAAATGCTAGACGACTGCCGTAATGCTGTCCTTTAGTGGAATTAGGGCCTCCGTCGAAAATAACGGTTTGTTCTGTCAATTTAAAACCTTGTAGCTTGGCCCGCATAACAGAAGTATGTGCGCCTTCACCCTCTCCTTCTAATCCAGAATAAGAAAAATATATAAGATTATTTTGGGCATAATTGGGATCTACTGTGACATCTAACAGGCCGCCTTGACCTTCTGCACGTAGCTCGGGCAAGCCCTCGATTCTTTCGCTTAATAGTTTGCCATTGCTGATGATCCTAAGCTCACCCTTGCGGTCAGTAACTAAAATGTCTTTCTCGTTTAACCAAGCCATCCCCCATGGGATATCGACTCCTTTGGTAACGAGTTGAAATTCGTAAGATTGATTGCTGCCTGAAAGAGGAATATTAGGTTGTTGTGCACAGGCTGAGCCTGTGAGCGTAATACAACATATAAAGCCAAGTAAGCGTGTGATTGTGACCATTATCGATCCCTTAATTAAAAATTTCACTTAACGTAAATACTACCATTGAATAACGTATATTAGATCAATCACCCGACACTAGAGTACTTCTAGACTATTAAACATTCACATCGTTTAAATAGAAAAAATACAAATTCACTTAGATTTATGAGTTAAATAGTTGTTCACACAACATTAGTAGTTATAATCTCTCTCAGTTTTTTGGGTAAACAAAGCTTGTTTTGGAGAATTTTGTGAAATTGAAAGCCTTTTTATGTATTTGTATGGGTATTTTTAGTGTCTTGGCAGTACAAGCACAAGAAATGAGTGAAGCTGACATTAAGGCTCGCATTCAGCCTATTGGTAAAGTGCATATAGCGGGTGCAAAAGCTGAAGTCGCTTCTTCAGGCCCCAGATCTGGTTCAGATGTTTATGCCAAGGCTTGTGTTGCATGTCACAGCGTGGGTGTTTTAAACGCACCTAAATTACAAGATGTCGCAGATTGGGCTCCTCGTATGGAAAAAGGCTTTGATGTAGTATGGAAAAACGCCATTAATGGTATAGGTGGTATGCCACCGATGGGCACTTGTGGTGATTGTTCAGATGATGAAATCAAGGCCGCGATTGAACATATGATAGAAGGTATCTAGGTTTAAACAAATAACCTCTACGTTCAGTGCAAAATTAGACCGCCTTAAGGTGGTCTTTTTGATCTGAATAGTTTACTTTTGATACACTTATTTTTTACCCTTAGAATAATAAAAAAGAACCATCAACCTAGCTAATGACACCTAAAAATACCGCCAATCAGCTGTCTTTAGAGGAACTGCGAGAACTTGTTCCTCAACTGCAGCAGATCACGCAAAAATACAAACGTTCTGAATCCATTCAGAAGTCGCTGTTTGATATTTCAGAATTAGCTAGTTCAATTAATGAATTATCCAGCCTATATCCAGCCATTCATGGCATCGTTGGTGGCTTTATGCCAGCGCAAAATTTCTTTGTTGCCTTTTATGAAAAAGGGAAAGAAATTATTGATTTTGTCTACTTTGTTGACGAATTTGATGAACAAGTCGTATCCCAAATTTCCGCTGAAGACCTAAAAAGTAGTATTACTGGGTATATATTGCGAACAGGTAACCACCTATTTCTAACCCAAGAAAATTACTACCAACAAACTGCCGAAATTAAAGTCAAAGATTTAGGTGCACATCCCGTGGACTGGATAGGTGTGCCGTTAAAAAGAGGCACTCAAGTTATTGGAGCTATGGTCGTACAGAGTTACGACGAGTCTATTCGTTATAGTCAGGCTGATTTAGAAATATTACTTTTTGTTTCTCAGCATATAGTGAACTGCGTTGACAGAGTAAAAAGTCGAGAATTAACAGAAAAAACCATTCGTCAGCGCACTAAACAATTAAGACAAATTAATGACGAATTACAAGAAGAAATAAGTGAAAGACAAAAAGTAGAGTCCTTACAACAGGCTTTGTTTGAAATATCTGAACTTTCAGCGTCGGTTGAAGGCAATATGGATGATTTTTATTCTGCTATTCATGACATTTTGTCACGCTTAATTGGCGCACCTAATTGTTATGTCGCGATGATAGATAATGGCAAACAAGCGCTGCAGTTTCCCTATTACAAAGACGAAGTACAATCACAAATTGAACCCCGTCCTATGGGCATGGGATTAACTGAATATGTAATTAGACGCGGCAGTGCAGAATTGATGGACGCTACTAGAGTTGACCAATTATGCGAGGTTAATGAACTCTCTGTAGAAGTTGCGAAAAGTATGCGTCAGCAAATGAATTCATGGATAGGCTCCCCACTAATTATAGATGGTGAGATATGTGGTGTCATTGCTGTACAAAGTTACGGTAAGGAAAAACAGTACAACCTTAAAGATTTAGAATTCCTGCGTTTTGTTTCTCATCACATTGCCGTGGCATTAAGCCGTAAACAATCTTCCGATGCAATTCAGGCCTATAACCAAAGACTTGCAGAAGAAGTGAAGGAACGTACAGAAGAGCTAAACAGCACTAATTTATTTTTACAGAAACAAATTGAAGAGCGCTTACAGGCTCAACAACAACTAGAATATGAGGCGCAACATGACTCGCTAACAGGTTTGGCGAATCGCGCTTTATTTAACACTCGTCTAGAACTAGCACTTGCTAGTAAACAGCGATATTCAGCAAGTCAGTTTGCGGTCATATTTATCGACTTAGACAGATTTAAGCAAATTAATGATTCACTCGGTCATATGGCTGGAGATCAATTTTTAAAAGAGGTAGCGGTTAGAATTGGCTCGTGTATCCGAGGCCATGATTTACTTGCGCGCTTAGGTGGTGATGAGTTTGTTGTATTATTTGATAATTTTGACTCCCCATCTGATGTCGAAGAAATATCTGCACGTATTATTAATTCCATTGCTCAGCCTTTTAATATCGAAAATAAAGACATGTATTCGGGCGCCAGTATAGGTATTACCTATATTGAAAGTGGCTACCAAAAGGCTGACGAAGTGCTACGAGATGCCGACGCAGCCATGTATCAAGCAAAAGCATTAGGCCGTGGTCGCTATGTGGTTTTTGACAAAACAATGCGTGAAAAGCTACTTGAAGAGTTGGAAATTGAAAGCGAATTTAGGGAAGCCCTCAATGCTAAAAGTTTTGAAATTTTTACTCAGCCAATAATTAATTTAACCACTCAAGAAACCATATACGAGGAATGTTACGTACGTTGGGAGCATTCTAGTATAGGTAAAATCAAGCGGGAACAGTATTGGCAAATAGCTGAACAGTTTGGCCTTACTGTGGAAATGGATAAGTTCATGTTATCTAAAGCGTGCGAAATACTGCAAGATTGGCAGCGCAATGGAAAAGACAACAATAAACGCATTGCGATCAATCTATCCATTCACCACCTGACCCAAACATCTTTAGCTAAACAACTGATTGAACAAATAAAAGACGTTGGCGTAGATCCGAAACAATTAGTTATTGAGTTCGATGAAAATGCGTTAAACCGACGTTCTCAGTTTTTCTTGCCTACTATTAAAATCCTAAAACGCGCTGGCATATCCTTAGTGTTGGATAACTTCGGTAGTGGCTTGGCTTCTTTGAGCTATTTGTATTCTTATCCCTTTGATTACGTAAAAGTGGACCACTATTTTGTCAAAACGCTGCCTCGTTCAGAACGAAACTTAAAGTTAATTCAGTCGGTGTTATCCATTTCTGGGCAATTAAAATTCAGGTTGATTGCCGAAGGCATAGATACCCAAGAACAACATCAAGCATTAGTAGAAGCTGGCTGTGAGTTTGGCCAAGGTAAATATCTACAAAAAGCAGAAAAAATACGTTCATCTTAAATGAAAAACAAGGTTACCCCTTATTCATCATATTGCGTAAATTCGCAATCCCCACTTCAGACTTTTGTTTACGTTCATCAGCAGACACTTTAGGTTTTTTATGTTCCCACACCAAGTCATCTTTAGGTAACTCATGCAAAAACCGGCTGGGCTCTGGATTGATCACTTCGCCATACTGTCGGCGCTCTTTTACTAAAGTCATAAACAACCCTTTTTGCGCTCGTGTAATGCCTACATATGCAAGACGCCTTTCTTCGTCGATGTTGTCTTCATCAATACTGCTTTGATGGGGCAATAATCCCTCTTCCATACCCACCATAAATACATAAGGAAACTCTAAGCCTTTTGAGGCATGTAACGTCATCAACTGTACTTGGTCTGATTCTTCATCATCTTCACCACGTTCCATCATATCGCGCAAAATAAGCCGATTAACTACCTCTTGCAATGTCATAGGTGGCTCGAGTTCGCTGCCTTCAAGCATATCGCTAATCCAGCCAAACAAGGTGCTGATGTTGGCCATACCCATTTCCGCTGCTTTGGGGCTAGTGCTTGACTCATACAGCCACTCTTCGTAACCCATGGCTTTGATCATTTCGCGAATGGTTGCAATGCCATCACCTCTGACCGCCCTATCTGATAACTCTACTATCCAACGACCAAATTGCTCTACCGATACCAAAGCCTTGCCGCTTAAAACATCTTGTAAATTTGGATCAAAAGCCGCCTCAAACATAGAGGTACGATTGTGATTAGCTAAATTACCTAGCTTTTCTAAACTCACTCGGCCAATCCCGCGGGTAGGCGTATTAATCACTCTCAACAATGCATTATCATCGTCTTGATTTACCAATAAACGAAGATACGCCATGATGTCTTTCACTTCAGTACGTCCAAAAAATGACATGCCACCACTAATTTTGTATGGAATGCGGTTACTCATCAGTACTTTTTCAAACACTCTAGACTGGAAGTTACCTCGATACAAAATGGCATAGTCTTTAAAATTTGTAGCGCCCATAAATTTATGTGCCATCAATTCAGCGACGACTCGATCAGCTTCATGTTCTTCATTTTTGGCAGTGATCACCTGCAAAGGCTCACCGTAACCCAACTCAGAAAATAATTTTTTCTCAAATACATGGGGATTATTCTGAATGAGAATATTGGCACAGTGCAAAATTCGTTCAGACGAACGATAGTTTTGTTCAAGCTTAATCACTCTTAACTTTGGGAAGTCAGTCTGTAGCAAAACGAGATTCTGAGGCCTCGCTCCGCGCCAGGAATAAATAGATTGGTCGTCATCACCTACTACAGTAAATCTAGACCTTTCACCCACCAGCAGTCTTACCAACTCATATTGGCTAGTGTTGGTATCTTGATATTCATCCACCAGCAAATAACGGATTTTGTTTTGCCACTTTTGCCTCACAGTCTCGTTGTTTTTTAGCAATACTGTAGGCAGTAAGATTAAGTCATCAAAGTCTAGTGCGTTATAGGCCCGTAAATGATTGTGGTAGCGCTGATAAAATTCTGCATGTTCAAGATCGCTGGGAGACAGTTTCTGATGTTTTAAGTCTTCTGGTAAAACAAGATCGTTTTTCCAGTTTGAAATACAACGTTGCAGCGCCGACAACAACTCCTTGTCACCATCAAACTCAACCTCAGTTAAATCTTTGAGTAGAGACATACTGTCTTTATCATCAAACAAAGAAAAACCAGGTTTCAAACCCAAAGTTTTGACTTCAGATTTAATGATATTTAGACCTAGAGTATGGAAAGTAGAAATCTTTAAACCCCGGGCTTCCTTCTTGCCTAGCGTTTGCGCCACACGCTCCTTCATTTCGCGTGCGGCTTTATTGGTAAAAGTTACTGCGGCTATATAACGAGCAGGAAGCTCACATTCCCTGACCAAATAAGCTATTTTATTAATGATAACGCGAGTTTTTCCACTGCCTGCACCCGCTAAAACTAAGCATGGCCCAGAAATAAAAGTTACAGCTTCGTTCTGACCGGGGTTGAGTTTCATGCTAAATTAAACAGCCAATGATTATGGGGCGGTGATTGTAAGAGAATACACGGATTAGTCCAAGTAGATTAGCAACGTATCGCTTTTTAAGCTAAACCCAAACTTTGTTTTAAAATCAATTTGAATTCAAAAGGTAACCAGATCCTTATGTTAGATCCTAAAAAGCTAGAAGAAATCGCCAGACAAATCACTGATGCCGTACCTCCAGGTATGAAAACTATGGCTGAGGGAGCTGAGGCTAAAGTGAAGCAAGTATTACAATCACAAATTAGCCGCTTAGATTTTGTAAGCCGAGAAGAGTTTGATATACAAACCCAAGTGTTAATGCGCACAAGAGAAAAATTAGCAGCGTTGGAAACGCGCCTTGCTGATTTAGAAAAACAATAAAGCGAGTAGATATTACTAATGTTTGGCGTTTAAATAACCTGAACTTGTTATAAATAGGTGAGTTGACACTATGTCTACTCCCCTAAGTAGCATTATTCGTGACGCCCTTTTTGCAGATAAGCAAGCTCATGACTCAGAGTTTGCACAACGTCCAAGAGACTATCTGCCGAGTGCCCAGTGTCCCTTGCCCCAACTAAAGTCGACTCCGAAATAGAAGCAATCTCTTCCACCTTACTGGCTACCTGATTCGTAACCCTAGATTGTGCAGACGTGGAGTGGGATATTTCAGCACTCATATCGTTTATGGTCGTGATAACAGCAGAGATACTTTGCAAAGCGTTTTCTACCGTTTCCGCTTCTTGGACACTCAAATTCATTTGCTGCCTACTTTGCTCCATACTGTCTTTTGTATCTTGCGTAGCTTTTTGAATATTCGTAATAATCTCATGTATTTGACTCGTTTGGTCTTGCGTACGCTTAGCTAAGGTGCGCACCTCGTCTGCAACTACGGCAAAACCTCGACCCTGTTCCCCTGCTCTGGCAGCCTCTATTGCAGCATTCAGTGCTAATAAATTAGTTTGCTCGGCAATTTCATTGATGGCACTGGATACTTGACCAATATCTTTACTGTCTTTAACTAAACGTTCTAATGCTTCTTGTGAACGACTAGACTCTTGTTGCATGTTTTGCATGACAGATTGCAATGCAGCGACTAATACAATTCCTTGCTGTGCTTGATTATCAGCGTCCACAGCGGCTTTAGAAGCAAGATCTGAATTTTGGTCAACCATAGTCGCTGCAGTGGTCATTTCTGCCATTGAACTAACAATAGTTTGGGTTCCAGATTTTTGTTCATCGACACCCAAAATAGTTTGTTCGGTCACCGCCTTTAAACTATGGGCTGACGTTCTAAGTGTCTCGATTGCCTGGCCAATACGCTCGACTAATTGCTGGAAATTATCTGTCATGTTATTCATGTCTTTGGCAATCAAGCGCATTTCATCTTTGCCAATCACTTCAACTTTTGTCGTAAGATCTCCATCAGCTATTTTGTGCACAGCTACTGTCACTCGATTGATGTTTTCAATCACCGATAAATACATGCCAATGAATAAATAAACTGCTAGTAATACAGCTAAAACAGAGATGGTCATAATGATGTTATTTTTGAAATTGGCCTCATCAATCCTCATTTGTAATAGATCCGCTAGCACCGGTGCGATTTGATTGGCAAAGTCTGTAATCGCTTTGTCTGCGGCCGTACCGCGAGATAGTATTTGTAGATCCGAAATATTGATTTGATCCGGGTCAAGAATGTCTTTTTGGATGGTTTTTTGTACGGATTTCAGGCTAGCTTCTAGAGACTTCCATTCTTGTTCCAATCTATTTTTGATGGCTGGGTTAGCAGCCCAGCTAACCTGCAAGCTTTGCTCGGTTTGGTCGATCATCAATGGCAATTTCTGATTTGCGCCAGATAAGGCAATATAGGTATCAGGTGTAAAACTCCCTTCTTGAGTCACTTGCCTTGCTAAACTAAGTGTCTGCGCAAACTGTAACTGCAAGGTGGGTAAACGCCGTACTAAAGTGGTCACCAAATAGCTAGTATCTAAAGCTAAATCTAACTCTAAGTTACTGTGATCTGCAATGTTTTGCATTAGTCCAGACAGTTGTCTGAAACTCGCAGTTGGGCTATTTTCTGACGAAGCTTTTAGATAAGCAGTTATTCCTTGAGATACTGAATGATCTAACTGTGTAGGAAGCTGTTTTTCAAAATGGCTATGTTTGTATTAACTGTTGTTGAACACTAAACATACTGT
Source organism: uncultured Paraglaciecola sp. (assembly GCF_913020055.1). Lineage (GTDB taxonomy): Bacteria > Pseudomonadota > Gammaproteobacteria > Enterobacterales > Alteromonadaceae > Paraglaciecola. Next base: position 31 of record NZ_CAJWCF010000039.1, on the reverse strand, counting down.
TTTTATTGAACTTTTCATCATTGTCCAAATA
>NZ_CAJWCF010000038.1 GCF_913020055.1 uncultured Paraglaciecola sp. | reverse complement strand
AGAATATAACATCACTGGGTTATCGAATTCAGCCGCCACTTCGCGAAAAATATGAATACTTTCAGCTTCAAGTTGCTTTAGATGGGATACGGTTGGGATCGAGTTAGACATGGCTTTCTCACGCAAAGTTGTATGTTTATATTAAAAAGTTCTATTGGTAGAACAATAACAAAAATAGAAGGGTATCTGTATTCTTATTTGTGCTATCACAGTCATAAATGACATGAAGGAAAACACAACACCAATAAGCTTAAAGAATCGTTCTTTCTGAGTGACCAATTCTTTATGCTATTTGGTTTAACCTACTATTCAAGTTGGTCAAGTGTGTGTTGCACTTTGTCGAATGTATCTGCTACTAGTTTGTCATCTTGCTTACCTAACAAGCTGACAATAATAATAGTGAAGCTAGCGACTAAAAAGCCCGGAACAATTTCATAGATCCACGCACTCAACATTTGGCCGTTTATGGTGATTGGCGCATAAATCCATATTAATACCGTAATTGCGCCGGACAACATGCCTAATATTGCCGATAATTTGGTCATCCGTTTCCAAACCAGGCTAATCAACACTAAAGGGCCAAAAGCCGCACCAAACCCAGCCCATGCATTACTCACTAAATCAAGAATGGTGCTATTGCGATCATATGCTAAATAAATTGCCACTAAAGCCACTAATGCTACTGATACTCTACCTGCGGTAACTAGTTCTTTCTGACTGGCGTCTTTACGTAAAAATGCTTGATAAAAATCACCGGTTAAAGAACTCGAGGTGACTAATAGTTGTGAAGAAATAGTACTCATGATTGCGGCCAATATAGCGCCTAACAAAAAGCCACTAATTAGAGGATGAAAAAGTATTTGTGAGAGGTAAATGAAGATGGTTTCTGGGTCTTGCATAGCTCCTTGGGTTTTGGTCACATAGGCTAGGCCTAATAAACCAGTGGCAAGGGCCCCTGAAATAGAAATGAGCATCCAACTGATACCAATTCTGCGCGCCGTTTTAATATCATTTACCGAGCGTATCGCCATAAATCGTACAATAATGTGGGGTTGACCAAAATAACCTAAGCCCCAAGACAATAACGATATGATGCCTATAGCTGTCATCGCTTGCCCGGTGGACGCGTTAATAAATAAATCTAAAAAGTCAGCGTCATATGTCGCCAGTTGTGTCGCAGCGCCGCTGAACCCACCTAAATCAAATAACACTACAACAGGCACTAAAACCAAAGATACAAACATAATACAACCTTGCACAAAGTCAGTAATACTGACCGCCATAAACCCACCCAATAGGGTATAAGCTACAACAACGCCAGCAGTGACATACAACCCCATTTCATAACTTAAACCAAATGATGACTCAAATAATTTGCCACCGGCTACTACGCCAGATGAAGTATATAAGGTGAAAAATATCACAATCACTATTGAAGAAATTAGCCTTAAGCTATGGCTTGTGTCGTTAAAACGGTTTGCAAAATAATCAGGAATAGTTAGCGCGTTTTTTGCCAATTCGGTGTAAACACGCAAACGAGGAGCTACCCATAAATAATTGAGATAAGCGCCAATTGCCAAACCTATGGCAATCCAAGCACTAGAAAGTCCGGATACATACATTGCACCAGGTAAGCCCATCAACATCCAGCCACTCATATCCGATGCACCAGCAGAAAGGGCTGTTACTTTTGGACTTAAGCTTCTGCCACCCAACATATAACCTTCAACGTCTGAGCTGGATTGTTTAAACGAATATAAACCAATGCCAAGCATGACCAAAAAATACAGGCCGATAGATATAAATGTGTAGGGGTCCATTGAAGCTTCCTTAGAAGTAAGTGACGAAAAGATATGAAGTTTTTAGATGGTGTCGTATGCTAACAACTGAATCAACAATTCGCTAGTCAGATGCCAATATGTATACAAAAACCTTTGGTCAATTAACTAAAGAAGAGCTTTACGCCCTACTGAAACTGCGTCAGCAAGTATTTATTGTGGAGCAAAATAGTATTTACTGTGATCTTGATGATTATGACCAAGAAGCCATTCATTTCTTGGAGTGTGATCCACAAGACCGCTTAATAGCCTATGCCCGATATCGTTATATTCCACTGAATGATGAAGTCAAAATTGAAAGAGTGGTGTTGGCGCAGCAGGCTAGGGGACTTGGGCTGGGTAAATCTTTGCTTGTCACTATGCTTCAGGATATTCAGGGTGAATATCCTGAAGCGAAAATTACTCTTTCTTCACAGATTGATGCCGCTGAGTTTTATCAGCAGTTGGGGTTTGTTGAGTTTGGGGAGGTTTATGATGATGGTGGGATTATGCATGTAGGGATGGTTTATATGCCCTAGCGGGCACCATGCGCTGACGCTTACTGCATTCATGCAGTTGTTCAATTGGCATCCCTGCCAAATGACTTACTTTTTTTCTGCAGGCAAAAAAAGTAAGCAAAAAAGCCCGCTCGCCAAACTATGTTCTTCATCCAATTATTGCTGCTATTTAGCAGGTCGTCGTAATGTGCTCCCGGCACTCTACGACTCAATTTACATCTATGTAAATTGACCTACTAAATATCAGCAATAATTGGCGAACATACATGCGAGGGTACGTCAAAAGACAAACGCATCGGCTTCGCCGATATCGCTTTGGTGGCTCCGCCACTTATTTTTCCGGCCTTTAAAGATTCAGCTAAAAATGGCTTATTCTTGGGGCAAATGACAGGGAAGTCATTTTAGTGGAGCTTGAAGGGATGATTGTTTATGCAATACATGTTTTTGAGTCGTGTGAAGGTCAACTATTGAAGTAGCGATTCAGCGAACAGTTGTCATTGTTGTGTTGATATCAGAGCTCCAATTTATTAATCTTTTGTTGGATCAACAAGGTTACCTGAGTACATTAATGTGCCAGTTGGGTTGTGAAAGACAAAATAAATAAAGGGGTGATTGAATTCAACTATTACCTCTTCTTCAATCAAAAAAATTAAAAAATCAGTGTTCACGTTATTGGTTATGAAAAGTCCATAACTGGAGTTTTGCTCAACAAAAACGGGTAATGGTTTTTGTTTTAAATTAACAAATGATTCTCCCGCTATTTTTATGCCCTGTTCGTTAATAACTAGCAAACTTTGCCCATTGTATATGTTGGCATATAAATCACGCTGTGCATTTGCCGATAAGTTGGATATGTCGGCGTTATCTTTATCAAATATTTCCATTGAGCTGTCTAAGCCTGTAGCCTTTAGAGCAATTGAAAACGAAGGCATAGAAATTTTTACTTGAGTTAAATAACTGTTGCTTTTCATGTGATTCAGTTGTTCTAAGGTCATGTTGTTTTTATTCGCTCGATGTTCATCAATGTCATGTGCTGAGTATAAAAAGAATGACCACTCAGGATCACTGGATGGCAAAGTGATAAAAGTGCCTTTGTCATCAGTGTAATAATGTGTATCTAGCTCAATATGCATTAGTGGCACGTCAATAATCGACTGATCCAGTAATTTAAATTCACCCAATTTGGTCTGTTGTGGATCAAATGGAGTTTTCCAGCTTGTTTCTAAAAAACTCATGTTACTTATAAGCAAGACTGAGTCGTTTGGCCTAATAAAACTGTCTGTTTCTGATGGTAAAAATTCACCAGTGACTTTTGCTAATTGCTGTATGTAGCTGTCACTAAATAGTTGTAGATCTTTATCCGTATCAATTGAAAATAATTCAGTGCCAAAATATGTCGCACTTTGAGCTAAAAATTCAGCAGAAAATGCATAAGTTTGTTGGCCCCACATAGTATTAACTGATTGAAATGATTGCTTAGAGTTACTCGCAGAAAGGGTTAAATTTTGTTCTAAAGTATTGAAAACTCTAAAAAATTGTTGTTGCTCAGTGAACCCAGTTGGATTTAAATATCCAAAATATTCATTTATTTCACTAAGACTGTTGTTGTTAGCCGCCGCTGACGTTAATGCAAATAGCGACAACTCGTTATAGGGAGAGCTTAAAAAATTTTTAGATGCAGAACCTGATTGAAAACTTTCAAAAGAGAACAAGTTAACTTGGTCTTTCCATTTATCTGTGTCTTGCTGATTAGCCAATTGACTGGACCGCACTGCAGGTGTAGAAAAACTTGTGTTAGTAACAACATCATTTTCTGGAGTATTACTGAAAGACTCTGAAACAGTTTTTGTCTCTGGAGTATCTCCTGTACCACATGCAACAACTTGTAACGCAATAGCTAAATAAACAATCGTCTTTTTCATAATATTCCTTTATTAAATACTCAAATCAATTTGCTAATTAGAAAACTAAACACCATTGTTTTTTATTCTATCTGAAGCATAAAAATATATCCATTTAGACTGTGTAGAATGGTGTTGAGATCTTTGAAGTAAACTAGTTAATGCGTTTCTTAATTTGGTAATCAAAAATGCCTCCGTTTGGAGGCATTTTTAGTTTGAATTACTAGCAAAAGTTAAGCAGAAAAATGTATCTTCCGTTTAAGCTGTTCTTTCATTTTTTGCACATTAGCGCCTTCTTCACCGACCACTACAATACTTGCGCGATTGACGTCCATGGCTTGGCTTTGGTATCCGCGGCCGTTGGCTGAGCTTTTGGCATTGTGGGTGTCGTCGTGAGGGATCACGAATACTGATACTTTGCCATTTTCGCCTTGCATCACCATGTGTAAGCTTCTGACGTTTTCGAAGTCACAAAAGTTGGCGTAGTACACTTGGCCTAATTCTTCTGTGAACTCACCACCAAACTGAGCCAGTTTTGCATTCACTTGCTGCAGTGACACATTGTCTTGGGCATCTAAAGCATAACTACCTTCTTGATACACATGAGCTATGGCTTGATCGGCTATATTCAACAAACTTTGTTGCTGCCACATGGTAAAGCTTACGCCCACCACAAATGCGACAGATGCAGCCATAGCAAGCTGTATACGATTACGTACTTTACTCGCCCTATGTGATTGCATCGTTTGACGTAGTAACAGCTTGTTCACGAGATCACCAGGTACTTCTACTTGACTGGCCTGTTGCATGCTTTTGTCTAGGTCTTTTAATTCTTGGCTGAATTCCTGCTTTTTAGGGTCGCTAGCGATAGCGGCTAATACCCGTTCATCTGTAGAATTGGGGTCAGCGTATAAGCTACGACGAAACTCTAATTCATCCATTTTTACGCCCCCTATTTTCATTGGATTTATCTAACGCTTCTTTGACTTGATTACGTGCTCTGAATAATCGTGTCATCACGGTGTTTTTGTTTAAATTTAGCTGCTGGGCGATTTCATCACCGCTGTAGCCAAAAACTATCTGTAACATTAGTGGTTCTCTGTATTCTTCACTCAACGACGCCATAATTGCGCGTAACTCTCTGTGCTCAATTTCGACTTCATTCGTTAGCTGATCATCAATCACCGAGACATCATCAATATCAACTAGGTCAAATTGTTTACGTTCAAAACGCCTAGCATTCTCGCGGCGCAATATGGTGATTAACCACGACTTCGCGGCTTTTTCATCTTTGAGTGAATCCAAAGACTTCCATGCGCGAAGAAAGGTCTCTTGTACTATGTCTTCCGCTACCGCTTTGTCTTTCACAAGCCAATAGGCGTAACGGAATATGTCAGTATGAAGAGCCAGTACTAACACTTCATAACGCTTTTGTTTATTTGCCATGTCACTAGAGACCGAGGCTTGTGTATTTTGCTTTCGCGAAAACATTTATAATTCCACTATCACTTTGGCTTGTGTTTTGTTGCGTACCCAACAGAGTTACTTTTGTAACTTTTAGGATGTGGGTGTGTCGCTTTCTAACGACCTACAAATAAACTCGTACTGGCCGAAACAATTGGCCAGCTTTTATGAATTTGGGTACAGAGGCGACAAGTTATGTTTTGTCTGTTTTTTGATACTGCCGCTTTTACGCATTTTACGCAATATTTGCTGTAGTTCTGTGCTTTGCCACTGGTTTTGCCGTTTGGCATAACGTGATGCCAAAAGGGCATTAACAGCGGCATCCAAAGACTGATTATCAATCACTTTTAAGCTTTGTGCTAAAGGTGCTTGTTTGTCTTGAACGTAGTGCCCTAGCCATAGAGAGAGATATTTTTGAATATCAGTATGTATGTTTTTATTGATAGCTTTTTCTAAGGACGCCCATAAAGCCTGTTCACTTTGTGTGTACCTAACAGCAGAATTGTTCTGCTGATTAGTCGCCGCTTTTAAACTCGAAACGTGTTTCCACCACAAGATTAAAGTCATCACCCATAAGATTAACAAAGCGACAGTTAACCAAATCCAATATTGAGGCATGTTAATAGCTTGGTTATTGACAGCTGTTTGTATTGGCTCTTGTGGTGTCACTTCAGGCGCCGTTTGAGCCGTTGGGCTTACGGGAATAGCGCTGGTTGGTTGTATTGCCGCAGGTAATATTTGTAGTGTCTTTTCAGCTAAAATAGCATATTCAGTTTTTTGCGTGATGGTATTAAACCAAGGGATCCTCACTTCTGGGATCACCAGTGGGCCAGCTTGACTGGGGATGATGGCAATACTTTCTTTGCGCTGGGCGACCAACGTATCGTCTTTTTCAACTGTTGTTGTTTCGGCTTGGTCTGGGTAAGTTTTCACCGACTCAGGGTAAATACTGCTAATTTCAGGCAGTTGTTCCTCGACCACACCTATTGCGGTTAGGGTAATCGTTCGAGTGATGGGTTCTCCGGCAATAAACTCTCTGGTATTGCCTTGCCATTCGTCGTCTAGCTGCACAAAGTCACTGGGTAACCAATGTTGATCATAGTTACTTGGGATAGGTAATACGGTAATACTCTGGCTAGGGCCAACTCTATTTACTGCCTTGCTGCGATTAAAAAAGCCAAAACTTTGCCTTGAATTATCAATTACTTCGCCCTCAAATAAAGGACCTTCTATGGTAAACGTGCCACTTTGCTGGGCAATGATAGCGAAGGATCGTTCGATAATACGGTACCGGCGGCCATCAATAACCTCGTCATATTCTTTGTCTTTACCTATTTGCCTAATGTCGGCATTTTCTAATGTTGGACTGGTTAAACTGCCTCTTTGTAAGTCTTTACCTAAATGCAATTTGACCGTGTAACGAATTTGTTGCTGTAAATAGGCTTTTTCAACATCAACTTTGGTTGTAATAAATAGATCTCGCCCACTTGACGTCGCACTGGCTGACGCGGGTACCACTAACACCTCAATTGGTTTTGTAATCACTCCATCTACGTTAAAACTAGGAATGGTGTAACGGCCTTTAGTTTGCGGAATGAGAATCGTTGACCATGTAGTGCTTCTGGTGGTGTCGAAATTGACCATTTTTGTTTGCGAACTGACAGATGTGCGACCTACTACAAAGTCTTTCATCAAAATAGAGGCATCAAATGCATCTCTTTTTACGTCACCGTTCGCCACCACAGATAGAATAAATGATTCGCCCTCCATTACTGGATTTTTGTCAACGGAAGCGGTCACTTCAATTGATTGCGCGCGAACCAAACTTGTTAGCATAAATAAACTTAAGCAGACTATTAATTTTTGCATTTTTGAGATACTCACTACTACCAGTTCCCCTGTATATGTGTTGGCAATCTTTCTCTTTTACGACGTTGTGATTCAATTTGCATTTTACGCTTCAATAAAAATGCAGGATCGTCCGGTACCCGATTAAGCAAGTTTTGCATACGTTGCATTTGCTCTCGTTGTTCATCGGTCAACTCTTCTTCGCCTCGTTGAAGGGCTTGAGCTTCTTGCTCTTGTTCTGATTTTTGTTTATCTGCTTCAGCTTGCTCGGCTTGCTGTTGTTCTGCTTCTTGTTGTTCCTGCTGCTCTTTTTCAGCTTGGCTTTGTTGTTCAGATTCTTCAGGTTGTGACTCACTTTGTTCTGAATTGTCTCCTTGTTGGCTGTCTTCAGACTGTTCACCTTCTTGTCCCTGCTCGTTTTGTTGACCCTCTTGTTGTTCGTCTTGTTGCTGCCCATCTTGGTTTTCTTCGGACTGCTCGCCAGACTGATCTTGTTGCTGTTGTTCTTGTTGGTTTTTGAGCCTTTCGAGTAGCGATTTATTGGCTAACGCTTCTTCATGCTCTGGCTGTTGTTCTAATACTTTGTCATAGGCCGCGATTGCTTGGTCTATTTCACCTAATTGAGCCAACGCATTACCCGCATTATAAGTGGCATCGGTATAACGTTTATCGCTAGGGTCAACCTGTGCAAACGACTCTAAAGCAGCTTGGTAATCTTCATTTTTATAATGAGCCGTACCTTGCCATAACGTGTCATCAAAGGTATTGGCTGCCTGTTCGTACTCATTTTTATTATATGCTTGCATCCCTTGTTGATCAGATGTCTTCCACATGTCTTGCCACCAATCAGCGCGGACTTCGGGAGAATAGGTAGGCAGTAATACGCCTATTAGCATTACCGTTATAATACCCCGCCTAAAACTGTAGGCGGCAAACGGAAGGATTAGTAGCAGTAAATAGGGGCCCATTTCGTGCCACTTATCGCCAAAGTTTTCAGGTTCGCTTTGCTCGTTGTCATCTTGGTCTTGTTCAATCAACGTTTGCTCTACTAAATAGTTGATATCACTGTCGTCAGACTGCATAGGCGCATATCTACCACCGCCAATGTTACTTAAAGAGGTTAAGTTGTTTACAGTCAGTTTTGGCACCACAATCGCCCCTCGACTGTCCTTTAACAACTCTCCATTGGTCAGTTGAATAGGGGCACCTTCTTCTGTTCCAACTGCAAGCACTGATAAGCGGAACTTTGAATCATTTAATATTTCACTGACTTCTTTCATTTGTTGATTGTTAATGCCGTCGGTGACCCAAAATATTTCTCCTTGTTGATACCCCGCATTACTCAGTAACTCAGTGGCTGCTTGTAATCCCAAAGCCGGATCGCTGCCTGCTATTGGCATTATTTCTGGCGTTAGGCTAGGGATCAGAGTGGTAAGGTTTTGCGCATCTGAACTCAAAGGGCTGATAGTGAAAGCATCACCAGCATAGGCCACTAAACCTGTTTCGCCTTCAGTAATGGCATTGACTAAATCGATGGCTTTGTATTTAGCTCGGGTGAGTCTGTCAGGTTTAACATCCGTTGCTCGCATAGAGAGCGACATATCAATTAGTACTACCTTGCCAGTATTTAACTGATAAACCGGCTGCGGTAATCTTTCCCACGTGGGCCCAGCCAATGCGATGGTGGCAATAACCCAACAAAACCCTAGTAAAAATAAAGGCGGGCGGACTTTTTTGATGCCAGCTGTTGTGATCAAATGCTGATATAAGTGACTGGCAAGCACCGATTGCCAACCCGATTGTTGTTTATGCACATAACGAATTAACGCGACCATTATCAACAGTGGAATGATCAACCATAACCAATGCGGGCGAATAAAATGGAATTCAGTAAATTGTGCAAAAGATTCAATCATTTTGTCGCCTCCTTTAACCAAAACTGTTTAATCAAAGGTACTAAGCCCATTAAAAATGTAATCAATAACGCTAAGCCTAGGGGGTAATAGTACAAGGCCTGTAAAGGTCGCATTTGTTTGCTTTCTCTGGCGATGGGTTCAAGTTCGTCGAGTGTGGCGTAGATTTGTTTGAGTGACTCTGCGTCTCTTGCTCTAAAGTATTGCCCACCAGTAGACGTGGCAATGTCAGTTAACATGCCTTCGTCTAAGTCTTGTGAAGGATTAACTTGCCTATTACCAAAGAAGCTTTGGACTAACATTTTGTCAGCACCTACGCCTATGGTGTAGATAGTCACGCCATTGTTAACCGCTAATTCGTTAGCTTGTTCTGGGGTGATATTTCCTGCTGTATTCTGACCATCGGTCAGCAATATCAATACTTTATTTGATTCTTTACGTGTTTCAAATCGTTTTATGGCTAGGCCAATTGCATCACCAATAGCCGTTTGTTCACCCACTAAACCAATTAAAGACTCGTTGAGTAATTGTTCAACTGTTTCTCTATCGTAAGTGAGTGGTGCTTGCAAATAGGCCGTGTCAGCAAACAAAATTAAACCTAATCTGTCGCCAACTCTACGTTTGATAAAATCACTCAGAACATATTTGATCATTTTCAGACGATCTACTTGGCGACCATTGACCTGCATGTCATCAATTTTCATGCTGCCAGATAAATCAACCGCTATCATTAAGTCTCGCCCTTCGGCTGGAATACTAACAGGCTCACCTAACCATTGAGGCCGAGCAGTAGCCAATATGAGGGCAATCCACGCTATCGTAGCCAATAACAAACCCAGCTTTTTAGTGCCTTTATGTTGGCTTTTTGCTTCAATTCCTTGGGTTAGGCTAGGCACACGCAATGCCGCCTCTTGGCCTTGTTTTTTACTGGGAAGCAATAACGCCAAAAGAGGCAAAGGCAACAAAAATAATACCCACATCCATTCAAATTCAAGCATTGTTTTGCTCCAATTGGTGAATAGTATTTTTGCGTGGGGGCAGGGCATGCTTAATCCACGTTTCAACAGACTTGTAGTCCCGTGGGAAATCCACATTTTCTGAGGTGTGTGCTTGGTACAATGATTGTTGCATTAGCTCAAACGACTCAGACACGTCTTTCGCTTTTTTGTCGGGTAGTGTTTTGACTAAAAATTCGCTCCACTTTTGTCCGTGCATTTCTTGGATATTTTGTTGGGGGAAATAGGTCATTGCTACACGTTTTAATAATTGGTTCAGTTGTGATGCACTGCTCAAGTTAGAGCCGTCTATTTGTTGTAGGGCTTGCAAAGCTTGGCGTTTAGCTCGTCTTACTTTTCGAGCTTTGATGATCCAAATGGTTAACATACTTATGACTAACAAAACCAAAGCAAGGAGTAACCACCATCCATAGGCGGGTGGCCAGCTTTCGATTATTGCTGGTGTGCGAATGTCCTTTAGATCTTGAAGTGGATTCATCTGCTTTTTCTCCCAGAAAAACGATCTAACTGCAATTCTAGGGGCTGGCCAGCATCAATTTGTAGAACCTGTGCCTTACATTGTTTTAGGGTGTTTTCAATTTTATCAAAATGCGCTTGGTGTTGATTGCTGTATTGCATTTCAGTGTCTTTTTCGCCTAGTACTATTTGTTGTCTGCTGTGTCCATCACTCAAGGTTACCCTTTGGCTCATATTAACTTTGGGTAACTGGTGCTCAAATGGGTCGCTAATAGGATGAGCAATAACCTCACAATGTTTACTGAGCTGAGCGATGTGTTGTGTAGCGATATCGTCTAATTGACTGAAGTCGCTAATTATAAAGATTAAACTTCCCGGATGAGCCAGCCTGCGTAACCTTGCACATGCATTACCAAGGGTGATTTGTTCTTGATTTTGACCTGAGTCTTGCGACCCTTGTTGCACCTTTATCATGCTGTTTAGTAGTGATAACACCGCTTTTTGCCGAGTAAAGGGTTTACATTCCATATGTTGATGTTGATTAAATACTAAACCACCAATGCGATCACCGCGCTTTCTGGCTGACCACGCAATCAAGGCACTTAAATGCGCCGCTTGTACTGATTTAAATAAAAACTGTGTACCAAATTGCATACTAGAGGACAAGTCGGTGAGTACAAAAACCGGACGTTCTTTTTCTTCTCGATACAGCTTGGTGTGAGTTTTACCGGTGCGAGCGGTCACGCGCCAATCGATGGCGCGAATGTCATCTCCAGCTTGATAATGCCGGGCCTCGTCAAACTCCATGCCACGGCCTTTGGTTTTCGCCAAATAGGCCCCAGCAAGTTTGGCTTGCACCGTTTTACGTGGTGACAGGTTCAATAACGATGTTTTACCTTGATAGTGAATAAGTTCTTTTATTCCAAGGTTCACACCGTCGCTGTGGTATTTAACTAACCATTTTGCAATGTCTTGCATACTGCTTCCTTTAACTTAGATCGTTTAAGGAACAGCCACTAGCTGCATTATCTTGTCTAATACCTGATTTGTATCGACTCCTTCAGCTTCTGCTTCATAACTTAACAACACTCTGTGACGTAATACGTTATGAAATACAGCTTGAATATTATCTGGACCGACAAAGTCTCTGCCCACTAACCACGCATGGGCACGAGCGCATTTATCCAAAGCAATAGTGGCACGAGGACTGGCACCAAATTCAATCCAATTGGCTAAGTCTGAGTCGTAGCGTTCTGGCTCGCGAGTGGCAATAATTAACTGCACTAGGTATTGCTCTAAGGCTTCATCTAAGTGAATTTTTAATACGTCTTGACGGGCGTTGAAAATATCAGTTTGACTTAAATTGGGTGGAGTAACAGGTGTTGCATGCATGGCTTCGTTGCGGGTTAGGCGCAAAATATCTAATTCAGTTTCAGCGCCTGGGTAATCGATTTCCAAATGCATCAAGAAACGGTCAAGCTGCGCTTCTGGTAAAGGATAGGTACCTTCCTGCTCAATTGGGTTTTGTGTGGCCATAACCAAAAATAGTTCTGGTAGCGCATAGGTGGTATTGCCTACGGTGATTTGTCTTTCTGCCATAGCCTCAAGTAACGCAGATTGCACCTTAGCGGGCGCTCGGTTTATTTCATCAGCCAATACAAGATTATGAAAAAGAGGCCCTTTTTGAAAAACAAAACTACCATTTTCGGGACGATATATATCTGTACCGGTCAAATCAGCAGGTAATAAATCGGGGGTAAACTGCACGCGATGAAAATCACCCTCTAGGCCATTCGCCAGAGCATTAACAGCTCGCGTTTTTGCTAAGCCTGGTGGACCTTCTACTAACAAATGTCCATCCGCTAATAGCGCGACTAAAATATTCTGTGTCAGAGTTTGTTGACCCACCACTTGGCTGTCTAAATAGGCTTGTAATTGTTTAAATTGTGCGGCTGCCATAGTGTTAAATACTTCCTTCTAATTTTTGAATATTCAGAAATTTTTCAATTTAAGTTGAATCAATATTGGGTTGGGTTACTAACAAATGTAGATTAACAACCCAGATTACTGACTATGCTAACCGATATAAGGTTCCCCTATAGAAAAACAATGTTACAAAGCTTTAAAAAACCTCAGTCTCGCAAAAAAATTAATATAGCTATTGCCACAAAGCCGTTGCATAAAAAAAATGGGTAAGTTGGGGAGATCTTGATATGCCATCTACACTTCTGGATTACCAAGGTAACATAGCAATTTATAGTGCAAATAAGAATATAGGATTTAAGGGTGCCTTGAAGTCATTATCGTAACTATGTACAATCCGTTTTACTTTACAGGTCAGACCACTGGTCTCTGAATATTTATAAGGGTAGAAAATGACAGCTAAGCAGATAGTCAAAACGAGAGAAGGCGAAAGGATCGCTATTGTTGCAGGTCTTAGAACGCCGTTTGCCAAAATGGCTACTTACTTTCATGGCGTGCCAGCTGTTGACCTAGGTAAAATGGTGGTCAACGAAATGTTAGTACGTAATAACGTTGACCCGATGATTATCGAGCAATTGGTTTATGGTCAAGTCGTACAGATGCCAGAAGCTCCGAACATTGCCCGTGAAATAGTATTAGGTACTGGCATGAACGTGCACACAGATGCTTATAGTGTCTCCAGAGCCTGTGCTACCAGTTTTCAATCAACCGTGAATATTGCTGAGTCGATGATGGCCGGAAATATTAGTGTGGGTGTGGCAGGTGGCGCTGATTCTACTTCTGTTTCTCCAATCGGTGTTTCCAAAAAGTTAGCTAGAGCCTTAACTGACTTACAAAAAACCAAAACGGTTGGACAAAAATGGCAAGTACTTAAAAAGTTAGGCTTGAAAGATTTAATGCCTGTACCGCCAGCTGTAGCTGAGTATTCTACTGGATTGTCTATGGGGCAAACAGCAGAACAAATGGCCAAAAAGCACAACATTAGCCGTCAAGACCAAGATGCCTTAGCACATCGCTCACATACATTAGCAGCGCAAAGCTGGAATGACGGCAAGTTAGCCAATGAAGTGATGACTGCTTACGCTGAACCTTTTAAAGGCGCGTTAGAAAAAGATAACAATGTGCGTTTTGATTCAACAATTGAAGGGTACGCAAAACTCCGCCCAGTGTTTGATAAAAAGCATGGCACGGTAACAGCAGCAAACGCTACGCCGTTGACCGATGGTGCCTCTGCTGTGTTGATGATGACTGAAAGTCGCGCTAAAGAGCTAGGCTATACCCCTCTTGGGTATATTAAAAGTTATGCTTGGGCTGCAATTGATGTGTGGGAAGATATGTTGATGGGGCCTTCTTATGCGACTCCTATGGCACTAGATAGAGCAGGTATGACCCTAAACGACCTTACTTTGATTGAAATGCATGAAGCCTTTGCGGCGCAAACCTTAGCCAACATGAAAATGTTCGCCAGTGATAAATTCGCCCAAGAAAAATTAGGCCGAAATAAAGCAACGGGTGAAATTGACATGGATAAATTTAATGTCATGGGTAGTTCTTTAGCCTATGGGCATCCATTTGCCGCAACAGGTACGCGTATGATTACGCAGATGTTAAATGAATTGAATCGCCGTGGTGGTGGTTCTGGTTTGCTTACAGCCTGTGCTGCAGGTGGTTTGGCTGCAGCCATGATAGTTGAAACGGAGTAGGGTGAAGAATATGACAACAGATAATCAAGCAACAGAAATGCAAAGTGCCTTTACTCTAGATGTGCGTGAAGATGGGGTGGCCATTTTAACTATGGATGTACCCGGCGAAAGCATGAATACACTTAAAGTGGAGTTCGCTGAACAAATCAATACTGTACTCGAACAAATAAATGCAGATAGCAGCATAAAGGGCGTAGTGGTAATAAGCGGTAAAGACAATTCTTTTGTAGCAGGCGCCGATATCAGCATGTTGGCAGCTTGTGAAAGTGCAGAAGACGCTACGACCATTGCAAAAGGCGGTCAAGATATGTTTCAACGTATCGAAGATATGCCAGTAACCTTTGTTGCAGCTATCCATGGCCCTGCTTTAGGTGGCGGTTTAGAACTTGCGTTGGCGTGTCACTACCGTGTTTGTAGTGATGATGCAAAAACCCAATTAGGTTTACCAGAAGTGCAACTTGGTTTATTACCTGGTAGTGGCGGGACCCAGCGTTTGCCAAAACTTATCAGTGTGCAACAAGCCATGAAAATGATGCTAACTGGTGCTTCTGTGCGCGCAAAACAAGCCAAAAAATACGGTATTGTAGATGATATGGTACCTAAATCCATTTTACTTGATGTTGCAATTGAAATGGCCAAAAAGTCTAAACCTAAGCGTAAAGGCCCTAAGTTAGATCTAATGGGGAAATTCTTAGAGAATACCTCTGTTGGCAGAAATCTAATGTTTAGCCAAGCCCGTAAACAAACCGCAAGCAAGACTCAAGGAAACTATCCTTCACCAGAGCTAATCATTGATTGTATTGAGACGGGATTATCCAAAGGTTTTAAGAAGGGCTTAGATGTTGAAGCCAAACATTTTGGTAATTTGGTAATGAGCTCTGAGTCTGCGGCCCTTAGAAGTTTGTTTTTTGCCACCACTGATATGAAAAAAGAAACAGGTATTGAAGGTGTGCAACCTGCTTCTTTAAAGAAAGTTGGAGTGTTGGGTGGTGGTTTGATGGGCGGGGGTATTGCCTTTGTGACCGCTACCAAAGCAGGTTTGCCAGCTCGTATTAAAGATATCCGCAGTGAAGGTATTGCCAATGCGATCAAGTACAGTTTTGATATTCTGAATAAAAAAGTAAAACGTCGTTTTATGCAAAAATCACAGATGCAAAAACAAATGGCATTATTGACAGGTTCAGTCGACTATTCTGGTTTTCGTGATGTAGATGTGGTGATTGAAGCCGTATTTGAAGATTTAAGCTTAAAACAAAATATGGTGGCCGAAGTAGAAGAAAATTGTGCTGAACATACTATTTTCGCTTCAAACACCTCCTCTATTCCTATCACACAAATTGCCGCAAAAGCAAAAAGGCCAGAACAAGTGATAGGTCTGCACTATTTCTCTCCTGTGGATAAAATGCCTCTAGCAGAAGTGATTGCGCACGATAAGACTTCTGACCTGACTATTTCAACAACAGTTGAGTTGGCCAAGAAGCAAGGTAAAACACCTATAGTGGTAAAAGACGGTGCCGGATTTTACGTTAACCGAATCTTAGCGCCCTATATGAACCAAGCTGCAGAAGCGCTTCTTAGCGGCGAGCCGATAGATCACATCGATAAGTCTTTAGTGAAGTTTGGTTTTCCAGTTGGTCCTGTTAAGTTATTAGATGAAGTCGGTATTGATGTTGGAACCAAGATTGGGCCGATTTTACAAGCTCAGTTTGGCGACCGTTTTGCTTCTAACTCAGGATTTGACAAAATTTTGGCAGATGACCGAAAAGGTAAGAAAAACAAACGTGGTTTTTATGATTACTCAGGAAAAAATCCTGGTAAAGAAGTCGACGCCTCTTTGTATACATTATTAGGCATTACACAGGCGTCAAAAATGAGTGGTGAACAAATAGCCGAACGTTGTGTTTTATTAATGTTAAATGAAGCAGCAATGTGTTTAGACGAAGGTGTTGTACGTAATGCCCGAGATGGTGACATAGGCGCTATATTTGGTATTGGATTCCCTCCGTTCTTGGGCGGGCCTTTCCGTTATATGCACACCTTAGGTATACCTCATGTAGTCGCTAGGCTAGAGCATTATCAGGGATTGCTTGGAGATAAGTTCACACCTGCTAAAAGCTTAAAAAACATGGCTGAAGAAGGGCGCTCTTTTTATTAAGAGAGTTGCTATTCACTGTTAGTTTTTATACCAAGCCCGACTTTCATATACCTAAGTCGGGCTTTTTTATGTGCTTTATTTTGGTAAAATTATTAGATAAAGATTAACCAGTGTTAGTCACATAATTGGCCGAATTTTTCAGTCGCAAATTGAGTTAACCCAATACAGGAATGTATGAGATGTTGTTGTTTTTTATAAGCTCGGTGATTTTTAGCGTGATGTATTATGTGCAGTCTTTTAAAACAGGACTAACTGCTAAGAAGTGGGCTGTGGCAGGGTTACTTTTTGGTCCAGTAATCTATCCTTTATTCAGAGCCAGACAAAGAATAAAACTAATGAGAGCCAGAGGATTTGGCAATACGTTATTTCGGGCCTAAAGGCCTAAAGGCCTAAAAAAGAGGATCCCTCTCTTTTTACTTTTTAAGGTTAACTCAGTTATAAACATACTGAATTAGATGTTCCATCCTTAAAGCTAGGGCTAGTCATCATTGACGAATAGTTATCGATCACTCAAACACTCTATTGCTAGATTATGTATTGATATTATCAAAGACTACTTACCAATTTTTTCCAGTTTTCGCACCATTTTTACTAGTATCTGCAGTTGTAGTTGTTGTAGCAGCCTGAGTTTTAACAGGTGCTTGTACCGTTTCTTCAGATTTAATGGCTACCGGAGTAGTTGTGGCTAGTACTAGTGCTACTGCATAAGATTTTAACATTTTTTATTTCCTAGTTGTTTTATTGACGTTTTTGCCGACATTATTTGCCGGTCACGATTTTAAAAGCGAGAACTGTGCCAACATTAAGAGTGTGAACAATATTTACCTCAGTAAAATATATTTTATTTGATTTTCGGTGTGAAAAATTAGCCTTGACGTCTTATGGGATAGAGGATGTAGAGAGGGGAGTTAAATTACACTTAAACGCTGGAATTTTGTATTATTTTTCGAAGTTCGTGATTTTCTTTGAGTAAACGTTCAAATCTAATGGCATTCAAAGGTTTACTATAAAGATAGCCCTGCAACATTTCGCACTTATAGCGTCGTAAAATTGACAGTTGATTTTCATGCTCCACTCCTTCAGCAACCACTTTTAAGCCAAGATTATGAGCAATAGTAATAATTGCTTGGGTCATATGTCGGTCTTCGGTAGAGGTTGCTATATCGTCTATAAAGGCTTTATCAATTTTTAACGTGTTTATCGGGAAGCGTTTTAGATACGCAAGGGATGAGTAGCCTGTACCAAAGTCATCTAGGGCCAAGTGTATGCCACGTTCACGCAAACGCTGCATCATCTTCAGCGCACTTTCAGGGTTTTGCATCAAGGTACCTTCGGTGATTTCACATTCTAAATGCAAGGCAGAGAGACCTGACTTTTGCAGAATATTCATGATGCGTTCATCTAAATCTGGGATCTCAAACTGTCTGGCCGCGATATTAACTGCTACTCGGCCAGTAAACAGCCCAGCGTCAACCCAGCGTTTAGTATCTTCACAAGCTTTTTTCAGAACAACCTCACCAATCTCAATGATTTGTCCTGTTTGTTCGGCTAAAGGGATAAATTGCGCAGGGCTAACTAAGCCTTTATCTGGGTGTTCATAACGAACTAGGGCTTCCATGCTGACTAACTTACCGGTGGCAATGTCGACTTTAGGTTGATAAAAGACTGAAAATAAATCCTCCTTCAAACCATGTCTTATTAGATTTTCAATTTGTAATTGTCGCACCGCATTTTGGTTCATTTCACCGCTAAAGAACTGATACTTATTTCCACCTGCATTTTTGGCAAAATACATCGCTGTGTCGGCATTTTTTAGCAGTTCTTGGGGGTTACTGCCGTCTTCCGGATAAAAGGCAATACCCAAGCTAGCACCTAATACAAATTCTTGTTTATTAATAATAAAAGGTCGTGCCATATTGTCTAATATGGTTTGCGCAAAGTGAGTGATGTGATGGATGTCAGTAGGATTATCAATCAGTATGCTAAACTCATCACCACCTAATCGGTAACATGTGGCTTTGGTGCCAGCTAACTTTTGTAGCCGTTTAGCGATTTGTTTAATTAATATATCGCCTGTTTGGTGCCCCAATGAATCGTTGATTTTCTTGAAATTATCCATATCCATACAGATCAATGCATGTTGCGTATCTCTGCGCACAATATTGCTGTGGTTTGCTTGAAAGAATGAACGATTAGGCAAATCTGTTAAGGGATCAGTATTGGATAACTTAAGTAATTCTTTTTCTGTGCCCTTACGCGATGTTATATCTGAGAATACACCCACATAATGACTGATTTTTCCATCCTCATCAGTGATGGCGTCAACGTTCAATTCCATTTCATATTTTTCTCCTCCCGCACGACGAGATTCAACTTCTCCAAACCAATTGCCTTTTTGTTGCAATGATTTTTTGACTTCTTCAGTAAAGGCGCCGGGATATTGATGGAAGGTTAAATAACTGGCTAAGGCTTGCTCACGGGTTTCGCCAGTATATTTACAATACGAATTATTCACGGAGATAAATTTAAAAGATGTGTCAGTGATAAATACACCATCAGAGATAGTTTCGATAGAGCGCTTAAACAATTTGAGCTGCTCTTCAGCCTCTTTTAAATGGCTAATGTTTTTTAATGTACCAGTCATCCTTTGAGGTTGATGATTATTGTCTCTGGTGACAACCTTACCGCGGTCGAGTATCCATACCCAGTCGCCTTTATACGTTTTAGCCCGATAGGTAATCTCGTAATGTTCGGTTTTTTCGCTTAGATGTTCATTTAAAGTTTGTTGTACACGCTGGATGTCATTTGGATGAATGTTGGCTTCATAGGAACTGTTTACCCTTATATCATCTTGAGGGAAATCTAAGGTGCCCCATGTATTGGAGCGAAATACTTGGCCTTGATAAATATCCCAATCCCATAGTTCATCGCCACTGCTCCAAAGTGTTAACTTTAATCGTTCTTCATTAACGAGAATAGATTGGCGAATAGCACTTCTAGAACGAAGTTGTTTGAGCCAGTAAATTAAAATTAAAATACTTAAGATGGCATATAATATTATGGCGTTTTGTTCTAGCCAGAAAGGTGGAGCTATATTGATTTGAAGAGATCTAGATTCAGACCAAGTAGCTAAAGGTTTTTTGCTCTGCACTACGAATTCATAACTGCCAAAATCCAAGTAAGTAAATTCAGCACGTCTTAACGACTCTGAATCGGTTTCTATCCACTTGTCTGACTTACCTAGCAATCTATAGCGATATTTAACTGCTTCTGGATTAACAGGGTTCACTTGAGCAAACTTAATGCTTAGCCTTGTCGATTCATTTGGCAAATCAATACTACGAGATAAATTAATTGGTTTTTTAAGTGGCGAATTATCCGAATGCACAGATGTTTTTAAGTTAAATAAGCGTAGTTGGGTAATAGTGGGCATTTTACTCTTTTGTAACTGAACAATAGATGCCTTCTGCTTTTTGGCTTCAAGAGACAGTTTATCTGCATCGAACATTAATAAGCCGTCAGTGCCCCCAAATAATATATTGCCTGATTTAGAAAGTAATCCAGAATCTTCATTAAGCTCATTATAACCCAATCTGCTAGGCGCTATGTTTTGTAGTAGTTTTCCGGTTTCTAATGATAATTCGTCTATGCCTCCATTGGCATGTGATACCCAAAGACTGTTTTTAAATTTAATCGATTTTAGGATTTGATTGCTTGCTAAACCATTTTCATAATTTAGCTGTTTTGTAACTTGGTATGAAGCTTTTTCAAGTTTAATAATGCCTTGGCTTAGAGAAGATAACCAATAGCCATCAGAGACTTCAATCACGGAATTAAAGTTCCTAACGGGAGACTTTAAATCTACCATTAGTTGCTTTATCATCTTGTTATCAAGGTTGTATAAAACCATTCCCAAATTTGTGTCAATCCAAAGGTTTTTATTGATATCTACATGTAGAGGTTGAATATAATTTATTTTGTTGTGTGCCAAATCAATTTCTTCGATTTGTAAGCTTTTTGTATCGACCCAATTCACTTTGCCGTTTTCAGTACGTATCCACATGCGCCCAAAAAAATAGGTTAGCTTTATAATATCTTTACCAGGGTAAATTGTTTTAACTAAGGTTATTTTAGAATTACTTGTTTGCTTATAAATAAAAAGCCCACCAGAACTAGCAACCCAAATATGATCGAACACATCGATTTCAAGGGCCCAAATATTATGTTCAAAATCGCTTAAAAACTTTTTAAATACATGATTTTCAGCATCAAATTGGCTTAGACCATTAGATTGAGTTGCAACCCATACTTTTTCGTTGGAGTCTTCTGCTAATCCCCAAACAATCTTTCCTGCTAGCCCAGAATGATGATTGGAGGCTTTGTTAAAAAGCTTTATTTCAGAACTATCAGCGTTATAACGATATAAACCACCTGAATAAGAGCCTAACCAAATTGAGTTGTTTGAGTCTTTATATAGGCTCAAAATATGTGAGCTTTCTAAGCCAAAATTAATGTAGTTTTGAGAGTCGTATGAAAATAACAGTTCTTTGTCACTACTTAAAATACTGATCCCTGTTGTAGTACCAAGCCAGATATTGCCATTGTAGTTTTGTAAAATGCTGAGTACATCGTTACCAACTATTGAAGGATTGCTTTGAGTATTTAATAGTTTTACAGAAGCAAGTCGGTCATCAATGACATAGGCACCTCTTTCAGTTGCGAGCCAATAGGAATCGTCAATTTTCTTAAAATCAAATAAGTAATTTGCATTTATTTTTAGATTCCAAGGATTCGCCTTTTGCAAACTAAATAATGTATTCGACGAATGTTCTAGAATAAAAATACCGTTGGCTAAAGTTCCTAACCAAGTTCTATCTTGTTCACTAAATATCACTTTAATGTCTGCAGGTAGGTTTTCACCGTTAACACTAAAAGGTAGAAACGCGTCAGCTAAAAAATCGTAAAGGAAAAGGTTTTCAGTAGTGGAAACTAATAAATTTCCATCTTGATTCAGGGCAAGAGAAAAAATTTCATTACTGGTTAACTGACTATTATCTTTATTATAAGTAGTGAAATTGTCTTTTAGGGGATTGTATTTTGCTAACCCATTTTTAGTCGCAATCCAAAGGTCACCACGAGAATCTAACAGTAATTTTTTGGTGAAATTATTGGGTAAGGAATTAGGGTCTTTGCTAGAATGTCTATAATTTACGAAGTCATAACCATCGAAACGGCTCAAGCCTTCAAAAGTGCTAAACCACATAAATCCGCGAGGATCTTCTAAGCTATTAGTAACAGTGTTTTGTACTAAGCCTTGAGACTTAGTATATTTAACGAAAACATTGTTAGCAGCATGTGCACAGGGAACTAATAAAAGCCCTAAAAACAGATATAAAACAAATCTGCGGAATGTTAATAAATCACGAATATGCACTTCTCACCTAGTGGTACTGGACTACCTTATTATATTTAGATTTAGTCGGCCGCATATCCTTATCGCCTGATGCTAAATATGCCTAATTTATAGGGTTGCTACAAGTGTTAATCTTGTTAAAAGAGACGACTTGATCAGAAAAGTGATTGATTGCTGCTTTTTTAGCTAGTTTATCTCTGAAATCAGAGATATTGACTGTTGGATTTAAAACTTTTTATATCTGTTATCACGTTGTTGTTGAGTGAGGCAGGGGCTTGTTGTGACTCTCCACTGTGTAATATTATCTCTCCAAACCCTTGTCGGGAAACCAAACAAATTAGGTAGGCTTTGAGTTCAGAAAATTGAATGTCTAAGATTGTTTGGGTCATGCGAGAATTGTAAGTGAATGTACAATCTTGATTTCCTATAGCCATCCACAACCTTTGGCTTTTCATACTTAAATTGGTGTCTTTCTCCATTAATTGTTTCATGACCCCTTTTTTGAGTGCATCCCATATATGACTGAACTGATTAATATTTTCCACGGTTTGTTGCAAAAACAAGTGAACGGCTTGAATCAGGTATTCGGCTTGGTGATGAGGTGATTGAATATAAAAACCTATTCCAGGATGTTGATTATAAGGTATGTAGCCACTGCCAACTAAATAACCAAGTTGCTGTTCGGTACGTAGTTGATTAAAAAACGGTGTGGCGAGTAATTGCTCAGCCAAAATGGTCAGTGCGACGTTTTTTAAACTCGCATCGGGCGCTTGGATGTAGATGACAACCGCTGGGTCTTGATGATGACAATCAACGTAGTGGGAAATGGTACCGCTATGCCTTATGTCAGCTACACCTCTCTGTAATTTGCTGCATGCAGCATGCATGATCCTGAATTTTTTGATGTCATCACTGATTCTATATGCATCTTCTGCTGCCCAATCACCATACATCAGACCTTCTAAATGAAATTGGCTGAGTAATTTTTTCTTGGTTGCCGATATGTCATCAGGCGTTAAGTTTTGCATCACTTCAGCCATATCTGCTGGTGCTTGGTTTTGTTGTTGCATTAGCACTGAAAGAGTTGAAAAAAGACGATTCACTGGTTTGTTTAATAGAGCATTAGATAAGCCTTGATATTGTTTGGCTTTTACTTGCGAATAACTATTAGAAAAATCGTTATTTTCAACAATTTGGGTTAAAAGGTTAGTACAGAATTCGAGTTGGTTTGCACTAAAACCATTGGTTTGCAGAGAAAACCCACCTTGGTGAGGATAGAGATGGAAATGCATACCAGCCAGATTCGCTTGATAATACTTTTGGTTGAATTTTTCGTTCAATAACGCT
This sequence comes from uncultured Paraglaciecola sp., assembly GCF_913020055.1. Classification (GTDB taxonomy): domain Bacteria; phylum Pseudomonadota; class Gammaproteobacteria; order Enterobacterales; family Alteromonadaceae; genus Paraglaciecola. The sequence continues at coordinate 16,609 of NZ_CAJWCF010000038.1, read as the reverse complement.
ACCCATAACCTTTTAGCCGTGGTTATCTGAATGCCTTCATTTACGGCGTGGCAATCAAAGGTTAAAAAACAATCACCTTTAGGTTGCTTAAACTTGTCGTCTTGCCCATACCAAATAGCAAGTCCATTCTCGCTGATAATTTGCTTAGGTAGGGTAAATTCAGGAGCAATGGGTTTTGCTGGTTGGCAAGTAGATAAATATTTATTGGCCCTAGGTAACACAAATTTTGCGCGCCAGTTGCCATTTAAAAATGACTTTAAGCGAACCGATTCAATTCTTTCGACACTGTAAGGTGTATGATACCACTTGGCTTTATGAGTTGTTTTAACCAAAGGATTGACGGTTTTTATACGCATGTTTTTTGGGCAGAAAAAATCTAACATTTGTAAGATTATGTCTATTGATGGTTTATCTAGAATGTAGTCGCCTGCAATCAAGTGTTGTGGTGGGTATTCGAACATAGCTTGACTATAGTGGCATGCTTCATCAACGGCCTTAGCTTGGTCGGGAAAGTCCCACATAAGTTGATTAAGGGTGGCGGTTTCTTCGATTCTCCATGTTTCAATACCTTCCTCTCTGATCAATTGAATATATGAGAAAAGTGCGGTGATTATTTCGTCTGAGTATTTAATACCTTCATCTGTTAATTGGAGGTTTATATTAAAATCTTTAAACGTACTGCCTTCTATCCCCCCTCCAGCACTTAAGCTAGTCGCCCAATTTTTGGATTTATAGAAATGTAATAATCCGCCTTCACCTTCATCACCTAAAATATGGCTAAGAACACTTAAGGGTTTACTTCTATAGAAAGAGTGCTGCTCTGGAAGTGCAAATGTCAAAATCATTCTTTGTGCCTTTTGCAGTGGCAAAATATTGATTTCTACTCCTAAGTTTTCCTCAAGGTAAAGTGCTGCTAGCGATTGATCCGGTAACTCATTATTTGATGGCCAATCGTTAAACGTTTGCCGGATAGATTTTTCGCTGACAGCTAGTGGTTGCTGGCTAACTAAACACAAACAGGCATTTTGAGGTTGGTAAAATCGTGCAAATAAGTTTTGCAACTTTTGTTTCAGTTGGTGTGGGCTGAAAGGCTCGAAGGTTTGTTGATTTCCCACCGAAAACTGACTAAAAGGGTGAGCAGGATTGCAGGTTTCTTTGTGCACCTGATAAAGGCCTCTCAAATCGTCTTTCTGTTTTAACAAAAACTCTGCGTCGATTGCACTAATTTCTTTTTCAATAAGTGTTTCGCAGAACACAGGTTTACTAAGCATTGCGAATAAGTGGATTAAGGCTTGTTGTTCAAATTCAGCTGCAACTTCATAGAAATAACTGCTGTACTCGGTGCCTGTTAAAGCATTAATGCTACCGCCGTGGGTGGCAACAAAATCATTAAATACGTTGGGTTCAGTAAAGTCTTCGTTACCCAAAAACAGCATATGTTCCAATAAGTGACTAATACCATGGCAATCTTTATCATCATTGAAGTGCCCTACATTAAAGGTAACAGAGCAGGCGCTCTTTACACTATTAGGATCTTGCACTAGCAAAACTCGCAGACCATTAGGCAATTCAATACAGTTAAAATTACGATTGTCGTAAGCACTTTTCAGCAAAATTCTCTTCCCTTAAGTTGAGAGACGTTTAAAGCATAAACTAATTTTTTAAAGGAGCAGATTTTTAATTATGTTTTTTGCTATATTAGTAAGAACAAGCCTTAATGTTCGAAATACAATTTCTGCGAGAAATATGAAATTAATTATTATGCGTCATGGCGAGGCTGAAACGTTTCGTGTGCAGGACAAAAGGCGTAATTTAACCGGTCACGGTGAAAAACAAGCGGTAGACGCGGGTCGGTGGTTGGTTGGTTATTTAGGTGCAAATACGCCAATTGATATAGCGTTAATAAGCAGTTACGCCCGTGCTCAGCAGACATTCCAGCAACTTAGTTCTGAGGTGAAAGTAATCTCGTCACAGGTTTGTGAAGATGTGATACCTGAAGGAGACCCAAAAGTTGCTCATGACTTTGTTAAAGCTCTTATTGAGGACTCTCCATCAAGCAATGTTATGTTGATTGTCAGTCATATGCCATTTGTTAGTTACTTTTTGGAAGAAGTACACAAAGACAAACAAACTATGTTGTTTGACACCTCAAGTTTGGTGATTGTTGAGTATGATGCAGAACGTGGGGATGGTGTCATCGAAAACATCTATCATCCCGAGTAAATAAGCTTAAGAAAACAGTCCTATGAACCGATATGTTAAATATGATCAGCAAAAGTTTGCCCTCTGTCTTGCAACAGGCACTGGAATACCAAGTAAATGAATCACAACTGACTCACGATGATGAGCTTCAGGGGATTTATGATCGCTTATCAAACTTGAATGAAAAAGTAGAATTTCTAAAGAATAAAATCAAAAGTAACCGAGAAAAGAAAAAGGGCTGATTTACCCCAATCTAGAATAAACAGATAGTTACTCAGAGGCGTTCATTTCCTCACTTCGATAAAATTCAGGTATTACCCGCACCGTTTTGACCATATTGTCTTTCATCTCTAATATTTCGATCGGATAACCGGCGAGACGTAAACTAATATTCGCTTCTGGAATATCTTCTAAATATTCTAAAATCAATCCGTTTAAGGTTTTAGGACCTTCGGTAGGGAATTGCCAATCTAGTTCTTTGTTGAGTTCACGAATGTTGGCGCTGCCATCAATTAACACACTACCGTCTTGTTGCAAATTAGCTTCTTTACTATGATCAGGCAAAAAACTAGTGGTGAAATCACCGATAATTTCTTCCAATATATCTTCTAAGGTCACTAAACCTTGAATGTCGCCGTATTCATCTACTACTAGGCCAATACGTTCTTTTACCTCTTGAAATTTATACATCAAAGTGTGTAAAGGCGTGGACTCAGGTGTAAAATAGATTTCACGCACAGCTCTGAGCAATGTGGCTTTACTAAATTCATCTTTCGATAAAAGTCTTAGCGCATCACGTACGTGAACAAAACCAACTGCATCATCAATACTATCTCTATATAACAGCACTCTAGTGTGTTGCGAGTTGACTAATTGTTTTTGAATATCTTTCCATTCGTCGTTAATGTCGATAGACACAATATCACTACGAGGCACCATAATATCTTCAGCGGTGACATTTTCGAGGTCTAAAATACCAACTAACATATCTTGGTGTTTCTTCGGGATCATTGCACCTGCTTCGTGTACTACGGTACGCAGTTCTTCTCGACTCAGACTATTGCCATCGTCACCTGCAGGTCGCACTCGCATAAGCGCCAACAAACCGTTACATATTCCATTAACCAACCACACCAATGGGTAAAGTAGGGTTAGCAACGGCAGTAAAATAAAGGAGCTAGGAAAAGATATTTTTTCTGGATACAGTGCGGCAAGCGTTTTTGGTGTGACCTCGGCAAAGATCAAAATCACTAAGGTCAAAGATAATGTTGTAATGGCAGTAGCAACGCCAAGTCCTAAATGCCCAAACAAACGCATACAAATAATGGTGGCGATTGAAGAAGCGGCAATATTGACAAGGTTGTTACCTATTAGAATCAATCCAATTAGTCTATCTGGACGTTGTAATAGTTTTTGCACCCTCAGTGCACCTTTATGCCCTTCGTTCTCTAAATGTTTGAGACGATATCGATTAATCGACATCATGCCAGTTTCAGAGCTTGAGAAGTATGCAGAGAGTAAAATCAAAACACCAAGAATTATGAATAAACTACTAGTGGCGATGTCTTCCAACTATGGAAATCCTATGGTAATTATGAACCCGCACTTTAAGGGCAATTTAATTGCTATTCAAGCGTTAAGTATGACTTCCCTAACAAAGCGACTGCCAAAATAGGCTAGGGTGAGCAGTACTCCGCCAATAGTGGTTGACCAAATTACCGGTTTTCCGCGCCATCCAAATGTATAGTGACCAAACAAAACAATGCTATATAGACCCCATGCTATAAGGGATAAGATAGTTTTATGGGCCTGCTCTTTGGTAAACATGTTATCCAAAAACATAAACCCACTGATTAAGGATAGAGTCAGTAAAACAGTACCCACTAAAAGTAACTTAAAGAGAATGTTTTCTACTGCCATTAAAGGCGGCAAAGACGAATGCAAGAGTGATGCATTTTTTTCTTTTAGGCGTAAGTTTATATAAGACAATTGCACCGCATACAGAGATGCTATGGCTAAACATGCATAGGCAAACAAAGCCAAACTAATGTGGATCAATAAATTAGGCTGAATGCTAATTTGCATCATATGAGCGCTGGGGAGCATTCCACCAAGCAACACCACTAGACCAGTAAAACTATATACAACAGGCAATAAAATAGTGTTTGGCAATCGAAAGGATGCAAACAGCATAGTGACACTAATTAGCCAGCCCACCAAGGATGCTACGTTTAGCATACTCATATTCTGGCCTTGCTCAGACTCAACAACTATTCCGCTGCGTAAAATAGCTATGTGTAAGCCTATTGCTACCAAAACACTAAAGATGGCCGCGCGATTATTCGGGCCATTTTCTTGAAACATACCTGTGACGATAATGCCTGATGCCAACATATAAAAAGCGAAACATATGATGTCTAACAACATGACAACTGACCTAGAAAAATATTTGAAAGAAGAGAGATGAACATTTGTTTACTGAATTATCCATACAAAAAGTAACGACAAATTAAGCTCAAAACTAACACTAATTCCCAGTACATTACATAGCGCAAACGAGTTTAAGCATTAAAAAAACCTTAACTTCTTATGAGTAGTACCGTCCAGCACTGTTATTATTACTGCTGCCTTCCTTGAACGTGCAACCGAAAGCCTGCTATCTCTTGTCGTGCCTGCCTTATTCAGGTAATAATTCCAATTCTGTATGTATCAAATGATGATGTAAATACCTTTTGTATATTTAACATACTGTTTTTACTAAAGTTATCTAAAGTTAAGTCACACGTTTTACCGATAGTTCATTTTAACTGATAAATTCTCCATATAGTTATACTCTTGAGCATTCTTATCTGCCCGCTTATTCTATATAATAACGCCATAAAAAATTGTAGGTAGCACAACACATGTTTGAAAATCTTAGCGAACGTTTAGGCAAAACACTTAAAAATATTAGCGGTAAAGGGCGACTTACCGAAGATAATATCAAAGATACCTTACGCGAAGTGCGTATGGCATTACTTGAAGCTGACGTTGCCCTTCCTGTCGTAAGAGATTTTATCGGCCAAGTGAAAGAGCGGGCGGTTGGCACTGAAGTCAGCAAAAGCCTTAATCCAGGCCAAGTCTTCATAAAAATTGTCCAATCCGAATTAGAATCGGTTATGGGGCAGGTCAACGAATCGTTGAATTTAGCAGCACAGCCTCCAGCAGTTGTATTAATGGCTGGTTTGCAAGGTGCTGGTAAAACCACCAGTGTGGGCAAATTAGCTTCGCTATTGAAAGAACGTGAAAAGAAAAAAGTGTTAGTGGTCAGTGCCGATGTATATCGTCCAGCAGCCATTAAGCAACTTGAAACCCTAGCCACTGAGGTTGGAGTGGAGTTCTTTCCATCATCTGAAGATCAAAAACCAATTGATATTGCTAATGCTGCTATAGATTTTGCCCGAAAACATTTCTTCGATGTATTACTAGTAGATACGGCTGGTCGCTTACATGTTGATGGCGAAATGATGGGAGAAATCCAAGCATTACACAAAGCTATTGACCCGGTTGAAACTTTATTTGTGGTTGATGCAATGACCGGCCAAGATGCGGCCAATACTGCTAAAGCGTTCAACGACGCGTTACCTCTAACAGGTGTGATTTTAACCAAAGCCGATGGTGATGCTCGTGGTGGTGCCGCTTTATCAGTAAGACATATTACAGGCAAGCCGATTAAGTTTATTGGTCTGGGCGAAAAGCTTGATGCGTTGGAGGCCTTTCACCCAGAACGTATCGCCTCGCGCATATTGGGCATGGGCGATGTGCTAAGCCTGATCGAAGAAGTAGAGCGTAAAGTTGATAAAGATAAAGCGCAAAAACTTGCCAAAAAAGTACAAAAAGGCAAAGGCTTCGACTTACAAGACTTCAAAGAACAACTAGAGCAAATGCGCAACATGGGCGGCATGATGTCGATGATGGATAAAATGCCGGGCATGGGTAATATGTCGGCGCAAATTAAAGATAAGGCAAACGATAAGTCATTTACCCAAATGGAAGCCATCATCAATTCTATGACGCCAGGTGAACGCACAAGGCCAGATGTAATAAAAGGCGGACGTAAACGCCGGATAGCTGCAGGTTCTGGTACCCAAATTCAAGATGTGAATAGGTTATTGAAACAATTTACTCAGATGCAAAAAATGATGAAGAAAATGTCTGGAGGCGGCATGAAAAAAATGATGCGCAATATGAAAGGCATGATGCCACCGGGTGGAGCTGGAGGAATGGGCGGTATGTTTCCGCCACGTTAGGCACATAATTCATTCGTTTGATTAACAAACGAATGTTCAGTTTTGTAACTAAATTGCCTTATCAGCTAACCCAATTAAAATGATACCTAAGTAGGTTCTTGTAGTGTCGATTAATAATCTCATCCAGCGCTCGCATAGGCTAATAAACGTTATTTTTGCCCTAGTGCTGGTGTTAGGCATAGCGGTCAGTGCCGTGGTCTATTATAAGGGCGATTATATCGCCAAGAAAACGGCAGACCTGATTGCCCAAGAAGTGCCTGCTTATGATTTGTTGAGTAAATTGAACAATAGCTTAATTGAACAAGAACGTTTTTTTTACGAGTTTTATGCAACCCAAAAGCAAGACGATTTTGCACAAGGTTATTTGGTGACTAATCAACAAACTCAGCGTGTTTTTGCTGAGCTTTTGGTGAGATTTGGAGATATTCCGCCTTTAGAAATTACTCAGAACAGCTTGCAAGAATTGAACAAACTCGCCGATGAGTTTGTACTGAATATCATTGCAGCTGAAACCAATTGGGATTTAGCCCGTCAGCAATTGCGTACTATTACTGACGTTCGCCGTGCTACAAGCCCACAAATTCAACAATTAATTACCCTCACTGAAAATAAAGTAGAACTATCTGAACAGGTTATTTTAAACGGCCTTGAGTTAGTCCGATTTTTTGTTGTGTTATATGGATTAGCAACCTTAATAGTAGCCTATATAGTGGCCAAGGCTTTAAAAGCGTACCTGTCTACTGATGCTCGTAATCAACGCCTTTCACTTTTTTCAACGCGTAATCCCAATCCAGTTATTAGTCTCGATAGCCGAAATGTTGTGACCTATCGCAATCCAGCGACTAAACGTTTACTCGATATATTGGGTTTTCCAGAGGACAAAACAGAATGGTTGCTGGCCAATAATATTGGAGAATATCAAAAACAAATCTTAGAGGAGGGTAAAGCGGGCTCTAAACAATTTGAGTATCAAATTGAACAGTTATATTTCCAATGTGACTTACATTGGTTAGAAGACCAACGTCAATGGGATATGCATTTAACTGATATCACAGAGCGTAAAAAGTTTGAACAGGAATTGCTTTTCAAAGCGAGCCATCATCCGCAAACGGGTTTACTTAATCATTATGAATTAGAAAAAACAGTCACCCAGTTGTGTGAATCTGAACAGAAATTCACATTTGGGCTGATTGAAATTCGCTCATTTAGCCAATTGATTTCTGGGCAAGGGCTGACAGTAGCATCCACAGTGGTTGAAGAAGTCGCTACTTCTTTAGAGAATATTTTGCTCAGTATAGATAAAGAGGGATGTCGCGTTTTTCATGTAAGCGAAAAAAGTTTCGTTTTAGTCTGCACCAGTGATTTGAGTAATAGACAAATAGACAGTTTGGTGCAAAAAATAGATCAAAGAATAAGTTCGACGATATTCCATTGCCAATACCAAGTGCAGCTTGATTTCGGCTTTGCCAATTTCCCTCAACATGGAAAAAACTATACTCAACTACATAAAAATTCACTTGCGGCATTAGATAAGTCGGCTAGTAGTAGAGACAAAAGTCACGTGTTGTTTAATCTTAAGTTGGGTGAAAAATTACTCTATGAACAGCAATTAATTGACGACTTGCGTGTTGCTATTGATCGGGTTCAATTTGAGTTGTATTTTCAGCCTCAGATGGCACTTTCCAGCGGAAAGATAATTGGCGCTGAAGCGCTTATTCGATGGCAGAGGAATGGCAATTGGATTACACCCAGCGAGTTTATCCCCTTGGTTGAACGAGCTGGACTTATTGACAAGTTGGGTGATTGGATTTTGCATACTGCTTGTCAAAAAGCGCAAAATTTAGTGAGTTTAGGTTGGAGTGAGTTAGTCATTGCTGTCAATATTTCTCCTTTACAATTTGGTCGCAAAGACTTTTTAAGTAAAGTTAAAAATGTGCTGAAAGAGACTGGATTACAAGCAAAAAATTTGGAACTGGAAGTGACTGAAGGGGTGATTATCTTTAATGAACAAGAGGCTATCGAAACCTTAGCTCAGCTCAAAAATTTAGGTCTGCACTTGGCCATTGATGACTTTGGTACCGGCTATTCGTCGCTTAGTTATCTTCGAAAATTTAATATAGATAAACTCAAAATTGATCAATCTTTTATACAAGATATTCAGCATCAAACTGCTGATCAGTCGATAGTACGTACTATTATCGAACTAGGACGAAATTTAGAATTAAAAGTGATAGCTGAAGGAGTCGAAGAGCTTGAGCAGCAAGAAATCCTAGCTGCTATGGGCTGTGACGAAATACAAGGTTTTTACTTTAGTAATCCACTGCCAGAACAACAATTTATTGATTTTTTGCAACAACACAAAACGGTCTAGTTGATAATAAGGGGTAAATTATTTTTTTAACCCTCAGTTCTATGCTGGTTGATTTTTACACTAGCCTGTCTTCTAACACCTTAGATGTGGAAAATTGATACAGCATATTGCGATAAACACAAATGTCAGTGATGTCTTCAGGGGTGTTTTGCGGCACGGCTCTATAATTGGTAGATAAACGATAGGCGCCCTTTATTGGCAACACACGGTGCCATGTATGGCCATGTATTATTACCAATGTACCTTTTTTAGGCATTAATGTTACTTGCTCAGAAAAATCTTCATTGACTTCGCCAACCGGCAGTTTGCCTAATCGGTGACTACCCGGCATGACTAATACTTCTCCGCCCACTTGTTCATCAATGTCCATGGTATAAACCAAACGGTTTAGGTTATATTGCTGAGGATCATCGGGAGGGCAGTCTTGATGCCAAGCTTGTCCCTTGGTGCCTTTTTTTGAAAACATAGTCATGCAATACAAACCTTGCCAACCAGCGCCTAGAATTGCCTGTGTTAACTCAAGCATCTTAGGGCATTGATCAATTTCATCAAAGGCGTGTTCGCCAGACCTTTGCGGAAACCAAGGAATCACTTCAGTCGCTGATTTCGATAGAAACGCTGCTTCGTGTTCATATTCTGGGTTCAGACCATAATGCCCGAGTATTAAATTTTGTAGGCTATCCATAGTGTCTGCTGAAAAAAAGTCTTCAAGAACAAGATAACCTTGTCGCCAAAAGTCATTAGCTAGTTGCTCAAGTTGCATGATTGTCTCCTTGTTTAGCTTTTATTCGTGGACAAAATACAGTGTTTTACCGAGTTGTGAACTCCAATAAAACACTGTTAAGGTTAGATTTTTTTAAAGCTAATTATCGAGCTGGTTTACCACCATGTAGCATACAAAGCAGCGAGTATTACCACTATTCCAATAGCAAGGATGTTAAAAGACCCTTTAGTATCAAAATTCACTTTATCTAATGAAACAACACCTGTTCCACCTGCAACATAGTTTTTGCGGGTAGCTAAAGATGCCAATACTGCCAATGCGATACAGGCTAAAAATACCACGCCCACTCTGTCCATAAAGGGTAATGCTGGCAAAGTCACTTTAAACAATATAGATAAAGCCGCAGAGCCTACAGCTGCGGTAATAGCACCTATTGAATTCATGGTTTTCCAGAACATACCTAGTAAGAAAATAACCACTATTCCAGGCGTAAAGAAACCAGTAAATTCTTGGATATATTGAAACGCTTGTTCAAATTGGCCAAGTAAAGGTTTGGCACAAATCATCGCAATTATCAGCGCTATTATACTGACGCTACGGCCAACTCTTACATAGTGAGTTTGGCTTTCATCTTTTTTGAAGTGTGAGTAGATATCCATAGTGAAAATAGTCGAGATGCTATTACACATAGAGGCTAACGAAGACACTATCGCCGCGAATAATGCAGCAAACACTAAGCCTTTTAATCCTATTGGCATTAGGTTCATTAAACTGGGATAAGCTTGATCAGCGCGATCTAAATCAGTGAAAAGTATCGATGCTGCGATACCAGGAACCACCACAAAAAATGGTACTAAAACCTTCAGATAGGCAGCAAAAGCGATACCTTTCTGGGCTTCTGCTAAGTCTTTAGCGGCTAATGCACGCTGAATAATATATTGGTTAAAACCCCAATACGAAATGTTCATCACCCACATACCACCAATCAACACAGACAAACCAGGAAGGCTTATATAGTGAGGGCTATCAGCAGAGAATATCATGTCGAATTTTTCTGGTGCTTGTTCTGTCAGTATTGAGAACCCTGCTAACACACCATTGCCGTCTGAGACTAAATCTAAGCTAATATAAGTCAGGACGAGTCCACCAAATACTAATAACACAACTTGAATAATATCGGTGTAGGCAACTGCTTTAAGTCCACCGTAGGATGAATAAGCAATAGAGAACAAACCAAGGAATATCATGCCGTAGGCTAAGTCTACGCCCGTAATAGTGGTAATGGCCAAACCACCCAGCCATAAAACAGCAGTTAAGTTAACAAAGATATACACCGCCAACCAGAACACTGCCATGATAGTTTTTACACGACCATCAAAGCGCTGTTGTAAATACTGGGGCATAGTATAAATTTCATTTTTGAGGAAAATTGGTAAAAAGTATTTACCCACTATGATTAACGTGATCGCCGCCATCCATTCATAAGACGCAATACCTAATCCAAGTACATAGCCGGAACCGGACATACCAATGATTTGTTCCGCTGATATATTTGCAGCAATAAGTGATGCACCAATGGCCCACCAAGGTAGAGATTTACTCGCTAAAAAATAGTCCTGAGTATTTCTTTCATGGTTTTTTTCTGCTCTGGAAATATATAATGCAAGGGCTAAAAGCCCTATTACGTACACCACAAAAATGGCGATATCGAGGCTTGCTAAGTTCATCTAAAGTCCTAATTTTTATTGTTAATATTATGTTATTAGCCTAACTGCTTTACAAAAAAATTGCAGCAAATAGAATGATAGGAACGCCATTTTTAGTAGGCGATAGCCAAATTATGTCTATTCATACGAGTTATGCCCAGACTTTTTTATATAACTTAATGATATCGCTTAAAACAGGAACTTTAGGATTGTTATTTGGCGAGCCTGAAGCCAATGCTTGTTCAGCCATATTCATCAATAAACCCTCATATTCAGTTTTTACAACGCCAAACTCAGCCAGTGTGGGCACTTCTAAGGTCTGATTGATATGTTTGAGTTCATTGATAAGTGCTTGATGTGCAGATGTGTGATCTTCACTATCAGAAACTAAACCCATATGTTTGGCACATTCTGCATATTTACGTGGCGCACCAGACAATGAATATTCAGTAATGGTCGGCAATAACATGGCATTACTCATGCCATGGGGAACATGAAAATGTACGCCAATGGGGCGGCTCATACCGTGAACTAAACCAACTGAAGCGTTCGAAAATGCAATGCCCGCCAAGGTTGCACCTAACATCATGGCTTCTTTAGCTTCAAGATTATTAGGCTGCTGACAAACCTTGATTAGATTAGGCGCAATCAGTTTCATTGCAGCAATGGCTTGCTGGTCGCTAAATGGATTCGATTTTTGACTGACATAGGCTTCAATCGCATGGGTGAGTGCATCTATCCCAGTATCAGCGGCAATCCTTTTGGGAAGACTAAGGGTAAATTGATAGTCGATTATGGCTGCGCTTGGAATTAGACCTGTGCCCATACACAGCATTTTTTCATCTGTTGCTGAGTCAGAAATAACTGTAACTTTGGTCGCTTCCGATCCTGTACCAGCAGTAGTAGGAATGGCCACTACAGGTAAACTTATTTCGGTTACTTGATAAGGCACTTTGTAGTCACTCATTTTACCTCCATGAGAGGCCAACAAGGCAATCGCTTTGGCACTATCAATAGCACTGCCACCACCCAGCGCAATCAGGCAGTCATATTGGCCAGTTTTGACCATCTCGACAGCCGCTAATATTGATGTGTCATTTGGTTCGGGCATAGTGTCGGCGAATAAACCAAACTTTATGTGTTGTTGGCTTAATAGCGCTTCAACTTTGGCCACATAACCCAGTTCTAACATGGTCCTGTCGGTGATAATGCAAGGTAAACGACAACCTAAACTGGCCAACGTATCTGGAAGTAAGTTAAGCGCGTTAGCGCCTATCTGCATGATTTTTGGAAGAACGATGCTATTGACCATTTTGAACCAACCATAGTTGAATTTGAGGATTATTTGGGATTAATATTTGTAACTCGATCAATGCTATATTGAATGAGTGTTTATCTTTGACTTTATCTGAATAAAGCGCCAGTGAATATAGTTAGTCTGATTGTTGGGTTCATCATTGGATTACTTTAATGGTAGAAATCTATAAATAGATGAGCAATCTAACATTTGAACATAACGATTTTCGAAAGTATGAATGGTGCTACTATCTTTGTAATATATCTTCTGACTAACGTGTTGATAGTTTTATTTAAAAGGTGTTTTCGGGCAATACTCACAATTAAGTGATGATGCTGAATAATCTACCTTGGCCGTGAGCCTCGAGAGCAAAGGTAAACGTTAGTAAATCCTTAGACATACCTAATTTTATATTTGGACGTGTACTTTCAATGTTGATTGTTAAACAAATCAGTAAAAATTTTGGTTCATTTCAAGCATTAGATACTATTTCCTTTGAAATGAATAAAGGCGAAATTGTTGGCCTTTTAGGTAAAAACGGTGCGGGTAAAACCACATTGATGCGGATTTTGACCTCTTTTATTAGTGCATCATCTGGCACGGTAAGCATTGATGGCGATGATATTGCTAAACACTCATTAATCATTCGGCAAAAGATTGGCTATCTACCAGAAAAACCACCCTTATATGGCGACATGACTGTGCAGTATTACTTAAGGTTTGCCGCTGAAATAAAAGGTGTGCCGAAAAACAAACGTCAATCGCAGCTAGCTAAAGTACTACAAGAATGCGATTTGGAGTCGGTTAAACTAAAAACGATTGCGACTCTGTCCAAAGGTTATAAGCAACGTGTTGGTATTGCTCAGGCTATTATTCATGAACCTAAATTACTGATATTAGATGAGCCCACTAGTGGACTCGATCCTATACAAATTCAACAAGTATTGGCTTTAATTAAAAATCAACGAGAGCAAAGGACAGTTTTGTTAAGTACCCATAGCTTGACTGAAATCGAACAAGTAGCACAGCGAGTATTAATGATTAAGTCTGGAAAGATTGTACTTGATGACACCTTAGACGAGTTATTGAAAAACAAAGATTCTGGCCAATCTCAGCCGTTAACCTTAGAGCAGGTTTTCTTCAATTATCATCCACAACACACACTTGAAAAATCTGAGCTGCAGGTGATGGATGAATAAAATATTCGCTTTAGCCAAAAAAGAATTACACAGTTATTTTAGTTCGCCCATTGCCTACATAATTCTAATTGTGATGTTGTCGTTGTTTAACGTTTTCTTTTTTATGATCATCGATCAAAATCGCGAAGTGTCGCTTCGAGATGTTTTTCAACTAATGGAATTTATGTTGGTATTTTTTATCCCACTGTTAACCATGAGACTATTTTCTGAAGAAAAATCAAATGGCACTATGGAATTTTTGCTCACTGCTCCTTTAACCCATAGCATGATTGTATTGGGCAAATATTTAAGCTTGCTTGTGTTTTATTCTTTGTTAATTGGCCTAACAGGTATTTATTATCTTATTGTTGAATATTTTGCTGAGCCTGACCCATTTAGTATGTTGTCGGGGTATCTAGGAATTTGGTTAGAAGGTGCATTTTTTATTGCGGTTGGTTTACTCGCATCTTCCTGGACATCCAACCAAATAATTGCCGCTATTGTGTCTTACTTGATTTTGTTTTCGCTCTATTTCTCCAGCAGTTTTACTCAATATACAGACGGTTCTGCTAAGCAATTTCTTATTCAGATGAGTACCCATACTCACTTAGAAAACTTCGGCATAGGCATCATTACACCAAGTGATGTGGTGTATTACGTTGCCGGTATTGTGTTGTGTTTGGTCTTAACCAGACTGAGTATCGACAACAGGTTGTGGCACTAATGAATAAACAAATAGTTTTGCCTTTATTGTGCGGTTTTGCACTGTTAGGTCTGGTCCTCGGATTGTCGCTTTTTTATATCGAGCAGCAATTTAGTTACTTGGCAATAACACTCGTGGTTATGGGGGGGATTACACTTTTCGTACTTCTTTCTTTGGTTGTTAAACATGGTTATGGCCAAGGAAAATCTGCGCACTCTGTCAGCTTTTTTAGTCTTAAAAGGTGGAAAACCTTTGCCCTCATTTTTTGCATCACAATCGCCAGTATTTCGTTTCTTGGGGTCATGCATTATTTAGCCAATACCTCGAGCATCAGATGGGATGTCACTCAAAATAAACAACATACTTTATCTAAGAATACGATTGAGTACATCAGCACACTAACCAATGACGTGCAGTTAACGGCTTTTCATGTAGGTATGCCACCCAAATATTTACATGACTTATTCAAAGAATACGAAAGGGTGTCAGCGGGGGTGATTAAAACCGAAATAATAGATCCCATCGAACAAATTTCTTATGCCGCAAAATTTGGTAACGCTATTAATGCTGATGAACGAAAAGTCATTGTTCAATCAGGGGACAACCGTAAAGAGGTTGATTTCACCTTAAAAGCCTTGTCAGAAGAAAAGCTAACGAATGCCATAGCCAGCGCTAGCCGAGACGCTAGGACGGTTTACTTTCTGACGGGTCATGGCGAGTATTCAACTACAAATCAAGAATACGCTGGTTTATCCAAATTCAAACAATTGTTAGCCGACAATAACATTCAAACTAAAACGTTAATGTTAGGTATTACTAAGTCAATTCCAGCCGATTGTGATGTGTTGATAGTTGCCGGCCCCAAACAAGCCCTAAGCCCAAATGAAACAAAGTTAATTAGTGACTACCTAGACAAAGGCGGAGATGCATTGTTTTTAATTGAGCACACTATGGTTACCACGCCAGACAAACCATTGAGCGCAGAACAATTACAAAAAAATCCGAGTCTAAATAACATTCTTAACCAATGGGGCTTGCATGTTCAATCTGACATAGTAGTCGATTTCACTAATCATGTTGGAGATGATGTAGGCAGTCCTGCGACTAAAAATTACCAGCGACATAAAGCAATAACAGAGGGCTTGGATTACACCTTTTACGTGCGGCCTCGTTCTATTCGCGTTTTACCTAACAGGCGTCCTACTATTAAATATGCGGTTATTGCTTCTACGGCATCAGCCGAAAACAGTTGGGCTGAAACCAACCGAACCTTAGATATTCAATTTGATCCAAATACCGATACTGCCGGCCCAGTGCCATTTTCTTATGTGGTGATTGAAGAAAAAGATTCACAGGTAGCAAGTGATAAATCCTCAGATACTCGGTTGATAGTGTTTACCGATGCGGACTTCTTAAGCAATGTGTATATCAATCAATATAGCAACGCACAGATGGGCCTTAACTTAGTTAATTGGTTGGCAGAGCTAGACTTTAAAACCTATGTGAGCGCAAAAGAGATAAAAGTCGAACGTCTAGATTTAACCAGCAAACAAAAACGCCAAGTCATAGTGATACTGTTTTTATTACCATTTTTCTTTGTTATCGCAGGGCTAGTGGTGTGGTTAAGAGCTAAAAGGTAGAGGTGATTTAGTACTCCTCTAGCCATCTAATGTGCGCTGATATTTCTGCTAGTACCGCATGCAGCCCTCAATATTTAGAGCATACGTTTATTTAAACTCAGTTGTATTTTTGATGGTTAAAGTAGGATTGCCTGAAGACACATAACCTTATAGTGATGCTTCTATTTCTGTTCTGAAGATTTGCGTTTGGGTAAAAATACTATTCTCAACTAGTATGTTATCTGTCGACGTTATAATTGAGTATACAAAAGACATGGAAAATTCACTGAGCATAAATGAGAATCTAGTCGAAAGTATCAAAATACGCTGGTTGGCTTTTCACCCTAATACATTGATGTGTATACCCAAGTTTCATTTATATTTATTAAAAATATGGCTATGTTTTTGTAAACTGTTGCAATACTGTATATAATTACAGTTAATAAGGAGGTGGTCTATGATCCCAGCACAGTTTACAAAGTTTTTAGAGCAATTTAATGGCCTCACTGACAGCCAGTTG